>ONVC01000093.1 GCA_900321205.1 uncultured Acinetobacter sp. | reverse complement strand
TGTAACTCAGGCGAAAAAGGGAAAAGGGATTAAAAAGGGAAATCTTTATCTTACATCTATGAGAAAATACCGAATGTTCTTTCGATATTATCCTGAATAACTTTTTTAACGGAGTCGTACTCGGTAGTAAGTGCAGTACGTTCCGTTTCTAATCTGTTTAAGTCCATATCATATTCTTTGTCTTTTCTGTCAATTTTCTTCATATCTCGTTCATATTCAGCTTCTGCTTTTGCAAGTGCTTTCTTGTCAATAGTTGAAGTCGGCGTGTAAGCCAGATTGCTGTCACTTGCGACAGAAGTTGTGTCATCAGTGAGCTTACCTGTTTTATCAATGTTTACGACATCAACGGTAATTTTACCTGACTGAAGCATTTGGTTAAGAGTATCAGCATCATTACCGAAGTTTTTAGAATAAAAAGTTTCAGAGATGCAGTATTCAATACCAACTTCTTCCTGAATCAATTTTCCCCATCTGAGGTAGTAGTTAAATAATTCCTGGTCAAAGTTTTCAGTATCTTCACCTGTTGCGAGACTGTAAATGTTTGCAGCTCCGCCTTTTTGGTAGAGTTTGTATCTGTACTCTTCTTTAAGAGATTCATATTCATCAGCCATTTTCTTAACGGAAGAATAGTTGCTGTCATTTTCATTAGGTAATAACCCAATAACTGATTCTCCGTTGTTAACATCTCTCAAAGCATCATCAGGGTCAAAACCTACTTTATTAGCAATAGCTCTGACTTTGTCATCCATATTTTCTTTGAGGTCAGCAAGGTTGTCAGAAACTCCGCTGTTAGTTCTGTTTTTCAGATAGCTGCTTTCAGCATCAGATAAATCGTCCTCATTGAGTCCGAGCATATGCATAGCAAAAGCGTACGGGTCATCACCCCCGTATTCTTCGTACCCGTTATATACGTCAGACGGAACAATAAGACGGTCATCATTACCGGTTCTGAACACATAGTTTTTATACAACCCGTTATTTATGCTTGCAAGACCGCATAAATTATTAAAATTGGCAGCGACAATATTTCCCTGATCGTTAGTAAAAGTAAGCGTTGTCGCATCAAGAGCTTCTGTATATTTTCTGTACACTTCATCTTCTTGGGTGGCAAGCTGCAATTTGGCGCTTTGTATCATTTGTGCCTGATACTCCACGTCATGAATCCTTGCTGTTAACATTAGCAGTCTAGCAGTCTAGCTTGTGATGCTGCCAGTCCCATTGGTTTTATCCTTTTCTGATTGTCCCTTTGGTATGGTTATCGGCACATTTTGGGTAAAACTTTAGGTTTTTTGAGTTTTTATCGCAAAATTGTTACATTTCGTTACATGATACTAGTAATCTTCTCTGCCTCTGGATTTTAAATATTCTCTGATCTGGTTAAGTGAAAATTGAATAATACGAGTAATTCTTGACGGAGATAGACCAATCATATTTGCAATATCTTTAGCCTGCATATTTCTGTAAAAACGATACTCAACGACTGTTCTTTCTTTTTGGGGTAATTTTGCAATGGCTTGTTTAATAAGTTTACTCATTTCAACAATTTCTGCCTGTTCGTCAGGCATAGCAGAAGGGTCTTTTAAGAAATCAAACGGTGAAGCATTATCTGTTGCAGCAGCAGCTAAACCGTCAATTGATAAAATTGTTTCATAAACAGCTTCACGAACTTTTGTAGGTGAGATAGAAAATCCCATATCCTCATCTGTATCTTGTGAAGACTGTTCGTTTGAGTATTCATCAGCAGATTCGGCTTCACCTTCCTGTTTGTGTTTTAAGGTGTACCATTTATAACGATGACGGAGTTCATTACGGATAGCCCATTTTACAGCGGTACCTATATATGCTTCATTATATCTGGCAAGCTGTTCTTCCGTTTTATCTTTTATCAAAGTTTGTACAGCAATAATACCTATACTAACCAACTCTTCATATTCTATCATGTGGTTTGGTATACGACGCTGCTCTACTCTTGCAATTTTTTGTACAATACTTACGTATTGATTAATTAAAGTTTTAGTATCCATCTTCACTTATTAAACTAACCTTATTCTATATTACCTTGATTTTGATAATTTATCAAGGTTTGAGAATACATTATATAAATGAAATTTTATTAAGTTCAACCGTTATTTTTATTTTTCAGACCATAAACAAATAGCAGGATCTCTGCAACTGCTTTGTATAGTTCCGGTGGAATTTGCTGGTTAATATCAACCATTCTGAACAGTGCACGTGCAACAGGCGGGTTATCTATTACCGGAACGTTATGCTGGACAGCTATATCAATAATTTTCTTTGCTATAAGTTCTGTTCCTTTTGCGGTAACTGTAGGAGATTGCATTGTTTCTGCATCATATTTAAGCGCACATGCAACGTGGGTTGGGTTTCTTACGACAAAATCCGCTTCCGGAACAGAATCCATTGCACCCTGCTGAAGCATTTGCATACGGCGTTGTCTTAATGCAGCTTTTACATGGGGATCGCCTTCCGAGTTTTTGTACTCATCTTTTATTTCCTTAAAAGACATTTTCTGATCTTTTAGAAATTTCCATTTTGTAACTCCGTAGTCTGCAGCAGCTATTATAATAAAAGCTATGCAGGCTTTGTAAATAAATTCTACAATTAATTTTCCGAATTCAATCATTACCGCAAAATGGTTATCAATCGCAGCAAGCATTAATATGCTTTCAAGGTGTGAGCTGTAAACAGACCAGCCTACGATACCTAATATCGCAACTTTTAATATGTTTTTAAACAGTTCAAATAGTGTTTTTACCTGAAAAAGATTCTTAAAATATTTTGTAGGGTTTAATTTATCTAACTTAGGTACAAGTGGTGCTGTTGCGACAAGCGGACCTACCTGAAAAAAGTCTCCCAGTATTGCTATAAAAGCTGCAACAAAAAGGATTGAACCGATAATTACGACAGACGGAACAAGTGTGTTAGTCAGAATGTAGGTTATACCAATGTCATCAATATGCTTATTTGGAATTTGCTCATATAAAGTTTTAAATAAGCCTACAATCATTCGCCAAATTACCGGAGCCATCATATTTATGAATGTGAACATAACAAGAAGCGAAAGTGCGGTTGAAACATCTTTTGATTTTACAACCTGACCTTCTTTTCTTGCCCTCTCCAGCTTTTGCGGGGTGGCATCAAATTGTTTATCTTCATCTCCCATTTAATATTCCTGAATGTTGGACTATGTATATAATATCATAAATATTGGTAATGGTATATCTCTTATTATGATGCGAAATTTATGTTAAAATTATATTTGTATATTACGGAGGCAAATATGAAAAAATTTTTATATGGTTCATTATTACTGTTTACATCCTTAGTTGCCGGGTATTTAAGTATTACCGAATTGTCCGGTAAATACGAATTGCTCGGGATTTTTGTTTCCGGATTTTGTTTTGGTATTTTTTTAATGTCATTAAAACTAAATGTCAAGAATACTAAAATTGATTTATATAAAAGAGAGCTTGAAAAAGAATCTGTTACTTCTGATGAAAACTCCGCAAGAGTAAAGGTTCTTGAATCAAAAATTCAGGTACTTGAAAAAGCTCTGGAAAACGCATTAAAGAAATAACTGTAAATTTTATTAAATCAGGCTTTTGAAACAATTGCAATATAACTAAAATTGTTATAAAATTATCAAAAAAGGGAACTTATATGCGAGTGAGTCAAATTAGTGTTAATTATCGCCCATGTATTTATTCAGTATCGGATAATAGAGTTAAGTATTCGCAAAAATGTATACCTGAGCAGCCTTCCGGTTCCGTAAGCTTTAACGGTAAATTTGGAGCTTGGGTTGGTGGTATTCTTGGTGCAGCTGCAGTTGTAGCAACTGCAATGGTAACAGTACCTTTTGCAGCTTGTCTTACTGGCGGAGGAGCAATTATTGGTGCAGTCGGAGGTTCGGTTGCAGAAGATAAAGTAAATGGTGATGAAGATAAAAACGACTAGTTTATTTTATAGCAGTTGATATTATTGTTCACAAATATCCAGAATATGTTTAGCTTCTGTTTCGCTGCGTCCAACAATTGCATCATCTAAGTTATGACGTTCTAAATATGATTTTAGTATGCCTTTGTATTCTTTTTTTATTGGTGCATACTGGTCATTTCCTCTTACGTATCTAAACCAGCCGCCGAATTTGTTCGTACCGGCCAAACATAATTGAGGCAGCCCGTTTTTATCTATAAAAATATGAAAATCGCAACCTGAAAAATCCCTTCCTACTGCACGAGGGGTTCTTGTGCACCAGTTACTTCCCTGTGATAATACGGATATAAAATCTTTAATTTTGTTAAATAATCCGGGTCTGCGCTCTGCTTCAGCCCAATCAGGTACTTTTAGGCTAAACCATTTCCCCCGAACTCCGTTTTCGCATATTTCTTCAGTTTTAACGTTTAAAGATGAGTCAAATTCCCGAATTAGTTTATAATATACTTTTTTGAATGAAGCACCGGTTTTTTTTGTTTCATGTACGGCGTCAGCAAAAACTTTTTGGTTAATTATCGGAGCTAACTGCATATTGTTTTCAGATAAGTTTCCAACAATTGACCTTAATATTTTTAATTTTAAAAACGGATTTTGTCGGCAATCCGGATTGCTGTCTATAATTTCTGCCCATGATTTGACAGCTTTATTTCTTTCCTGCTCGATTACTTGTTCATCTAGCATAAATGACTTGTACTCTTTATTTGTTAATTCTTTAAACTTATTTAAAGCCCATTCGGTAAGTTTTTTTGAGTCACCCCAGATTTCGTGCGGTAATTCATTTCTGTATGCTTCAATTATTTCGCGTTCAGGACCTTTTATATGTTGCATTGAACGTAAGCATGAAGTAGTGGTAAAAGATTCTTTGAATAATACCTTTGAGTCGGGTATATATTTAAGTGTGCTCATATTAATATTATTTTGTTTTATTCCGGCTGTAAATGCATTTTTCGGAAAAAATTTAATTAGATTTACGCACAAATTCCCCATAAAAATTCCCCTGGTTCTTATCTATTTAAAGTATTTTTT
>ONVC01000020.1 GCA_900321205.1 uncultured Acinetobacter sp. | reverse complement strand
TTGCCGATGGGGAGACTCGAACTCCCGACCCACGCATTACGAATGCGTTGCTCTACCAACTGAGCCACATCGGCATAAACCTAAGATATCATAAATTTAGCATGGTGTAAATGTTTTATTTGGTTTTATTTATGTCTGTATTACAAAAAACAGGTTTTAAGAGACATCCAAGCCTTTACTTTAAAATTATTTTTATGATACAATAGTGTAAAAGACAGATACATAGTGTTATTTGAACTAAAACAGACCAGGGATAGAGGAGAAAGATTTTGAGTCAGCAAAATATATTTTCAGACGGTAAAATTGTTCCTGTCAATATCAGGGACGAAATGAAGAAATGCTACATAGATTACGCAATGTCAGTTATTGTAGGTCGTGCGCTGCCTGATGTCAGAGACGGTTTAAAACCTGTTCACAGACGTATCCTGTACGCAATGAACGAACTGGGCATGACACCGGATAAACCGTTTAAGAAGTGCGCAAGAATCGTTGGTGAAGTATTAGGTAAATATCACCCTCACGGCGACAGCTCCGTTTATGAAGCTCTTGTTCGTTTGGCTCAGGATTTTAACACCAGATATCTATGCGTAGACGGGCATGGTAACTTCGGTTCCGTTGACGGTGACGGAGCAGCTGCAATGCGTTATACGGAAGCACGTATGCACAAAATTACAACCTCTATGCTCGCTGATATTGACTGCGAAACTGTTGACTTTGAACCAAACTTTGACGGTTCTCTTGAAGAGCCTTCCGTTCTTCCTGTAAGATTACCAATGTTGTTATTAAACGGCTCATCAGGTATCGCAGTAGGTATGGCAACAAACGTTCCTCCGCACAACCTAAGAGAAGTTGTTGACGGAACAATCGCATTGATTGATAATCCGAACATAACTGTCGAAGGTTTAATGGAATACATCAAAGGTCCTGACTTCCCGACAGCCGCAACGATTGTCGGCTTAAACGATATCAAACAGGCATACGAAACAGGCAGAGGCTCAATAAAAATGTCTGCTGTTGCAACAATTGAAGAAATTCCGGGCGGAGCTGGCAGACAGTCAAGAACTGCAATTATAGTAACAGAAATTCCATACCAGGTTAACAAAGCAATGCTTATTCAAAAAATTGCAGATTTGGTTAAAGAAAACAAAATTAACGGCATCTCTGACCTTCGTGATGAATCAGACAGAGAAGGTATGAGAATCGTCATCGAGCTTAAACGTGATGCTAAGCCGGAAGTGGTTAAAAATAACTTATTCAAATATACTCAGCTTTGCACAACATTCGGATACAATATGGTTACACTCTGCGGTAAGCAGCCGAGACTGTTGAACCTTTATGAAGTTCTTAACGAGTTTGTTGAACACAGGGTTGAAATTGTTACAAGAAGAACCATTTACTACCTCAAAAAAGCTAAAATCAGAGCTCATATCTTAGCAGGTTTGTTAATTGCGTTAGGTTCTTTAGACGATGTCATTGAGTTAATCAAGAAGTCTAAAACAACAGATGATGCAAGAAACGGTTTGATGAGCAGATACGGACTTGATGTTGACCAGGCAAATGCAATCTTAGAAATGCAATTAAGACGTTTAACAGGTTTGGAACAGGATAAAATAAAAACCGAATATGATGAACTTTTGAAAAAGATTGAAGAATATGAAGGAATTTTGGCTGACCGTCAGAAGGTTCTTGATATCATAAAAGGCGAGCTTCTTGAAGACAAAGAAAAATACGGTGATGACAGACGTACTCAGATAGTTCCGGAGCAGGGTGAAGTTACTATTGAAGACTTGACTCCAAACACTCCGATGGCAGTATTTATTACTCATCAGGGATACTTAAAGAGAATATCTCTTGATACATTTGAACGTCAAAACCGTGCAACAAGAGGTAAAGCAGGTATTAAAACAAAAGAGGATGATGATATTCAGCACTTCTTTACGGCTATGATGCATGATAAAGTACTGTTCTTCTCTTCTAAGGGTATTGTTTACAGTCTGAATGTTTATGACTTCCCTGAAGGCGGACGTCAGTCAAAAGGACTTCCGATAGTTAACGTTCTTCCGATTGAACAGGGTGAACAAATTACTGCGGTAGTTCCTGTAAGCAGCTTCTCTCACGACCTTAATCTTATTATGTTGACTCAAAAAGGTTACATTAAGAGAATTGAACTTGATAACTTTGCTTCTATAAGAAGAAGCGGTATCATTGCAATATCACTCGAAGAAAACGACAGACTTAACTGGGTCAAACTTGCAAAAGGAAATGATGAAATAATCATAGGTACTTCCTGCGGTATGGCAATAAGATTCCCGATTGAAGACCTGAGACCGCTCGGAAGAAGTGCAAGGGGTGTAACTTCCATGAAACTCAGAAGCGCTGATACAATTATCGGTTGCGATATCGTTCCGAGAGATTATGACGCAGACCTTCTTGTTGTAACATCTGACGGTTTCGGAAAACGTACAAAACTTTCTGAGTTCCGTACACAAAACAGAGGCGGTATCGGATTAATCGCAACCAAATTTAAGTCAACATCATCAAGACTGGTTGCTTTAACAATCGTAGAAGAAAAAGATGAGATTATGCTTGTTACATCTAACGGTATTGTAACCCGTATAAAAGCAGGAGATATCTCTTGTCAGGGAAGACCTGCAACCGGTGTAAGAGCACAAAATTTAACTGATAACGATACTGTTGTATCAGTTAACAAGATTGTGAACACTGATGATGAAGATGAGGACTTACCTGTAAACAATTCTGAAACAGAAAGCGCAGGAGAACAAACCTCTCTGATTGATACAAATACAACAGAAGAATAGTTTGGAAATAGTGTGTCAGATATAGGGATTAGTTATCTAATCCCTATATTGTATAAATAAGATTTAACAAAAAAGAGCGCAAAACAAATGTTTTGCACTACTTTTTTATTAATTTTAATTTAAGCGTAGAGGACAAACCTGTATAAAGGAGCCGTGAGAGAACATACCGAAACATTTAAACATTATGCAGTCCACATAAATTTTGATTTTTCAGGTTCGAGTACGGAATTAAATTCTAAATCTATATTAGGAAGCTCTATTTCTTCCATTTTTTTACTGAAAATATTATAATATTTATTCACAGATGTCTTAGACGGAACGCTCTGTCCCAATGTTTGTCTGCCAATATTAGTATTTATTAAATTGTTTCCGGTATTTTCTATCACTTTTTTACCCTCTTTACACAACTTCTTTTTCGGCACAAATTTTTAAAACTTTAGGATTTTTAAAGAAAATGTTACAAAAGTTTACAAATTAATTCCGGAATACATTAAAGAAAAGGTTTGGAGTAAAATTAAGAAAGAAAGAGGAGAATAATTATGAGCGATTTAAAAATATATATGGATAAGGATATTGATACGGATCTGATTAAATCCAAAAAGATTGCAATAATCGGATTTGGTTCACAAGGATACGGACAGGGTTTAAACCTTGTTGATTCAGGTTGTGATGTTGTTTTCGGTTTAAGAGAAGGCGGAGGGTCATACATAAAAGCAAAAGATTACGGACTGAAAGTAATGTCTATTCCTGATGCCGTAAAATACGCAGACATAGTACAAATACTTATACCTGACGAAGTTCAGGCAAAAGTATATGAAAACGAGATTAAACCTAATTTAAGAGCAGGACAGTATTTAATGTTCTCCCATGGATTTAATATTCATTACGGATACATAAAAGCACCTGAAGGTATAAATGTTATTATGGTTGCACCAAAAGCCCCGGGACATACCGTAAGAAGCGAATACGTTAAGGGAATGGGGGTTCCGTCACTTGTTGCTGTTTTTGGAGAAAATAAAGAACCTCATTTACAGCTTGCACTGTCTTATGCATCTGCAATAGGTTCCGGAAGAACGGGAATAATTGAAACAACATTCAGGGAAGAAACCGAAACAGACTTATTTGGCGAGCAAACAGTAATATGCGGCGGAGTTGACCAGTTAATCAAAAGCGGATTTGAAACACTTGTAGAAGCAGGTTATTCACCTTATATGGCATATTTTGAAGTCTGCCATGAGCTTAAACTGATTGTTGATTTAATTTATCAGGGCGGTATAGAAGACATGCACTACTCCATCTCAAATAATGCAGAGTACGGGGATTATACCAGCGGAAGCAAAGTTATAGGTCCTGATGTAAAAACAAGAATGAAAGAAGTCTTGAAGAGAATTCAGGACGGAAGTTACGCAAAAGAATTTATGTTAGAGATGAGCGAAAATAACAGCAAACGATTTAAAGAGCTGAGAGAAAAATCACAAGGTCACTTAATTGAAAAAATCGGTTCTGAGATTCGTTCGTCATTCACCTGGGGACACAAAGACAAATTAATCGACAAGGCTAAAAACTAATTTGCCCGACTGAACAATATGAAAAAATCTTATATTCCTTAAAATAATTATGTATTTAAAATACGATACATAAAAAAAAGGAGTAAGATATGAAGAAAACATTATCATTTTTAGCTGTTATAGGGATTTTATCAGCAGGGATACAGAGTGCAAACGCATTTTCTTGGTCAAGTCTGAATCCTTGGAGCAAGTGCAAAAACAATAAATGTGAAAAGAAAATCGAACAACCTTGTCCGACAGGTTATGCTGCACCGTGCGATCCTTGTAAAAAAGAAATCATTAAACCGGCTGCACCTTGTGATGCATGCGACAGACTACAACAGGAAATGAAACCAGGCCAAAAATAAATCAGAGTTTTGCACTGCCTTCATTTTTCATTTTGTTTAATGCCTGCTTTGCTCCTTCATAATTTCTGCAAAGCTTAATTACAAACTCAATAGACGCCTTATCCTGACGGATGGCGTCTTTTAGTTTAAATATTTCGGAAAGTTGAAGCTCACGGGTATCTGCAGAAGAAAACAAATATTTTTTAAGAAGTTCCTGCGACTCTGTATCCATTCCGGCAATATTATGCTTAAAAGCGAACCAGTTATAAAAATGATAAATAAAGTAATATTTATTAATTTCTCCCTGCGACAGAACAAACATCTCTTTTGTCTTTAAAGAAAATACCCTGTTAATACCGAGAGATAAATAAAGTGCTTTCGCTCCCGAATAAGGATAAATAAATCCTTCATTTTCGCCTACCGGGTTCAAAATTCGTTTTGCATCTTTAAGATATATTACGTCAGTGCCCTGAGCTTTAACGTATTCCAAAATGCGAACAGGATTATACTCATAAGTTTTGAGAATATTTGTAATTTTAGCCTCAAGCTCCTGTTTTTCAGCCTCAGCCATAGTATTCAAATCAAGAGTGCAACCCTTATAAAAATGGCGTTTTCGTTTTGAATCCGATTTTGCACCGATTGTTTTTGATAAACGGAAACGCAATACCTTTTCCTGAAGTTCAAGAATACGGTACAATATATCTTTAAGCAGCTTCATTTGCCTTATTTTCCTCTACTATTTTTTCACCTAACTTTCTTGCAGCATAACATTTTTCACCCTTTGACAAATCATACAAACGACCTGCTTTATCCGGAGAAATATTTCTTAAAACAAATAAAAACATCTCTGTACTGCAACCAATAGTAATGTCACTTAAGTCCTCTGCTGAAAGAGTTTTTAAATAACCGACTATATTTTGTTTATGACCTTTTAATTTAGGGTCGTGTAAAATCACATCAACAAAGTCTCTGTCTGAATTTTTATTAAAAGTATGTCTTGCCTGTTCGTATGACATAACTGTTAATGCCTGTTGAATTTGTTGATGCGTTGCTTTTTGACCTGACACACGTTCAATAATTTTGTATGCAGATGAATTCTTAGCAATTTGTTCAGATCCGAAAACTTTTAATATTTCAGTAACGGAATTATCAAAATCTTTTATTTCAGGAGCAACTTGTCTGAGAACTTTTTCATAATCTTTAAAATTTGATATATTATTATGCCACTTAGACAGAAGGAATTTTTTCTCGGAAGTTGTAAGATTTTCATTTTTTACGATACCGGTGCCGATAGCCGCTGTTTCCTGCGTAAAATCTTCTTCGGACATATACGGAGCATCAATTTCTCCGTTTTCAACTTTCTTTCTGAACTCATAAGCATCAGACTGGAATTTTCTTAAAGCATCAGCTGATTTTAACTGTACAGAATATAAAACAGCTTTTCCGTACTCTTCAGAAGATATAGAATCACCAGCTTCATAATATCTGCGTTTAGCATTTACTTCAAAATCGTGAGTAAAAGAATCAGCAACAGCTGTTTGTTCTTTACCTGAATAAACATTTAAGGCAACAACGTGAGCGTCAGAAAAATCTTTTCCGCTTCTTAAATATACAGACATATGAGCTTTTTTAGAGCCTACTGCAGATGCAAATTCTGTCTGTCTTTGTCTTTCAAATGCATTTAAACGAGCGTCATAACGTCTGTTAACTTCATCAATTCTTTCCTGATCTCCGTTACACTTTCTTATTTCAGCTTTACGTTTAAGTTCTAATGAATATGCAAAAGACCTTCTTGAATCAGCAAGGATTTTGGCATATTCTTCTTCTGTTGTATTATTATTAATTTTTCCATCTAATTCTTTATTAATATCGCCAACTTCATTAGAAAATTCTTTAACATCTTTAATGCCGCCTAACTCAGTTGCATCTTTAATGTTTTTAGCAGTTTGACCGATTACGGCAGCCTTATCAGCAGTAGAATGAACTTTTTTCTTATTACTGTTAACAATATATAACCCTAATGCACTATCAATACTTAATAATACTGCCAGCTGTTCATCCTTCGATAATGACTTAAACTCTTCAAATGAAAAGTTCATCTGAGATAATATTTTTGCTTCTGCTTCTTCATAACTAATTCCGAATAATATACATTTATTCTTAATTTTATCTTTTACCTTTTTTATTGCAGCTTCTTTTAAGCTGTCAGAAGATTGTTTCTTAAATCTATCACTATTTGGTTTTGAAACTCTGTTTGTTGATTTATAAATTTTATCCGGGGATTTTTTCATTTCAGATGCTTTGCTGCTTACTTCTAATGTATCTCCTACGGTTCCGACAGTCTTACCTTCGGGATTCTGCACAGAGTTAGGATTATTAGAGTTTTTAGCAGCTTTTGAAGCATTTGAGTCAGCGGGATTTGAAACAGCCTGAGCACTTTTTGCTGTGTCGTCATTTCCGACAACACGGTCATAAGCTTTCTGTGCAATATTTATTGCTCTGTCTAATAGTCCCATGAATATACCTCGATATATATATAAAGTGTATTTATCAGTGGAAATTGACTTATTATTAAGTTTTGTTAACAAAAAATCCTCCTTAAAGGAGGATTTAATATATAAAAAATTTTTTGTTCTAAGAAGATGCTCTGTTTTCTTCAATTTTTTCAAGTTCTTTTCTTGAAGCAAAATCCAAAGCCAGTTTTAAATCTTCAGGATTAATATTTGAATGTTTAATAATATCAACAGCTTCGCTATTAGGCATACCGTCAAGTCTGAAGTTTTGTTCTGCCGGAGACATTATTTCTATCATTTTATTAACAAATAATTTTGCACTGTGACTTAAATCCCTGTAATTATCAAGAACATCGTCAATCTTTATATATTTATTTGCTAAACCGTCAAATAAATCTTTTGCCGATAAACATTTTACTGATTGATACTTTTGCGTTGAATTTGCAACAACCGCAGATTTATCAGTTTTATTAGCTCTTGTTATCAACAAAAACTGAGGTTCATCTGATTTATTTGCATCTTTTATTGTACTCACTATATTATTTTGACGAACAAGAGCGTTCATATAATCTTCAGAAGATGTACGCTGAGGGATTCCTACATCATTTGTTTGAGAATTATTTGATACATTACCGGTAACTTCTCCGTATTTATTATTAGAAATTTGATTTAGAACCTCATTAATTTTATCCACAGGATAATCCCTAAATATTTCCGACAAATCATTAAGATTCATTGAAACTATTTGATACAACTGCTCAAGAACACCATTATTTTCTAAATTAATTTTAATAGGCTCAAGTATTTGTATCGCTTCTTCAGGTGAATATGATGCAGGTACAGCACCAAATATTGAAACAATGTCAGTTATTAATGCACTATAGTTATTATATAAACGTTGTTCTTCAGGTAATAAATCTTCAAATTTTGTACCATTTTTTATTTTAGCAATAACATGAAAAGTTCCTTGAATATCCTCTGCAGGTATAGCTTCAAGTTTTTGAATAATCTGGTCTCTGAATTCAATCAATTTTTCTTTCGGAAGATATTGTAAACCTAATATTTTTAATTTCTCAACAATATCATGAGGCAATAATGCTTCTAATAACTCAGGACAATCCTGTATAAACTTTAACAACTGTTCAGGGTCGGCTTTAGACAGCATATCTAATTGTTTTTTATACATAACGGGAATTAATTTTTTTAGTTCAGGATTATTTTCTTCTGCTAATAACAATGAAATAGCAGCAAAGATTTTTGCCCTTTCCTCAGATGAACATTTGCACAAAATCTCAGATATACTGTCCTTTGCAACTTCATGAGCATTATTATTCTCCTGAGCAGAAGCAATCTGTTCATCAGATATTTTCTTTAATAAAAGATTTCTAATTGCTTCCTTTAACTCTTGAACAGTAACATTATCAATACTTTTATTCTGGAGTTCAGGGCATTTTTCAAGCAAGATATCATAAAAATCTTTATCTTTGTTTTTATCAACTTCTGCCTGAGCTTCAGTAATTGATTTATTAGCATGGACTATCTCATTTTTAAACTGAATAAAAGCAGAACCGGCCTTCATCATATCAACATTACCGTCAGTCGAGCTATCTTTTAATGCTCTTTGCAAACATAAAATTACTTTATTGAAGGTCATTTCATCCATTTCTGCAAGTGACTCAATAGTGCAATTACCTGCATTCTCGAGCATTTGAATTAAATCTTCAACATTAATACCAAATTGATTTGATATTTTATATAATGAAGTTTTAACATCCAACTCTGTTCTGGATTTTGGAGTTATAGTCTGTACAGAAGCCGGTTGAACAGTCTGATATACAGTAGTAGTATTATCAACGCCTTTTACACTAAATACTGAAGTACGATTGAACTTACTCTTTACATTAGATTTTATATTGTGAATTTTTGTTTTTACGTTAGCAAATACTTTTTTTACTGACATCTTACTATACCTCATGTATTTAAAGTAATATTATAATTGCAGATTTCAGAGAACTTTATTATTGTTACAAAAATTAATATTGTAAAGTTATGTAACAATATCGTTATTTACCCTAAAGTTTTTTAAATTTATGCCGATATAGAAAATGTAGACAGGTAAAATAAGGAGTAACGATATGTATTCGATGTGGCCAGGATGTTACAGTTTTACAGATGAGCTAAAACTATTTGCTATGTGGCTTAAAGAACAAACGGAAGCTCTTGTTTTAAGGATATATGAATTTGACAGAATGCTTCATTCATAGCTTTCTTTCTAATTACGGTAAGTATATTAAGATTTAATAATTTCTCTCTTTCTCTTAAAATGTTAAACACCTCTGTAAAGCAAGGTGTTTTTTTTTGTCTCTTTTACACATTTACCTCCCATAACATTTACCCCTATAATCAAAGCCACCCCTCAGGATATACCCTCGGGGTGGCTTCAATTAAATACCTTTATATTTCTTGTGTAATTATATTATTCTGTATTATAACAGGTTCAGTGCAATACTTGGCTGTTGGTTAGCAGTTGCAAGAAGTGTTGCTGAAGATTGTTGCAGAATCTGGTACTTAATGTAGTTAGAAGATTCAGTCGCAACGTCAGCATCCTTGATAGATGAGTTAGCAGATACGATATTCTCCTTCTGTACACTAATTGCATCAACAGCTGATTCAACACGGTTCATATAAGCACCGATTAATGATGTTCTGCTTGATACGTTTTCAATAGCATCATCAATGAATGTTAAGAACTCACGTGCGGTGGCATCATCAGTATAAACCGCATCACATATTGCTGTAATACAAGATATGTTTGAACTCATAGTTCTGTTATCTTTCCAGTCGTATTCCATAGATTCTATTTTTGTATAGCCTTTTTCTTCATAGTTATATTTACGGTTGTCTCCAGACGTTTTTTCACCGCCCTCTACTCTGGCAGTTAAAGCAGCTGTGTCAACGCCGTCTCTTTCATACCATTTTTTACCTGGGCCGGTTTCACCTGCGTGTTCAGAATGCTGGTTGTTAGTAATTAACAATGCCGTGATTGTAGCAGCTTCAAACAACGTATATTTCAAGTTAATAATGTTGTTTTTGCCTGAGTTGTTACTTACTTGCAAGTTGATACCGTTTTTAGAAGTTGCAGCAATACTGGTACCATCTAGCAATTTTACACCGTTGAAGTCGATTACCGTACACAAACGGTTAATTTCTTCCATTCTTTGCTGAACTTCAGTTCTGATTGCAGTAATTGATTGAGTACCGTAAGTTCCGTTTGCTGCCTGTTCGGTCAGGTCTCTGATACGTTGGAGATAATCACCGACAATATCAAGAACACCTTCTGCTGTGTCTAACAGAGATAAACCCATTGCTGCGTTTGCTTCCGCAACGTCATAACCAGAGATTTGCGCTTCCATAATTGTTGATACTGATGACCCGGCAGCATCATCTTTACCTGAGTTAATTCTGTAACCGGTTGTCAATCTTTCCATGGCAGTATTCATGCCTTTGGTGTTTACTGACAAGTTGTGTTGCGCCGTTAGTGACGCGAGGTTTGTGTTGATTGTGATTGAAGCCATAATTGATTTCCTTTCTTTAATTTGTCTTCCATGAGTAGGCATTACGCACACAATTAACGCAATGCCGACTTTAAGTACGCTTGTACAACGCACTTAAAGGGTAATTTTACAATTAACCTTTTTTGTTGTTTGGGTAAATGAATATTTTATTCTTTCACACTATCATACTAACCGAGAACTCTGTTTTTTTTAATTCTAA
Organism: uncultured Acinetobacter sp.; assembly: GCA_900321205.1. Taxonomy (GTDB): domain Bacteria; phylum Cyanobacteriota; class Vampirovibrionia; order Gastranaerophilales; family Gastranaerophilaceae; genus CAG-196. Next base: position 8,191 of record ONVC01000020.1, on the reverse strand, counting down.
ATAAGTTAGATTTTTCTCATACTTTGGTTGGATTTATTAATTTATCAATAATTACAATATAACCCTTTGCAAAAATACCATGTATATTGTAGAATTTAATTTATAAGTTAGAGGATATCTATTCAATTTATGAATTTGACAGACATATTTGTTAATATATTTATAATAGCATTTTTACTATTTGTTAACGGATTTTTTGTATCAGCAGAGTTTGCCCTTGTAAAAGTCAGAAAAACAAGGCTCGAGCAGTTATGCAACGATGGTGACTCAAACGCAAAAACAGCACTCAGACTGGTTAATGACGTCAATAAAATGCTTGCAGCTGCACAACTCGGTGTAACATTTGCCAGTATTGCATTAGGTTGGGTTGCAGAATCGACAATTGTTCAGCTGGTAAGTCCGATTATAGGTTATCTGCCGCACGGACAAATTACGGTTCATGCTATTGCTGTTCCGATATCATTCCTGCTTGTAACATATTTTCACGTATTACTGGGCGAGCAGCTTCCGAAGTGTCTTGCTCTCAAACACACAGAAGACCTGGCTCTGGTTATAGCGTCTCCTATGAGTATGTTTATAACACTATTTAAGCCTTTGGTTTGGATATTACAGGTTTCAGGTGACGGTTTATTAAAACTTCTGCATGCTGATAAAGAAGATGCATTAGTACATTCGACAGAAGAACTTGATATGCTGGTTGATGCAAGCTATAACGAAGGTGTATTAAACGAAACAGAAGCAGAGATGCTTCACAACATGTTCAAATTTTCCGACTTAATGGCAAAACAGGTTATGATACCGAGAACAGACATGATTTGCGTGCCGGAAGATATTTCATACGAGGATATTAACAAACTAGCCTTAGAAAACGGTTACACAAGATATCCTGTTTATGAAAAAGAAAATATCGATAAAATTATCGGTTTTTTGCATGTAAAAGATTTATATGCAATCGCAATGACAAAAGAGGAATACTCAGTTCCAACACTTTTGCGTCCGATTTTACTTGTTCCTGAAACAATGACCTTGGACAACCTGATGCTTGAGTTTAAAAAAACTCATATTCAAATGGCAGTTGTTGTTGATGAATACGGAGGGACCGCCGGATTAATCACTTTGGAAGACGTTCTTGAAGAAATTATCGGTGAAGTTCAGGATGAATTTGACGAAGAAGAGGAAGAAGTAAATATCCATGAACTTGGCGACAATAAATATATTGCTAATGCAATGATGAGAACAGATGAGCTTGCTGAATATTTTGAAATGGATACAAATATATTTGAAGAAGATGACGTTGAAACAATAGGCGGTCTGGTAGTTAAACTCCTTGGAAGAATTGCGGAAATAAACGACTCCGTTTCATTTAAAGGTTTGACTTTTACTGTTAAAGAAGTTGACGGAGCAAGAATTACGCAGCTTGAAATTGTTAAATCTGCCCCTGAAGAGAATTCTGACAGTGAAGAAGCTTAAAACTTTATTAAATTTTGTAACAAATTAATTTAAAATAGCAAAAACTCTTCACAAAATAACTTTATATATATGTAAGTATTATAGTGTGTGAAGGTTATCCATGGCAGTTACAGCATTAACAGCATTTTTACCGTTTGTAACATCAGGTTCTATATTTGCTCCCAGAAGAGTAGATAAAGGGCTAGGCAGTAACAATGCACTTGTCAGCATTATGGATTATGATATTGCAGTAGGTCAGGGAGCAAAAGTTGTAGAAGGTGCGGCAAATATTGCAAAAGAATCTTCAAACTCATCACTTGTTGCAACAGTTCTTGAAAAAGAAAAAAAACTTGAAGAATTTTTAAAAGCTGATAAGGCAATCGGAACATTAGGAAAAATCACAAGATTCACAATGAACAATATAAACCCTCTCATTGGTGCAACAGAAACAATAAAAGTATTATATGCAGACAATAAGGAAGAAGCCGCTTTAACAGGAGGTTTAGCATTCGGAGGAATGATTGCGGGAGAAAACGCAGCAAAACGAGTTTTGGGCTTAGCAAAAACAAAATATAAAGACGGAAAATATGAAGTTACGCAAAGAGAAGCATTATATAAGAAACTTCCGTTCTACAGTGAAAAGAGTGAAAGTGCAATTAAAGACTTTTGTGCAACAAAAACATTTATGGGCAAACACATATTTAAACACGCACCAACAGTCGCAAAAGGAGCTCTTTTTGCAGCAACTTCAATTGGCTGCTATGCATTAGGGAATAAAGCCGGTAACAAAATTTATAAAAACTTTTTTGAAGAAAATAAACAGACAGCAAAAGAAATCGAGCTTAAACCTGAGAGCGAAAATAAAGTTTCTGCACAAGCAGCTTAGTACTGTTTAAGACTCTGGATTTTACCATGCTGTTTGTATAAAGCCTGCCAGTTTATCTGCGAACGTCTGTAATTATCAACTGTTGCTTCAAGAGAAGCATTAATTACAAAGTAAATAAGCGGAATTGATATAGCAACTGTTAAAATAGCTATAATGACCTGTCTAATTATAGTTTGCAAAAGAGCAAACCTTTGCTTTGTAATAGAAATATCGTCCTGTTGACGAAGAATATTATTTATAAGATTCTTTCGTTCCTTTACAGTTAAACCCTCTATAAAATCAACATTTTTCGGGTCTATATAAATAACATATTTTGAATACTTAATATTACCGTCAAGAAAATCAAGACTTTCATTATATTCTTTTGTTTCCTGTGTAAGCGGACGTTCAGATATATTTCCGTCAGAAAGTTTTTCTATAGGTTCTTCTTCTGCTTGTTCCTGCATGTACTTTGTTGTTGCTTCACCGCTTACTGATTTACCGCTTTGAAGTGCTGCCTTAGCTTTCTTGTTGAGTTTTGCTTTATATTTTTTTATAAAGTTATCATCAAAGCTCTGATTAACATGAACATCTTCTTTATTTTCCTCATTTTCAGCCGGAGGAATATTATCCTCAACAACAGCAGGAGCATCTTCATGCTCAGATGATTCAACATGAACGGATTCTTGTGTCTGTTCATTTTGTACAGCGGTTTCTTCAAATAAAGTAGAATCATCGTTCTCATTTACCGGTTTATCTTCGGAAAATGAGTTTGGATCAGATGTTAACTTATTTTGAAGCTGATCAAGAAACTCATCTGAAATATCTTCATTTAAAGATGCCAGTTCACTTATATCTATCGAATCATTATTACTGTTACGAAAACTTCCAGCCATGAAATCTCTCTTTATTTGTTGTATTATATGTATATTATATAGTAGAAATTTTTGTTAAGCAATAATAAGAGAAGATTATATGAATATTGATTTAGAAAAATTAAGAGAGTATGTAAAAGAATTAAACAAAGCAAAAATCCTGATTATAGGAGATTTAGCTCTTGATGAAATGGTTTACGGAGACACGGAAAGAATATCAAGAGAAGCTCCTGTACTTATATTACAGCATACACATACGAATTATATTTTAGGCGGAGCATCTAACGCAGCGCATAACGTATCTTCTATCAACGGCGGAAATGCGACCGTTGTAGGAATTGTCGGCAATGATTATCAGGGAGAAGAACTTAAAGAAGCTTTCAGAAAAGCTAATATAAATTGTGATAACCTAATCACGGATAATGAGCGTAAGACTATTACAAAAACAAGAATATCAGGTTCTTGTTCACAATCGGTTACACAACAAATAGTAAGAATTGACAGACAAACAAATGCACCTATAAGCTCAGAAACAGAAAACAAAATTATTGAAAAAATCACAAAACTTATTCCTGAGCATGATGCAATTATTCTTTCCGATTACCATATCGGAACATTAACAGATAAAATAATACAAACTGTTACTGATACAGCTAAAAAACATAATAAGATTGTTGTAGTTGATGCACAAAAAGGACTAAACAGATATAAAGGCATTACATCAATGACACCAAACCTTCCTGACACACAGAAGCATGTTGGTTTTTATCTTAAAGACAAAGCTGATTACCTGCTTGCAGGCAACGCATTGCTTAAAGATACGAGTGCTGAATCAGTATTGATAACCTGCGGTTCTGAAGGAATGGTAATAGTTACAAAAGACGGTAAATACACTCACATTCCGGTTTTTAACAAATCAAGAGTTTTTGATGTAACAGGGGCCGGTGATACGGTTACGGCAACATATACACTGGCACTTGCAATAGGTGCTGAACCTGTTTATGCGGCTATCATAGGGAATATTGCAGCAGGTATTGTTATTAAACAATTCGGCTGTGCAACAACAAGCATAGATGAAATCTATAACGCTATACCAAATACAATTGAAGTGGAGGTCTAATAAATGAAAAATATTTTCGGAAAATTTAACATAATAGATGTAATAATTATCACAGGCGTTATTGCTGCACTGTTAGTCGGAGTATTTACAATGAAACATTTCAGACAAACGGCAGACAAACAGATTGAAGCAACATCAGAAATAACTTTTCAGGTATTTTTGAGAGGAGTAACGGTAACAGGTGCTGAGTTCCCGATAAAAGCCGGGGCAAAAACATTTATAACAATAAGAAATGTACCGTACACAGAATTAGATGTAAACGGTGTTGCATACACTCCGAGACTTACAGCTGTATCATCATCTAAAACAGACAAACCTTATGTTCTTATAAATGATCCTTCCCAACCTGCAATATATGATGCGGTAATATCAATAAAAGATACTGCAAAAATAACAAAAGACGGAGCAGTTGTTGGCGGAAACAAAATTAAAATGGGGCTTCCCGTAACTCTTGAAGGTGAAAATTATAAGTTTAACGGAACAATCTCTGATGTCAGAGTAACTTATGATACAAAAGTCGAAGAAACAGAGTATAACAAAGAAATGGGTTAAAATATACAGGGTTTAAAAAATGCTGGTTAATACAATTTTGGGTAAAATACAGTCGCTATTTGGCTCTGTGTATAATAAAAGTTTTATATTACAACATATAGACCTTCTTATCGGAATAAACATATTCCTGCTGATTTTTACATCAACATTTGCACAATCCGATAATATAGGATATTTTGCTCTGTTCACTATTTTGCTTACAGCAATTAAGATGCTGACAAAGCCGGAAGAAAAATTTGAACAAAATGTCAGTGATATATTACTGCTTTTGTATTTTATAATAGTTTTAATAAGCGTTGCCGGGTCATCTCTTTTTTACCTTAGTCTGAAAGGATTTATGAAAACGGTTACTTATCTGGGATTTTATATTTGCGTTGTACAGTACTTAAAAGATAATAAAAATATTATAAAATGGCTTTTTTTAGGATTTTCAATATGTGCATGCTATGAAACGGTATTTGCATTTTTGCAAAACTTTGGAGCCGTTGAAGAAATTTCCGGCTGGCAAGATATGTCTCACCTTAATCCGGAGGAAGTAATGACGAGAGTCTACGGCACGTTACAGCCGTTTAACCCAAACTTGTTTGGCGGATATATGTTGTCAATCATACCTGCTTTTATAACATTACCGTTCATTAATAAAAAACTGTTACCGGCTGCAGTTATAACAGGAATATTATCAGTAATTGCAATGGTTCTGACAGGCTGCCGAGGTGCTTATATCGGATTTTTCTTTATGTTGATAACTCTTATCTGCATAACTTACAAACTTTTACAGCCGAAATTTCAAAAAATATTTACGACAATAGTCGGAATCGGAACTTTAATTTTATCATTCATTATTGTATCAACAGCATCACTCAGGGCAAGAATATTTTCAATTTTTGCAATGAGAAGCGACAGTTCTAACTCTTTCAGATTTAACGTTTATCAGTCTAGCTTTCAGATGTTTAAAGATAACTGGCTGCTTGGAATAGGCTGCGGAAACCAAAATTTCAGAGAAATTTACGGACTTTATATGAAAACAGGATTTGATGCTTTAAGTGCATACAATATTTACCTGGAAACAGCAGTTGAAAGTGGAATTTTTGCATTAATAACATTTGTGTCATTCTTATGCGTAAATATATATAAAGCTGTAAAATTTATACTATCAGAAAAAACATCAGAAACAATTTATGTACTTGCAGCTCTGCTTTCCATAATCGGAATACTTACTCACGGAATTGTTGATACAGTATTTTTCAGACCGCAGATTCAGTTTACGTTCTGGATTATGATTGGTATTATAAGAGTTGTAACGGATAACAAAAAATAAACAAAGGGATAAGTATGGTTCAGGACAGAATTAACTTTCTTAGAGAAGAATTAAATAAGTATTCATACAATTATTATGTACTTGATAATCCGCTTATCAGCGATTTTGAGTACGATAAATTATACAAAGAGCTGGAAGAACTTGAAAAACAATTTCCTTTATTAATAACCCCCGACAGCCCGACACAAAGAGTCGGCGGAATAAGTACAGGATTTAAAGAAGTTACACACAAATACAGACTTTATTCTCTTGATAATACGTATAATTATGACGAGCTCAGAAAATGGTATGAAAAAATAACAAATGAGTTTGGAAACAATGTAGAACTGGTTTGTGAGCTTAAAATTGACGGTTTGGCAATAGCTCTTGCATACAAAAACGGTTCATTTGTACATGGTGCAACACGAGGAAACGGTATTGTCGGAGAAGAAATAACCCAGAATCTGAGGACTATAAAAGCCATACCGCTTAAATTATTTGAAGATGCGGATGTGGAAGTGAGAGGCGAAATTTATATGCCAAAGACTTCATTTGAAAAACTAAATGAAGAAAATTTATCAAAAGGTGAAAAACCTTTTGCAAATCCCCGTAATGCAGCAGCAGGTTCTTTAAGGCAATTAGACAGCTCAATTACCGCAAAGCGTGATTTATCAATGTTCACTTATACACCGATTATTGAAAGAGCAAGTAAACAACCATTAACACATTGGGACGGAATACAATACGTTAAAGAACTAGGGTTTAAAATCAACCCAAACATAAGACTTGTTAAAGATATAGAAGGCGCAATAGATTTTTGTAAAGAATGGGAAACTAAAAGATTTGAGCTTGATTATGCAACAGACGGAGTTGTTATAAAAGTCAACAATCTTGCTTACCAAAATGAACTCGGATACACTTCAAGAGCACCTAAGTGGGCAACAGCATTTAAATTTCCTCCCGAAGAAATTTCAACAACATTAAAAGACATAGAACTGGGTGTAGGAAAGACCGGAGCTATTACTCCAGTTGCGGTATTAGACCCGGTAAATCTTGCCGGAAGTGTTGTCTCACGAGCAAGTTTACACAATTTTGACGAAATAAGACGACTTGACGTAAGAATAGGCGACAGAGTATTAATAAAAAAAGCGGCAGAGATTATACCGAAAGTCATTAAGGTTTGTGACTCACAAGAACACGATAATTTACCGATATATCAGGTACGTAGTGACTGTCCTTCTTGCCATGAAAAAATACAGGAGATTGAAGGCGAAGTTAATTTATATTGTCTTAATCCGAACTGTCCGGCAGTTCTGAGAGCAAAACTTGAATACTGGGTTTCTAAAGAAGCCATGGACATTGATTCCGTAGGTCCGTCAGTAATCGAAAAATTATACAACCTTGGGCTTGTACACGCACCCGTAGATTTTTATAAGCTAACTGTTGATGATTTTCTTAAACTTGATTTGGTCAAAGAAAAATCAGCAACAAATATGTACAATGCAATACAGGAATCAAAAACAAAACCGTTACCAAAATTCATAACGGCTCTATCCATAAGAAATGTCGGAAAAGAAACAGCTGAACTGCTTGTCAACGAGCTTACCTCATTAGAGGAACTTAAAGAAGCAAGTGTGGAAAGACTTGCCGAAATTGACGGAATAGGGGACAAAATTGCACGTAACATTTATGAGTTTTTCCACAACGAACATAATTTACAAACAATTGAAGAGTTTAAAAATCTGGGATTTAATTTTGAACCGTCTCAAATATTTAAAACAAATGAACTTGCAGGAAAAACTTTTGTCTTAACAGGAACTTTACAATCAATGACAAGAGATGAGGCAAGTGATATAATAAAGTCAAAGGGCGGAAAAACGTCATCATCAGTATCAAAGAAAACAACATTTGTTATAGCCGGAGAAAATGCAGGCTCTAAACTTGACAAAGCATTAAGTTTAGGTGTTACAATATTGAATGAAGATGAATTTAAACAAATGGCAGGAATAGAATAGGTTAATTATGAAAAGAAA
>ONVC01000092.1 GCA_900321205.1 uncultured Acinetobacter sp. | reverse complement strand
CTGCCTGGAATACAAGTGCAAATACATTAGGAAGTCTGCTTGCTGCCGTTAAGGTAAAATATTGTGCAAAAAAATACAACGAAAAAGCATTTAAAAAACTACAGCTTATTCGTTACCTTGATGACTGGGCATATCAGGCAAATGTAAGGGGACAAATCTGTGAGCCTTGTGATATAAAAGAGCTGATGAAACCTTATGAAGAGAAAATTACCAAAAAATTATATGCGGAATCAGATTGTCCGATATTAGATATAAATTACATTTACCCCTGGAACAGAAAATTTGAAATAGAAGTTGTTTTATAACACTCGCACTATTTTAAGATTTTTTTAAATAAGCGTCTAAATTCGGCAAAATTTTTGTGTTGATGTCTAAGCTCTTTAATGTATAAGTCAGAAAAAGTACTGCTTTGGCAAAGTTCTTTTCCTTCTGCATCATAAAGCGATAAAGTACGAATGTTTGGGGTGTTTTTCATATTATGCAGAACAAACTCATCTGCTCCCAGTCTTGTTCTGAGTTTATTGTTTTCTCCGAGTTTTACTACTTTAGTTCTTATATTGAGAGCGTCATCATGAAATATCGCAGCAACCGTTCCGGTTTTAGCAGAGTTATATTCGCTGACTTTTTTTAATTTAATGTTTTTGGATTTACTTTTAGCGATATTATTGAGTCGTTCTATGTACATAATATTTTCTCCATGTATATTAAACCACATATAAAATTTTTTTGCTGTTTGTATAATATAATTCGTAATAAACACAGGGCAAAAATCATATGATTTTTGCCCTGTGTTAGTTTATTCCGTATAATTTACTCTTATACTCTGCTCATTGGTTTAGGACCTGCATTTACGATTTCAGCAGGCATGTTCGGATACTTCTTAGAGAAGTTTTCATTGAACATAGTTGCTAACTTGTTAGCAGCTTCATCGTAAGCAGCTTTGTCAGCCCACATTCCTCTTGCATCAAGCATTTCCGGAGGAACGCCCGGACAGTAAACAGGGTAGTCAACATTGAATACATCGTGGTGGACGAAATCAACGTTATCGAATGAACCGTTAAGAGCAGCTGTTACCATAGCTCTTGTGTATGAAAGTTTCATTCTCTTAGCACCGGAAGAAGCAGAACCGCCTGCCCAACCTGTGTTAACTAAGTAAACTTTTGTACCGTACTGGTCAAGTTTGTCACCTAACATTTTAGCGTAAACTGATGCATCCATCGGCATGAATGGTTCGCCAAATAATGTAGAGAATGTAGGTACAGGTTCTGTGATACCTCTTTCTGTACCTGCAAGTTTAGAAGTGAAACCTGTTACAAAGTGATACATAGCAGCGTTCTTGTCTAATCTAGAGATTGGAGGAAGTACGCCGAATGCGTCAGCTGTTAAGAATACAACAACCTTAGGAATACCGCCCATGGAAGGAATAGCTGAGTTGTTGATGTAAGTAACAGGGTAACCTACACGAGTATTTTCTGTTAATGAACCGTCATTGAAGTCGAGTTCTCTTGTTTCGTCATTCATAATAACGTTTTCTACTAATGAACCAAACTTGATAGCGTTGTAGATATCAGGTTCATTTTCAGCAGATAGGTTAATACATTTTGCATAGCAGCCGCCTTCAAAGTTGAATACACCGTCAGGAGACCAGCCGTGTTCGTCATCACCGATTAACTTACGTGCCGGGTCAGCTGATAAAGTTGTTTTACCTGTTCCTGAAAGACCGAAGAAAACTGCTGTTTCATGAGTTTCAGGATCCATGTTAGCTGAACAGTGCATCGGAAGTACGTTTTTCTTTGTCATAACGTAGTTCATTGTAGCGAATACTGATTTTTTGATTTCGCCTGCGTACTGTGAACCTGCGATGATAATTGTGTGTGCTTCATAGTCAATAGCGATACATGCTTCTGAGTTTGTGCCGTCAATAGCAGGGTCGCATTTGAAACCCGGAGCACAAAGAATTGTGTAATCAGCTTCACCGTAAGAAGCAAGTTCTTCTGCTGTCGGTCTGATTAACAATTGATGTATAAACATATTTTGAGATGCGAGTTCGTTAATTACTCTGAATTTTTGAGTGTATTTTTTATCAGCACCTGCAAAACCATCAAAAATAAATACTTCTTTACCGTTTAAGTAGTTAGCAATTTTATCTCTGATTGAGTTAAATGCTTCTCTTGAAATCGGTCTGTTTACGTTGCCCCAAGCGATATCATTGTGGATAGTTTCAGTATCAACAATAAATTTATCCTTAGGTGAACGGCCGGTGTATTTACCGGTAGTTACAACAAGAGCACCCGTCTCTGAAAGCTTGCCTTCGCCTCTTCTTAAAGCTGCTTCTGTTAATTGTGCAGGTGTCCAGTTTCTGTGAACTTCACTAGGAGATGTAATTCCCCATTTTTCAATTCCATAAGTTTCCATTTTATATTCCCTCCTTTAAGGTTTAAACGGTTCCTATACATGCCCAATTCTAATATATAAAGGGGGAAAATCAATAGTTTGATTGAAGGATTAAATTATTTCTTGAAGGGTATTTTCTTGTTAACATCTATTTTTCAGAAGGTTTGATATTAAAATTTTTGAATTTTAAATTTTCCATCTTTTTTGTGAATTCGTACTTATTTATATGTGTAAACTTTTCTATAACTTTTCTGAACTGATCTTTTGATGTTAAAACTACGCCTTCTGTATCAGCCATGTCTGGACCCACTGCAATTAACTGATGAAAACGTTTTCCGTCAATATCTTTCTTAACGTATTTTATATAATAGTCATCATATCCAAAGTTGGCAAACTCTGTTACTTTTTCATCAAAATTGATTTTCATATCATTTTTTATATGTTTATAGTTGAATAATTTGTGAGCATCATCTATAAAATGTTTTGCAACTTTTGCCTGAAAACTCGGCTGAATATTGTTTACGGATAAATTTGACTGCATATTAACTCCTTTTTCAGTATAAAAACCGTAAAAAATATTTTTGCTGTTATATTACCCGTTAAGGTTAAATATTATTTCCACCCCCTTTAACTTGATAAAATAATATGATACAATACGTCATGTAAATTGTATGAATATGTGAGGTATATTATGTGCGACAGAGATAAATCATCAATAGGTTTCGGTGTTGGACTGCTTTTTGGTGTCATAGGCGGTATTGTTGCAGGTGTTCTGTATGCACCAAGACCGGGTGAAGAAATGAGAGAAAAGGTAAAAGATACAGTTTGTGATTTAGCGGAAAAATATTCCCCGGAGGTTAATGAAGCTAAAAAACAGGCTCTTGAATCTATTGATCTTTTAAGATATAAACTCGAAAAACAGTATAAAAAATTCGGAAATATGCTAAAATCAAAAAAAATGAGAAAAGCAAAAGAACTTGAAAGTGAATCAGATTTTAATTTTGATCGCGATTAAGGATAAAGATAAGGGAAAATAAATGGAAATAGGACAATTATATCAGGGGTTAACATTTTTAGCTTACGCAACCGGTGTAATAGTGATTTTAGTCGGTGTTATGCTTGTGAAGGTGTTGTTTGACCTCTCAAAACTCGCATCAAATATTAATGATACCGCTGAAATTGTAAAGGAAGAACTTGTTCCGACACTCAAAAATGTCAATAAGTCAGTTGAAATAGTAAGCGGAGTAATTATCAAAACAGAAGAAGGTGTAGGTAAAATAAAAGAGTTTATTGCTAACTCACCGCTTAAAATACTTGCAAAACTTTCTACCGTAGGCGGAACTGTTGCTAAAGGATTTTTAGGCGGACTTTGTGCAGGTTTGAAAACATTTGGCAAAAAGAAGTAAGTACAAAGGATAATAAAAATTTATTCAAACAGAGTTAAACTAAAATAAAGTATCTATCACAACGGATATAGTCAAAATATAAGGAGAACTATTATGTCAGTAACAAGATTTTTAGCAGGTTTTGCAATCGGTGCGGCAATAGGTGCCGTAGCAGGAATTCTTCTTGCACCGCAGTCAGGTGAGGAAACAAGAGAAGAACTGGGCAGAATGGCAACAGAATTAGCCGATAAAACCGATGCAACAGTTCAGGATATTAAGAAA
>ONVC01000091.1 GCA_900321205.1 uncultured Acinetobacter sp. | reverse complement strand
CTGCTGTTTTTTTATCTATACTTTTCGTCTTATCCGCTTTCGTCTCTGCCTGTGTTGATACAGGTGTGTCATTCGTTTGTTCCTTGTCAAAAATAGTTGGTGTAACTCCGGCTTTTTTAAGAATTTGTTCATTTTCAGCTAATATTTTTTCACCGAATTTTTTATATTCTTCAACATAATTTTGTCCCAAATCTTTAATATATGTCATAAATATCCTCTTCTCAAAACAGAATAATATCCCTTATATATAAGAAAGGTTTTTCTTAAAAAAAATTGCTTTTTTTGTAAAAAGTTTTTAAAAAATGTTAAGAAAATTTTGAAAAAATTTAACCTCTGTATGCAACAAGAAGTCCCGCCGGTAAATTTAATATTTCATATTGAAACTCGTCATCTTCATTTATTGCATCAACAAACGGCTGCACTTTTTGTGCGTGGGATAAAATGTTATCGGCAGTAATCATGCATTTTTCGGTTAAATGCGGTTTTATTAAATTGAAGTATTTTATATATTCACTTTTGTTTGCATCAATGAATACAAAATCAAATTTTTGGTCATCCGGCAGATTCTCTAATATCATAATTGCCGAACCCTGAACGGGGGTAATAATATCATTAACTCCGCAGGTTTTAAAATTTTCAATGGCAACGCTCTGACGTTTTTCATAAAACTCAATGGTTGTAAGGTGACCGCCGGTTTCTTTTAGTGCTTTTGAAAGCCAAAGCCCGGAGTATCCGTTAGAAGTACCTATTTCTATGGCATGCTGTACGTTCATCATTTTGATAAACATGTTAAGCATAACACCGGTTTCACGTGCAATATTCCAAAACTCTTTTTGAGTTTTTTCAAGCTCTGCCATTACGTTGTTTGTTGTTTCGTCCAGTATAATATCCATTTTAATTCTCTATAATAGCTGTTTTACTCAAACAACCTTACTTTATCAGCTATAATAACATCTTTTATCGGAACATTTACTTCGTATGTTTTCAGAATTTTTCCGGTCGGCAAATCTAAAATTGAATAATAATTATTCTTCAAATCGGTGATTACAGCATAATTTGCTCCTGCCATTTTTGTTAAGCCTGCCGAATAGCCGCCGGTTCCGAGTTTTATGGTATTTGTAATCTCGTCATTCTTTGTATTAATCACCTGTATCTCATTATTTTGTGCACCAAGAACATAAAGAGAATCTTCATGCAAAAGCATAGAAGTCGGTTTATTGACAGTTGTAAATTCGTTTTCAAGTCCTAATGTGTCGTAATCTATAACTGCTATTCTGCTTTTTGTTCTGCTTGCTATAAAGAGCTTGTTGTTTGCAAATGCAAGTGCGGAAACGTTCGGGAATCTTCCGATATCTCTTAGCCTGTAATCGTCTTTGATTTCAATAGCCCAAATCTCGTTGCGGAGTTTATCAACGTAAAAAAGCTTGTCACTGCTTAATAAAATGTGTTCACAGTAACCGTTAATCTTTATTTTCTGGCAAAGCGACATTGTATTCAAATCAAGTACAAATATAGTAGATGTTGAAGGTGAAGTAATGTATGCTTTGTTTGATTTTTCATCAATAAGTATTTGTTCCGGGTTAGAGCCGAGAGGTATTTGCTTGATAAACCTTGAATCAGCAACTGATACTATATCTATAAAAGGTCTGTCATAAGACGTTACAACCAAAAAACGACCGTTGTTAACAGCTTTGACATCAATAGGAATAGATTTTTGTGCCAGTGAATAGCTCGGTGCCGCGTTAGAAGGCTCTACAACCTGTATATTCTTTGAATAATTTGTTGTAACAAATACTGTTTTATTTTTAAGTTCGGATATTAATGACTGGTGAATAAGCGGTTCTTTCTTCTCCAAAAATTCTTCAAAAGAATCTTCGTTTTTTACTCTTATAATATCTTCCCCTTTTGTATCAATTTTAAGATTACCGATTATACCTTTGATATTCTCAGGTATAATTAAACCACTCGGAACAAGCATATCCTGTGGCAAAAGAGCTGTTCTTACTTCTACCGGAGGGTCTGACAAGTGAAGAACGCTTTTCTTTCCTGAACCGTCAGTTAATACTTTCATCAGAACAAAATCGTTGTTAAAAATTACAATATCAGGTTCCTGTTTCAGGCTTAGTCCTGACGGATAAGTCTTTTTTATTGATAAAGTTTTTATATCGGAAAACAAAGACGGATAAAGCGGTAAGTACAAAGTGTTTGAAGGAAATATTATTACTCCGTCAAATCTTATTTCAGCGTTCGGAATATTTTCTTCTATGTAACCTTTAACTGCTTCGGGGAATTTAGCGGCAAATACTCCTGACGCTGTCATTATAAATATTCCGATTAATATCAGTAACTTACGCATTTTTTCTCCAGGGTTATTATGTATTATATTTTACCACAAGAATTTTGTTTTGAAAAATTTAAAAACAATTATTTAAACATTCCCTTGATGCGTTCTTTTGCGGAAATATCAGCGTCTTTTCCGTTTTGAATATCAAGGAGTTTAGAATATAATACTCTTTCATTGTTAGAGATTCGTGTAGGTATCTTAACCGAAATAACAACGAGATGGTCGCCTCTTAGTGAAGGTTTTGAGATGCTGGGAATTCCGGCTCCTTTAATTTTCACAATTTCTCCGTGCTGAACTCCCGGCGGAATTGTTACTGCTTTTTCGCCATCAAGAGTTTTTATTTTTACCGTATCTCCGAGAACTGCCTGAGCAGGTGTTACATCCAGTTTTGTTATTACATTAATACCGTCACGTTGGTAGTATGGTGAAGGATTTACGTGAATAACAATGTATAGGTCGCCGGCAACACCACCGTTAGAACCGGCATCACCTTCGTGTGAAAGTCTCATTTTTGAGCCGTTGTCTACGCCTGCCGGGATTTTAACTTCAATTTTCTTTTCAACAGTTTTTCTGCCTTCTCCGTGACAGTCCGGACAAGGGTTGGAAATGACCGTACCTTTGCCGTGACAATGCGGACAGGTAACAATTTGAGTAAAGTGACCAAGAACGGTTCTGGTTGTCTGCTGAATACGTCCCTGACCTCCGCAATGCTTACATGTTTCAGGTTTGGCACCTTCTTTTGCACCTGTACCTTTGCAGGTTGGACATTCTTCCATATGGTCAATTTTAACTTCTCTTGTAAGCCCGAAAACGGCTTCTTCAAAGTTTATGGAGATATCCAGTCTTAGATCATCCCCCCTTTGCGGTGCATTAGGGTCACGCTGTCTTCCGCCTCCAAAGCCGAAGCCGCCTCCAAAACCACCACCAAAGAACGAGTTAAATACTTCTTCCAAATCTCCGAAACCGCCGGCAAAAGGTCCTTGTGTATTAAAACCTGCATCACGCAACCCGTCTTCTCCGAACCTGTCATAAGTGGCGCGCTTCTCATCGTCCATTAAAGTTTCGTAGGCTTTACCAAGTTCCTTAAACTTTGCTTCCGCTTCCGGAGCTTTGTTTACATCGGGGTGCCATTTTCTTGCCATTTTTCTGAAGGCACTTTTTATCTCATCTTTTGTAGCGTTTTTGTCAACGCCAAGTATTTCATAATAATCACTCATTTTATATCTTTTTCTTTTCCTTAACTATTTATATTTTATATTTACCGTTTATCCTTCTGTCGCAACGTTTACAAGGGTTGGTCTGAGAACTTTGTCTCCGAGCTTATATCCTTTTTGAAGTTCGGCGATAATTGTATGTTCGGGAACATCACTAGAAGGTGTCTGCATAACAGCTTCGTGGAAGTTCGGATCAAAAACTTCTCCTTCAGCTTTGATTGTTTCAAGTCCTGCTTTTGCCAAAACATCAGTAAAGTTTTTGTATGCAAGGTTATAGCACTCTTTTACTTTTTCACAGTCGTCAACTGTTTCAATAGCTTTTAATCCTCTTTCAAAGTTATCAAGAACTTCCAGCATTTTTTTCAGAGTGTTTTCTGCTCCGTATTTAAGCAATGCTTCACGTTCCTGCTCATTGCGTTTTCTGAAATTATCAAAATCAGCAGCAAGTCTTATGTACTGATTGTTTAATGTATCATATTTTTCCTGAAGAGGATTAATTTTATTTTCAGAAGCATCATTATTTACTTCTTTATTTTCTGCGGCAGTTTCCTCGGAAACTTCTGAGTTCTCGTTATGGGTGTTTTCAGCAGAGTTTGTTTCTTTATCTTCTTTACTTTCCTCTTCCGTATTTACCCCTTCTGTATTTACCCCTTCGTCTTTAATTACTTTTTTGAACGGATTTTCCATAGTTTTCCCCCTGTTTAACATTATATATGATAATTATATGACATCAAATCAGAAACAGGGATAAACTTTATTTTTTTTTAACTATTCAAAAAAACACCGTAC
>ONVC01000089.1 GCA_900321205.1 uncultured Acinetobacter sp. | reverse complement strand
ATCCTGTTCCGAATTTCAACCCGTCTGTCCTCGGTGGTTTCGACTGGGTATGGACAGACAAAATCCCGACAGGTCGCTTCACTGATGTACCGAAAGCCACTACCACAACAACAGTCCACCACGACGCAGTAACACACACAGAAGAAGTGACTGACTACAACGCAGAGCCTATCGACAAAAAGCTTGTCAAGCCTGAGGGCTACTATGCCGTACAGTAACAAAAAAACGGAGAGTGCTTAGGCACTCTCCTATTTTTTTTAGAACGCAAACGCTACAAAAATGTTGACTTTATGGGAGAAACCGCAGATTTTACTGAAAAACGAATAGCGCAAGGGCATTTGAAGCAATAAACGACAATGCCCTTGCGCTTTATTTTTTTGCAAAATAGTTGTGTATATCTTTTAATTGATGTTCGCTCATTAAATCGTGTGTTCTTATATGATTAGATATATCTTCTTTTAGCTGTTCTTCAAGTAAGATAAATTTATCCTCAAACAATGCTGTTATCATAATTTCAAGTTTCTTATCCTTTAGAATACTTGCTATTCTCGCGTTTGTTTCTTGTTCATAAACAATATCGTTGCGATAATCTTCAAGCATATCGTATTCGGCGGTGGTCAATTCATTTATTCGCGTCAGACCTTTGCGGTTGACAGCGAGTAATTCATCAACGGTAAGATATCTATGAGCTTCGTCGGCTTCATCATAAAACATAACCGTTTCGTCTTCCGGCGATATATTTGCTTTTATTAGCTTTTCATCATGATCGTCAATCGCTTGCGAGATATAGGCTTCTTCTTCAAATTCTAATAATTCAGAGTTTGTGTATTCAATATTCCGTTCGCTTACTTTAACCAAATGCTTTTTTACTTTTTCATCAGTAAAAAATTTATCAAGGAATTTTTTTGGAACATAGCTTATGGTTTTATCTGACGGAAGATTATTATTTATATAGCGACGTATGTATTTTTTTAATGCGTCATCATCTATACTTGTCGTTATTTTATAAAATCTTTTTATTTCGTGTAAAATATCGGGAATCGAATATAAACCCTCTCTTTTTTTATTCGCCATTTTAGGCATAAAAACCACTCTCCAAACCACAAAAAGGACAGTTTTTGAAATTGTCCTTTTTATTTTAGCATTTTAATTGTAGTTTGTCAATAATTTGTCTTTTTGAGTGTCTCTTTGGTTTGTGTCATAATAAAACCACAGCAAACGAAACGCTGCAAAGACAATTGAATAGCGGCTACGCAAAGGATATACCGCCAAGACCTCTGTTTAGAGCGAGCGCAACACAAAGTTGACGACACAGCGTCGAACCCATGGATTGCCTGTCAGGAAAATATGCATAGTTCGTGATTAAAGCTTAGGGAGTGGTTAATTTGATTGTATAAAAAAATGACAGCAAATTAAAAATAAAAAATTTTAAAGGATAATTGATTTTATGAAACCAATTAAAAACAACATCACTAACAATAATAAAGAAAAAGGAGAAACAAACATGAATAAAACAATTAAAAAACACATCGGTGTCTATTTGTGGTATCAAAACACCATCGAATTTGAAATTCCAAAAGATATGGCTTCAATTTATACTCCCGCTACACTAAACACTATGTTTCGCGCTCTAAAATTATATGCGGATTTATACATCGAAAGCATGGAGTGGGAGCCGTGTTTCGAAGATCACGAAATAAAACTTCAAATGAATATGCGAAAATGCAAGTCCAGCAGAAAAAAACATTCTTACGCAATAGATTTTCTGCTTATGGTTTCCGATCCCCCGTATTTCACGGTGTCAATTGAAAAAATAATTGACGGCTTTTTCGACGGATTTCTAGAGACATTTGAAGCAAATTTAAGTTTTATTTTGGCTGATACAGTCAACCGCTAAACACTTCAAGCTGCGCTATCGGCTATACGGGCATAACAATACTTATAACGAATACTGATAAATTTGAGTTTTAGATCAGAGGTTTTAACGAATGATACAGAAAATCATACTTACACAAAATTCTTATACTATCACTGATTTTACTGTTGTTTTGCTTAACGCTGTTTCGTTTGAAGCAATAACGCAAAACGGTGAGCGTACTCAGCAGTTTATTAAAGTCCGAAACAAAATAGAGAACATCTTGCTGAAAACTGCATACGTTCTTAACGGAAAAGAACGTAAACAATTATTTGAAAAAGAAGCTTTTGAAAAGGTATTACAAAATAAAAAGTTTTTAGCTATGCTTGAAGCTATAACAGGAAATGACTTGCGGTTTGAAGTTACAAACAGCGTTAGTAATTCAATACAGCTCCATCAATCCAATTATACGATCACTGATTTTGCGTTGATTGTATTTAACTGCTTAGGCGTGCAAATCCGCAAGCAATCAGGACAAGAAACGCCAAGCTTAACCAGTACAAAAAGACATCTGCGCAAAATGCTCCATACCTCACCAAACAAAACATACAGCAGAGGTGAGTTTATCAAAACACTTGATGAATTGATTCTTTGGATTGTTAGTAACAAGTATTGCGATATGCCGATCTTCGATCAGGCGAAATCCGATATATACAATAACGTGCGGAATGCGATAATTGATATTTTCAATTCCGACGATAAGGAAATAATCAAATGCATTCAATCAGCTATAAAACGCTGGAAAATTTGAAGGTTTTAATACGCAAAAACTTTTTGTTCTGTAATGTGACTTTTAAAATGGCTTAATAAAGCCGTTGGTCGCTTATTTGGTTTGTAATAGTCACAATCGGTAATATTACACCGCTGACGATTATGAATTATCATGATACAATGTAATCACAAAGTTGAGGTTGTCAAAAACAATCTGAATTTTGTTATCAATTTTAATGCGCATTAAATTGAAATAAATAAGAAAAGAGGTTAATTATGCAACCTATTATCACAACAAATTTTTCAAAAACAAAAAACTATCCTAAAAATTCCACACACAAAAACAAATACACCCTGAACATCACGCTTAACACTGACAAAGATTATTATCTTGACGAGGGCAGCATAGAGACAATGTTTGGCAAGCTTCAAGAAACAGCAAAAACAATGTTCATACCAAAAAGTGAGCGCTATGCAGAACAGGAGAAAAGCATATGACAAAGAGCTATTTCCTTGTAAGCGCATTAAAATCTATTATTGGTATGATCAACAACGTCCAAAACGGAAAGTTGCAGATTGTAGACGATAATGCGGTAACTACACCATATCAATACACACTTGACAGTTTTCTTAACAGGCTCATAATTACCGCCGAGAACGGGCTACAACTCTTTTATCTCGACAAAAAACAATATCGCAAAAGAAAGGACGATAAATAATATGAAATACCTTAATCAATTCAGCGTATTTGACCTCGACAAATTTTTGAACGGAAAAAAACTTGTTGTGACAGGCTGCGCTCCGCTCAAAGATAACGACACAGGAAAGGTGCTCGGTACAAGAGTATCTACCGTAATTTTTGCAGATAACACAGAATATAAGCACAAGGACGGTGAGACTGGCTCGAACCGCTTTGAGAAGCTTAATATCAAGGTGAGCAAAATTATTTCAGTTCCCGAAAATGCGGTTGTGATCCCTGTTAATGCTGTAGGAACAATCTACGGTGAATTCCGTAATCAGCTCAGCATTAAAGCCGAGGATATCAGAATCGTTCAGCCGCCCAAGCAGTAATGAGACGGTATGATAGCAAGGCGTGGTTGTTTCGCTATACTGCGCCTTGCAGGAAAATGCTCTTATCAAGCGTGATTGTTCTGTTAGCAATCGTAATAGTTATATTGATATATTTTTGTTTATCAAATATTTTCGGTATAACACCGTCAGAAAAGATATACCCTATAATTATAGTTTCGGTTGCTATAAACACCATATTAATCGTTTTGTCGGTTGTTATGGTTGTGAAGCAATCACAAGCAAATAAGATAAAATATAAAGTTATGAAAGGCTTGTTCTCATATCCATATGGCAATCCTTTACATCTGAAAGACGGTCAAATATTACCTAAAATCACTTGTACATCAGCCGACAACGGACGCTTTATTTTAACCATATATGCAACCACTGTCACAGTTGAGGATATACAAAACGCCGCGCCGAATATAAGCTCTATTCTTAACCGCAAGTTCGAGCGTTACGCTGTTACAATTTCCAATGCTGACTTAGCTTTTAATTATGTTCAGTTTATTATCGAGGACGTTATGATTGACAATTCTCTTCATTTCACGAATGTAAACCAAATGAAAACAGACCGCCCGATCAAGATTATAATAGACAAAAATAACCACATTGACCTTACTACCAGCGGATCAATGTTAGTCGCAGGCAAGACAAGGAGCGGCAAAACAACAGGGATAATATCGATCCTCTTGCAAGCTCTTTTATGGGGGCGAGACGAATACGGATCTAACATAACAATCATTGATCCGAAACAAGCCGAACTATCTGTGTTACCTCACGTAGTAACCGTCGATAAAGACGGAGAAGCGAGAAAAATACTGGAAGCTATGAGGGTGTTTGAAACGATAATGACAGAACGGCAACAGCGATTGAACGAATTATC
>ONVC01000086.1 GCA_900321205.1 uncultured Acinetobacter sp. | reverse complement strand
ATAGCACTTCTAAAAGCAGGAGGAGTCAAAGTTGCGATGGGGAATGCAACAGAAGAGCTTAAATCTGTTGCCGATTATATTACTGATTCCGTTTATAATGACGGTTTTGTGAAAGTTATAGACAAATTTGTTTCAGGAGCAAACATTTAGTTTATTGAGTTCGTAAATCATTTTTATCCCTTCCAGCGTAAGGGCAGGATTTATGACATCAATTTTTCTTTCATTCATAAATTTGTTTACAAGATTTATATTACCACCCGTTCCGACAACAAAAGCTTTCTCCGAGAGTTTTTGCTCACACAAGTTTAAAAGTCCCTGTACTGACTGAGCGTGAGCAACTACAACCCCTGCATAAATTGCTTCTTCGGTATCATTAGATATAATATTTATGTCTTTTGGAACACTTCTTAGATTAAGCGAAGGCAGTTTTGATGTTTTTTCGCCAAGCACTTTTAATTGTAGCTCCATGCCCGGCATAATAAGACCTCCTGCAAAATCACCGTTTTTATCAATAACTTCAAATGTCGTTGCCGAACCGCTGTCAATTACAATCAAAGGTCTCTGTTTATACAGTTTAGCCGCGGCATGAACATTTGCAACTCTGTCTGCTCCGTATTTTTCCGGGTGTTCGGATTTAAAATTAATACCGTAATTCAATTTGTGGGAAAGAACAAGCGGAGTAACCGAAAAGAACTCTGATATCACGGTTTTAAGATTTTCAGTGAGTTCGTCAACTACAGAGGCTATCATACAGTTTTCCACTTTGAAATCGGAAAAATGTTCTTTTAACAGAACTTCTATATCAGAGCTTTTTGTATTTGCAGGACATGTTACACTTTCAACATGCCTGATAACATCCCTTTCAAAGAAACCAAACGTTACTTTCGTATTTCCTGCATCTACCGATAAAAACATCTAACTAACCCCGTAATTCCTTAGCATTTCGTTAATAAGTTCCTTCATTTCTTCCCTGTATCTGACCGGTCTTATTATTTCACACTTATCATCATATCTCAGCAAACGGGCAAAAAGCATTTCCTTGTTTTCATTTTTGTTTGTTACGGTTATTGTTTCGTCAGAATTAATCTCAACAGTTTCATTAACTCTCGCTTCATATCTTTTTGCAAGATTTCCTCTCAGCTTAAAGACAACAACCTGATCACCGTTATATGGTTCTATGTATTTCTGCCCTGTCATTTGCACACCGGCAAGTCTGGAAGAATCTATGTTTCGCCGATTATTTTTGTACAGTACGTTAAAATACATTTTATCCCCTTCTTTTGATACAGCAAGGGGAATACATTCGAGCGTATCTCTGTTTTTAAATAAAAGTTTCACTTTTCTCTGTTTCAAAATGGCTCTTTCAAACAATTCAATTGAAAATTCGGGCTTATCCTGTTCTATCCTTACAATATTTTTGTTTGAAAAACGTCTTATTTTATCAAAAAACGAGTTAACCAGCTTAACATTTAGAGACGACATCTCGTCCTGAACGTAAGAGCAAAGCGATTTTATGATATCTACATCAACATCCGATAAATCAAGTCCGAAAGGAATTTTTGCCAGATAGTATTTATTGTGGATTTTGGGTATTTCAAAATTACAATATCTGCATGTATTTATATACTTGCTGATAACACTGTTATTAAATATCGCCTCGGGTTCATTTTGATTCAGCAAATCAATCAGCTGATTCATTGTATAATCACCCTGCATAAGAACTTTTAAGGTTTTTATAACCTGCATTGAGGAAGCATTTTTCTTTTGAGCCTTAACGTATTCAGTCACTATATACCTCCCTCATTTTTTTCAGGATTTCAACTATGCTTTCCCTAAAATCTTCCGGTTCGATTATCGTACATTTTGGGCCGAAAGAAAGAATTCTCTGCATTGCCAGAAAATGATTGTGATACTGTCCTCTGATTATAAATCCGGTTGATACATCACCGCTTTCAATTTCTTCATTATCGGTTAAGCCCAAAACACCAAACTCCTTTAGCCTAAACCTTACGTTTATCGGTTCTGCCGAATGAGTTTCATCACAAGAATGCTTGGAAAGAATTTTTAATATTCGTTTAATATTCAGATATACCGGCTGATTTAATCCTTTATCAACACCAAACAGGTACAATTTGTCATTTTGGAGTTTTATACAATCCGCATATATTTCTTTTTCATCTTCCTTTTTTAGAGTCGGAGCTTTATATACAAGTTTTACAACATTTTTGTTTACACAGGCGGTTTTAAGTTCATCTAAAATTTTTGAAGAATATTTTTTCAGAGGTGATATTCCGAGTAAACTTTCTTTAACCTGATTATCAGCAATATGAGGAGCAATTTTTTTAAACAAATTATCGTACAAAATCAAAAGGCTTAAATCTGCATTGTCTTTAATTTTGTTAAATGCACGCTTTATAACTCCGACTTCTTCAAGCGATATATCCATCTTAAAAGGATGGTCAATAAGAACATACTTATTATTTGTTCTGTGATCTGCCCTTGATATAACACAGCCCATTGTTCTCAAAGTTGTGATATCAATACGAAGAATGTCATCCGAGTTTGAACAGTCCATAATATTATAGCCGATAAAAGCCTCTCTTATTTCTTCAAGCGACATCGGAGATTTAATAAGTAATCCCAGTAAAACCAAAGAACGGATACCGGTCAAAGATATTTGGTTCAAATCTTCTTTTTCAGCTTTCTCTATCACATTAATCCCTTTCCGCACAAGAGTTCTGTATTTACCCCTTTACTCTTTACACATTTGCCCATTCTGACCTAATTTTTGCACATATTTAACAAATATTCAATAATTTTTTCGCAATAAAATCTGTCAACGGCACTAAACAACAGAACATCACCGCCAAATTGTTTTTTAACGTTTTGTAATATTTTTTGGTGCTGCCCTCTCGGAACATAATCAATTTTCGTAACTATAGTAAATATCGGTAAATTATACGCAGAAACCCATTCACGCATTTGAATATCATTTTTTTGAATTTCATGACGGGCATCAATAAACTGTATAAGAGATTTTATCTGAGCACGTTTTAAAAGATACTCTTCAAGATTTTTCTGCCATTTTTCCTGTGCTTCTTTAGAAACTTTTGCGTAACCGTATCCAGGAAGGTCAGCCAAAATAAGATTGTCCGAAAAGTTGAAAAAATTAATCAGTCTTGTCTTACCTGGCGTGTTAGATGTTTTTGCAAGTTTTTTATTGTTTGCTATTGCATTTATAAAAGAAGATTTTCCCACATTTGAGCGTCCGAGAAGAGGAAACTCTGGCAGACTAAAATCAGGACATTGAGACAGTTTTTCGGCACTGATTATAAAAGAGGCATTAAGCTGATTCATGCTCCTTCTCCTTGTTTTTTGCTTTCATTGCAGCCCTGTGGGTAACTAGAGAAAGCAAATTGTACAATTTTTCGTTGTTTATTACGGTAATTTGAGTCTTTTTTTCAGCAAAATTTATATCAATCGAAGGCTTGTGGGCAAAAATATTACCTGTTTGAAGCCCAATAATCTGCACAAAATTATCCCTAAGAATACTCAGGGGCTCTTTTAGATATGTCTCAAAAGTTTTAAATATATTCATAAATCAGCTTCTTATATTTTCGGAAGTTCACAATCCGTAAAAATATTGTATAATATTTGGTAGAGAATGTAAACACATGGAAGAAAAAGAGAAAGCGTATTTAGAAGAATTTAAAACATATCTCAGCGTTGAAAAAAACTTTTCCGAACATACTCTTGATGCTTATTGCTCAGATATTGTAAGTTTTATACTCTGGCTGAACGGAGAAAGCTGTGTTAACGTAAATTTTGAAAAGCTGAAAGAATACCTGCATTTTATCCAGCGCTTTGATTACAAAAAAACAACAATTGCCAGAAAAACAGCTTCCATAAGAACTTTTTACAAATTTTTATTCCGGGAAAAGTACACAGAAACAAACCCTGCACTTTCACTTACAGCGCCAAAACGTCCGAAACCGCTTCCAAAGTTTCTCACTCCGGAAGAAGTCGAACAGATTTTAAACAATGTTAAAATAGATACCCCGGCAGGTTTTAGAAACAGGGTAATTCTTGAACTTCTGTGGGCAACCGGTATGCGTGTATCTGAACTCAGTAATCTTAACTTTGGTGATATTAACCTTGAAGAAAACGAAATCCGCGTTTTCGGTAAAGGTGCCAAAGAAAGAATTGTACTTATGTCAGACAGAGCAAAAGACTATCTGAAACAGTATATAGATTCAGCCAGAGCTCTGATTGTCGGCAAGGAATACACAACACCCGACAAAAGCGATGATTCACCGCTTTTCATTAATAACACAGGTTACAGGCTTCAAAACAAAACCATACGAAAAGTTATAAACGAAACCGTTGAAAAAATAGAGCTGCCCAAAAAGGTTACACCACACGTATTCAGACATAGTTTTGCGACAAAGCTGATAGAAAACGGAGCGGATTTGAGAGTTGTACAGGAGCTTTTGGGGCACGCCGGTATATCAAATACACAGATTTATACACACATCTCTATGAAACACATGAAGGATGTTTATGAAACAGCACACCCGCATGGAGGGGGGGTAAAATAACACAAATAAATGTCATTCTGAGGCTTTAGCCGAAACATCTCTTAAATTTATGGAGATACTTCGCTGCCGCTCAGTATGACAGAAACTTGATTATTTTTTGTATAACTTTTTATATAGTTACAAAATAAAAAAGCTCTTATAAAAGAGCTCTGAAAATTTTTGTAAGATGTAAGTGTAAGATGTAAATAAGATAAAAATTTGCTGTTATGTTTACCCCTATTTTACTAATGTAGAGATAAATCTGATAGAATCGTCTGCGAGTTCTTTAACAAAGTCTCTTGCGATTTTTGAAAGCGGTCTGTTGTCAATTTTATCAAAGATAGCGTAAATCGGATCGCAGCTGTTGTTGAATCTCATCTGTCTGTCTTTT
>ONVC01000102.1 GCA_900321205.1 uncultured Acinetobacter sp. | reverse complement strand
ATGTCATATTTTTCACCTCTCTCATTGATTTACTGATTATCTTTATCATATCATCTCCGACATTTTCTGTCAAATCTTTCTGTATAGCCGTCCGTCTAATTGAATACAAAATAAGCTGCCCGAAACGTAAAAATTTCGGGCGGATTTTGATACTGTTTCAAATATATTTATTTTAATACTAATGATATGATTTTGCGATTTTTTTTCAAAATGAGTATAAAACATTGACAAAAACATATAATTAAATTATAATTTATATTGAAAATATGTAAAATGGAGGTAAAGTTATGCTCCTTGAGTTTAAATTTGGAAATTACAAATCATTTCGGGAGGTTAATAGCTTCCAGATGATTGCCGCACCCAAGCAAAAAGGTCTTGATTACAGCATATACAAAAAGAAGATAGACAAAAAAAATGTCAGAGTTCTTAGTTCATCAGTTATTTATGGTGCTAATGCGTCAGGCAAAACTAATATCATAGGTGCTATGGACGTATTGCGTTCTATCGTTTTGCGTGGGCATATTCGCAATACGGAAGAACCGGTAATATCTCCCAACACTGCCGCCTATGCACTTGAATTAATTCCCAACAGTAAGTTGACAACAGCTGAACCTGTTGTTTTTGAAATCAGTTTTCTCGATAAAAACAGAAAAATAGATTATCATCTTTCGATAGATTTGGGTAATTTCCTGAATGAAAGATACGAGCGAAAAATAATGTCGGAAGAGTTATATGTCGATAACAGAATGATTTTTTCGAGGAATGATGGCATAAAATACGGATTATTAAGTCGTTACATTCCAAATGCCAGTTCAAAAAATCTTGACGGATTGAAAGTTGTAGCGGATAACTCACTTGAACCTGCTGAATTGTTTCTTACTAATGGTTTTAAAAATATATTTTCCCCGAGCCTTGCGAAACAAGTTGTTGACTGGTTCGATAAAAAGTTTATGGTGATTTACAGGGCAGATTCCATAAAACTTATAAAGCGTTTTGTCGATTCCCAAAAAAGCAGTATGTATATTGAGCAAACGGTAAATGAAGCGGCTAAAATGTTCGGAGTAGTTTCAAATGATCTTGGCTATTTTGTTTCCGATAAAGACTCGGACGCAAGCCTTTGTTCCGTAATAGAAAACGGTCTGAATTCAAATACAATCATTCCTGCCGAAATATTTGAATCTTACGGAACAATACGCTTTGTAAATATGTTTCCGTTAGTTATCCGTGCGTTACAAACAGGAGCGACTTTGATCGTAGATGAATTTGACACTTCCATTCATCCGATGGCTCTTATGAATATTATCAATATTTTTCACAACGATGATATAAATAAAAACCATGCACAGCTTATATTCAATACTCATAATCCGATTTTTTTGAATTCCAACTTGTTTCGCAGAGATGAAATCAAGTTTGTAGAACGTAATGACGATACAGGTTATAGTGAGATATATGCTCTTTCCGATTTCGGGACATCAACAGAAAAAGGAGTTCGCAAATATGAGGATTATATGAAAAATTACTTTGTATGCAAATATGGTGCTATCAAAGATATTGATTTTTCATCACTTTTTGACAACATGAGTAGTGAACAAGAGGTGTAAAGAGATGTCAAAACAAAAAGCAAGGAAGAAATATTATTTCAGTGTGGAAGGGCAAACCGAAGAATTGTACTTTGAATGGCTTGAAAAGGAAATTAATAAATGCCCTGATACTTCTTGTCGTGTTTCTTTTGATTGTCAAGTAGAGCCTGATCCGATAAAAAGAATTAAAAAAATGAATATTATAGGAAAAACTGAAATATGGCATATATACGATTATGAAAGTAACGGATTGGAACATAGAAAACGCTTTTTTGATACGATTGACAAAATGGCAAAGGCTGAACGTATGGGCAAACAGGTAAAATATCTGCTTGGATACAGTAATCTTACGTTTGACTTGTGGATGATATTGCATAAAACAGACTGTTACAGCTCAAAACCTTACAATACAGCGTATTTAAAAGACATTAACAAAGCCTATGATGAAAATTTTCAAAGTATGGACGAATACAAAGAGAAAGACAATTTTAATCGCTGTCTTTCCAAAATAAGCCTGAATGACGTGATACAAGCTGTAAACAGAGCAAAACATATAGAACAAATGAACTTGCAGAATGGTTATAAGAAACAGGTGTATAAAAAATTCACATACTATGCGGAAAATCCGTCATTGGATATTTGGCTTGTCATTAAAAAGATTTTGGAAGATTGTCAACTAATAAAACAATAAAATTACGTTAAAAACTGCCCGATTTCTGTTTCAGATGTCGGGCAGTTTTGTCAAGGATCAATTTATCTGCTATACAGTTCATTGAGCAGTGTCCGTCTCATTCCAAAAAAGAATATTATTTCACCTGTTTGCAGGCACTCGACAAAGCACCCTCTACAATGCCCCGTACCGCCTCTCAGAACGCTCTCAGCAGCGTTTAAAAGGGTCAGGAGTATAATTATACCCCCTTACCCTAAACCCCCCGTAAAACGCAAATATGAGCGTCTGAGAGCAAGCACGATTTTTCGTGTGTATTTTATTCCGTTAAAGAATATTATTTCACCTGCTCATGTATTGTTCTTTTTCGACAACTCAATCAGTTTTTCTAATCTTAA
>ONVC01000084.1 GCA_900321205.1 uncultured Acinetobacter sp. | reverse complement strand
TATTAACCAAGAAACGTATAAATTTGCCGCCAGAGTAATGCTGGAAAATCATTTAACTTCTTCCGCTTTAAAGTACCTTGAAAAATCAAAACAAATTTTTTACAATGATGCAGAACTTCACTTTATTTATGCAAAATACTATATGGACATAAAAGATTATCCGAATGCTCATTTTTATGTAAACGAGTGTTTAAAACTATTGCCGGGATACTATCCTGCGCTTCTTATAAAACAAAAAATTGATGAATTAGGGTTTTAATTGTATAATCATTATTATGGATGGCGATAAATTTATAAGTACAAAAAAAGATGTTTTTCGTAATCAAAATATTAATGATGACGAAAATAATTTTTTTATGCAAAATGAAATATCTCCCATTGCTAAATTACCTCAATTTGAATCCGGACGGCATATTAACGATTATGATTTTAATATTCTGAGGGAAGATGCGTACAAAGACGTTAATGATGAAGTTTTTAAACTCGAATATAAAATTGCTAAAATAGAAAATGAACTAAATGAAGTTAACAAACAAATCCAAATGGCTTATGAAATTCGTGATTCGTTTAGTTCGGAGCAGCTAATAACGAGAAAAAATCAGCTTACTCACGAGTTAGCTGATTTGACGGAATTGTATAAAGAAGCGAGTTTATCTGCTAAAATTTCAGGCGGTCTTACTTCAAAAATCAGGGACAGGTTTGTTGCGGCAGCAGAAAGTATTTCAAACTTCGTCTTGTTTCTGCTCTCAAAACTTCCAGGAAAAATATCTTCTGTAATAGAAGTCAGACAATCATTAACAAAACTTGAAAATATTAATAAGAGTGTTGACGAACTTATGAAGAGCCGTTATCCCTACGGAGAGGCTTCTGAAAAGTATGAACAGTTATCAAAATATATTGCAAGAGCAAACTCTATACAATCAGAAATTTATAGCTTTATGAAATAGTAATTTTGCGTTATAGCGTAACCATTATTATTTCCGGATAAAATATTTACTATATTTACCCCTTTTTACATTTACCCCTATTTGTGTTAAACTGACTTTATTATGAACAGAAAACCGATTATTGCAGTAGTAGGACGACCAAATGTTGGTAAATCAACCTTTGTAAACAGACTTGTCGGTAAAAGACAGTCTATAGTTGATGACCTTCCCGGTGTTACAAGAGACAGAATATATTTTGATGTTGAGTGGCAGCACAAGCAGTTTACCGTTATTGATACCGGCGGTATTGTTCCCGGTGACGAAGATGAGATTATGCTTTCCATTTATGACCAGGCAAAAATTGCCTGCGAAGAAGCTGATAAGATTATATTTCTTGTTGACGGCATAGATGGTGTTACACCTGTAGATGAAGATATTGCGAACATTCTGAGACAGTCTGATAAGCCGATATTTCTTGCAGTAAACAAAGTTGATTCTCACAATCAGATTACTATGATTAGTGATTTTTATTCGCTTGCAGTAGGCGAGCCGATTGCAATTTCAGCACTTCATGGTTCCGGCGGAGTTGGTGATTTGTTAGACGAGATTACGAAAGATTTTGAACAGGATGATACAAAGATAGAAGATGGTTCAATAAAACTTGCTATTGTCGGCAGACCAAATGCAGGTAAATCATCTATTGTAAACGCCCTGTTAGGTGAAAAAAGAGTTATTGTTTCTGATGTTTCAGGAACAACCCGTGACAGTATCGATTCCCGTTTAACTTATAACGAGCAGGAATTTGTAATTGTAGATACAGCAGGTATAAGAAAGAAAGCAAAAGTTGATTACGGCGTTGAAAAATTTGCTGTTGACAGAGCTATACGCTCAATTAAAGAATGTGATGTTGCACTACTTGTTATTGATGCAACTGAAGCTGTTAACGGAATTTCAGACCAGGATAAAAAAATTGCATCAATTATTACCGAAGCCGGTAAAGGTATGGTAATTGCCATAAACAAATGGGACTTAATTCAAGATAAAAAATCAAACACAGTAAGCAAATTTGATAAAAAACTGGCAAATGAAATCCCATTTCTTGACTATGTTCCAAAAATTTATATAAGCGCAGTTACTCATCAAAGACTGAATAACATATTTACTCGTGTTGTAGAAGTACAGGCAGAACACTCAAAGCGTGTTTCAACCGGTCTTTTGAATAAAGTTATTAATGAGGCTTATGCTCTTAATCCTCCTCAAACTATAAGGAATAAGAGATTAAAAATAATGTATGCAACTCAGGCTTCATCAGAACCGCCAACATTTATCCTGTTTGTTAACGGTGAAAGTCTGCTTAAAGACCATTATAAAAGATATATGGAAAACAAACTCCGTGAAGCTTTCGGTTTCTTTGGAACACCTATAAGAATAGCGGTCAGAGAACGTTCAGAAAAAAGGTCTAAATGATAATGGGAAAACAGTTTTTTGTTTGCCCCTTTTTACATTTACCCCTTTTGTTTACCGAATTGTTTATAGTTACCATTCTTTAACTCTTCTTTTATATAATCATCCATAATCCCGTTTGTTTTCGGAATATTGTGCTTTTCAAACTTTTGGAATACTTTAAATCCTATTTGTTTTAATTTTTGTTCAAAACCTTCATCAAGCCTTTTTCTTATTGAGACTCTTACGTTTCCCTGATTACCGTTTGGATACATATTGTTTTGATATTTTGAAGCTAATTTTTTTAAGGCTTCTCTTTTAGCAACTGATATATTCTGTTCAACAAGCGGTATTCTGTATGTTGAAGTGAATGCTGTTTGTGAGTTTTGAATTTGCATTTTTATTTTCTCCTGTATTTAATAAACCGGCTAAAAATAAATTTTGCTAGCGGATTTTGGCAAGAGTGAGGACAAAGTCCGAAACTCGTCCCTGTGAACAACTTGACGGAGTGCTGTTTTCGTATGAAAACAAAAACTGAGTGCAAAAGTTGTGAACCGCCAATAATCCAAGACTAAAAAACAGGAAGTGAAATACTCACCTCCTGTTTTTACGTTTTTTTTAATTCAATTTATTTAAACGTATAGAAACTGCCGTTTTGTACTCCTTCGTTTGTACTTGAATTCGGCGGATAGGTGTACAAAAGTTTTTCATTATTTTTAATTTCTTGTTCCTGTAAGTTTTTACCTTTTCTAAATCTGGATTTCTTTTCCTGTTTTACTTCCTGTATAAGAGTTGACTGTTCTGCTTCATAGATATTATTCAGTTTTTCAGGACTTGTCTGCGGGAACGGATTTGAGTTCTGAAATAAATTGTCTGCCATAACAGAGTTTACGCAAAATGTTAAAACTAATAATAATGCTATTTTTTTCATACTGACTCCTTTTTTAAAACATTATAACATACTTAAATCCAAAAATCTATTCAAAATCGGTTTATGCTTCAGTAATTACACCATCTTTAATCAGCTGTTCTCTGATTTCTTTTTTAGTCTGAAACTCTGCATTATCTTTGCCTAAAAGTCTTTTTGCGAGCATTGCTGCCGGAGTTACAATGCTGAGTGCGAAAATACATGTTCCGATATTGGTAATAATCGAATGTCTTTTAAGCTTTTTAACCCCTTCAAAAAATTTATCAGAAGTCTCACCCTTTGCTGTCGCATCAAGGAATTGTTTATATAGGGTGTCTACCTTTTTATACGTATCTTTAATATCATTAAGGTCGATAAATTTTCTTGTATCAATTTTGTCGGTGTATTCCGGTTTCTTAAATATTTGATACCATTTTTTCGGTTTTTCATACATGGATATAATATCTGAATCCTTTGCAACTTTTACAACTGCATTTTCAGGATTTTTATGTAAAAACTCATAAATTTCCGCATTCGTCTTCCCTATTATTTCGGCAAATTTATTCAGGCTTTCTTTAACGGAACCGTTTTCAAAAGCTTTTTGAAGTTTGCCGCCTTCAATTACTCTTGCATCAAGTCCTATTGATTTATGGAATTTTTTGTCAGCTCTGTTTTCAAGCATTTGCTGGATTTTGTTTCCTGCGTAATACATAAAGAACAGGTACAAACCTTCTTTTATCGAGTATCCTGCAAATTCCTGCGGGCTTCTTGAATCGGCAAGTCTTTCGCCAGTTATTGCACCATCTAATATCCACATGTTTTTAACCGGAGAAAAAGCAAAATTCTTAACCACTTCACCTATACCCTTAAAGTTTACATTATTAGTCGGAGAATATTTACCCCCTTCTCCTACTTCTTTGTAGCTTGTGTTGTGAGCGGAATTAGTTTTATATCCTTCTTTGGTCGAGTAATTTTCTTTTTTTGAGTTGTATTCTTTTATTAAATTCTGTTTGATTTTTGTTTCTGTGTATGCCTGTTTTGCTCTTGTTAAGCCGATATAACTTGCAATAGTTGCACCTGTTGCAAAAAAGAACTTATAAAGAGCAACGTTTTTGAAAGCACCCTGTTTTTTTCCGATTTTTTCAATCTCATTTTTTACTTCATCAGTAGGTGCATATTTTTTAATCTTCTCAAAAACATCTTTGTCTTTGAGGTTTCTAACATCGAATTTTGAATCCAAACCGTACGCTTTGAAAATGGTTTTATCAAATAACCACTTAAATGCCGGAATACCCAATAGCCAAATAATCTGCGTACCGACTTCATCAATAAGTCTGTCCTGTCCTTCCTCTTTGCCTGTTAAGAAAGAACTGGCAGTAATTGCTGTTGTTGACGATATATCTTTTACTGCAAGGGGGATAAGTGAGTTAGGATTTCCTAACGTAGAAAATATTGCTGCAACATTTACCATAATTACAGCCCCCATATCAGGTTCATTAATTTTTGAGTTTGTTTATTCATACTTCGACCTTCTTTCTTTTTAAAACACGTGAATACCAAAAATTGACTAATTGTAAAGAAACTTTTACAATAAAAAACTTCCGCTTTTTTAAGCGGAAGTTTTGTTTTTAAATCTCTGTTTAGAACCTAGCCCACTAACTCAGTATCGTCTGATTCGGAAGCTTTAACCATAATGGCGTGTTCTACGGGATTTTCCTTTTTGTAAGGGTTTTCGTTAACTGCCGCTTCTTCAAAACCAAACTCTTCTCGGGCTTTCTTCATTTGAGTCTCATCAACTAACTTTTTAGCAAGTTCTGCAATTTCGTAAACTAATTTATAACGATTATCTGTTTTTTCGTTAAGTTCCCATGCTATTTTAATAATCTGATCCATTTGTTACCTCGACTAAGATATTAACAATTAACTTTATTCTATAATACTCAAAAATATTTGTAAAGAGGAGGTGTAAATATGTAATGTAATATTCATACTTTTATTTCGCGTATTTTAAGAATATTTGCTGTCTGGTTTGCATCAACTCTTCAACAATCATCCACTTACCGTCAGGCTGTTTTTGAAAAACCATGTAAACTTTCAGGCTGTCATTGTCAACAGAAGGATGACGAACGCTCGAAATTTTTACTTTGCCTGCTGAAATCGGAGTTACCACAACGTTTGTATATTTGTTCTTGTAGTTCTTAAGTTTTGCTCCCGCTTGTCCAATCTTCAGCTGAGTTACGTATGTTGATGAATCTGTATAAACATTAACAAGCTTTCCGTCAGGCTTTATTACCTGTCTTATAATCTTTGCATTCGGAGTGTAAAAATTTGTTACTTCCGTCTTATAGCTGTTTGCAAGCTCTATATAATGATTAAAAGCCTTAAGAGCTTCCTGTT
>ONVC01000078.1 GCA_900321205.1 uncultured Acinetobacter sp. | reverse complement strand
TGACTTGTGCAGTTCTAATTTGCGATTTGGCGATTTTAATTTTTTATTAGTGATTTTACAAAATTATCAAAACTATTGATATATCTTGCTTTCAAGAGTTCGAATCTCTTAACGTTTTTTGTTACTGTTTGAAATGCAATTATAGAGTATTTCCCCAAGATTTTTGGACACTTTCACACCTTTTGCTTCGGCAAAAATCTCAAAAAATCTTTGATAAAGAAAAATTGTTTCTTCCTTTGAATATTCTTTATAATCAAATTTGATAATTCCCCCTACATCTTTTTTCTTTTTCATAAAAACCTCCTTTTTTGTTTTGAAAATTAAAACGTAAAAGAAGATGTCATGCTGAACTTGTTTCAGCATCTTTTAAATAACAAAAAATTTGTCATTCTGAATTTATTTCAGAATCTTAAAATTTTTGTATAAATGCTTTTGTTACTAAGACCCTGAAACAAGTTCAGGGTGACAGAAAATATGATAGAATTACTCTATGAGCAAAACTTATGCAGTATATATTTTGACAAATTACAATGAAACAACATTTTATATTGGTGTAACCGGAGATTTGCAAAAAAGAATTTGGGAACACAAAAATAAAGTTGTTGAAGGTTTTACTAAAAAATATAATGTTGATAGATTAGTTTATTACGAATTAACAGAAGATGTTGAATCTGCATTGAACAGAGAAAAACAATTAAAGCGTTGGCATAGACAATGGAAAATAAATTTGATTAAAGAAATGAACCCCGAGTTTAAAGATTTATCCGAACAATGGTAAGATGCTGAAACAAGTTCAGCATGACATTATATTTATGCAACAAGAAATTCATTTTTTAAGATTGTTAATTGTTCCAAAATTAAAAGATTTTCGGGTTGTTGCATAGTATTTACGAGGGTCTTAATACAAATTAAAAAGTTCGAGTTTTTAATATCCTTATTAGTTGCATCGAACTTTATTAAAATTAATAAAAGGGTTGTATTTTAGCTAAAATAGTTTATAATAAAAACACAGGGTGGTAGTTTCTCAAGCTACCAAAAGCCTTGTAGAGGTCTTAAATGGTTCTTATCCTTTCGGGTGAGAGCCATTTTTTAATGTGATTAAAATCAATAGAATTAAAAATAAAGTCAAATTGAATTTATCCATATTGACCCCCTTTCTAGTCGGGAACTAACCCGAGGTCTCAAATGTTGTTGTCGGTTGGTTTCCTTTCGAAAGACTTTCTTTTAACCCTGTGTTATTTAATTTTTAAAGTTCAATGC
Source organism: uncultured Acinetobacter sp. (assembly GCA_900321205.1). Taxonomy (GTDB): domain Bacteria; phylum Cyanobacteriota; class Vampirovibrionia; order Gastranaerophilales; family Gastranaerophilaceae; genus CAG-196. Next base: position 4,961 of record ONVC01000078.1, on the reverse strand, counting down.
ATTTTTTGTGTTGCTTCGCTTTGCATTTTTTTGACAGCTGCGCAGGCAAAAATAAAATAAATCACACACAATCCGATCAGAATCCAAAAATCATGCTGAACCTGTGAGAAGTTTGCCCCAAATTGATTTATCTTAATTAATCCGTCACATGCAGGTTCAAAAGGAATTAATTTTGAAACAGTATTCAATAATACCGGAATAGCTTCTTTCGGCCAGACAAATCCGGGCAGGAATATTAAAGGCACAGACGATGAAACTAATATGAAAAATGAAACTTCACGTTTCGATAAAAAATATACAAGTCCTTGTCCCAAAAATGCGCAGGATAAGAGATAGGGGATTAAAATCAAAAGCATAGGCAAAATATTATAGGTCATATCATATACAACAAATGACGGAAAAATCAGAAAATAGAGCATTGCATAGATAAAATATAATCCGGAATAGGCAAAAGCCTTTCCTAAAACTATCTCAACAGGATTGTTTGTGTAGGGTGTGATTGAATCAAGTTTGTATAATTTTACGCTTCCGTCTTTTTCTCTTATGCGTATTCCGTTTATTTCTTCCCGAAGCGTTGAACCAATCATACACGCACCTATTATCATTGTCTGCTGCAAAAGCAAAATTAAAACCATCGGATAAATATAATTTTGATAGCTTCCTATCGGATTAAACAAAGGTGTTTGAACTAAATCAAACGGCATAACGAGTTTTATTGCATTATCTTTCGGCACACCTTTTTTCATCAATGTTCCGACTTCGATTTTTGCGCCAAATTCTGTTGCAAGCGTTGCAACGGCAGTTGCAACCTGCTTGTAAATTATCATGAAGGCACTGTCAGTGTAAGTTGACACAAACGAAGGTTTGCCGCGTTTTATGTCGCGTTCAAAATCCTTAGGAATAACAACAAACGCCTGTATTTTATTTTTGTAATATTCTTTTTTTGCTTGGTTTATGTCTGTAAAATCGTTTTCAACTTTGACATATTCCGTTGAGTTCAGGTCCCTGACAAATTCACGTGACATTGCTGAGCTGTCGTTATCAATAATTCCTATGGGAACTTCTCTTGTTGCCTGATTAGAAAACGGCATCATATAAAAAATGCTGTACATAAATATTGCACCAACCATAACGAGCAGGCAGCCGGCATCAGTAAATATTATTTTAAGTTCGTCTTTACAGATTTTTATTATATTTGATACCATAACCCCTCGTCATAAGCATGTTTTTTCAATAATGCTATTGTACTCAGTCCCATAAGTCCCACAGCTGTCATCCAATATACGTATATTAAATCGTATTGAACCGGAAAACCTTTCATTGCCTGGTCAACAAAAAGGTTTACATAAGGTCTTATAGGCAGAAATACGCTGTAAAATCTGCCAATCGCAGGCATTGACATTGCAGGGAAAGTCATTCCGGCAAAAGTAAGTCCCATTGCAGTATAAAAAGCTCCGCAGCTCATTGATAACCTGAGATTTGAAGTTATCGCAACAAACATCATTCCGACAAGCTGATAGGCCAAAATAAACAATATTGTCGAAAAGATACAAAAGATTATATTTCCGCTGAATGGTGCACCATACAATACAATATAACAAAGGTAAATTAAAAGAAGCTGAGCAGAAAAGATAATTAAATAAACGCAAAGTTTTCCGAAAACTGCATTAAAAATTGAGTCATTTGCTGTTTTAAGCCAATTTTTTGTTGTTCCCTCCTTAAACTCAATTCCCAATGTCCATACTGAAAAAAGAACCGCAAAAATCTGAAAAATATGAGTGATAGCAGCGTAAGCCAAAAAATATGCGTAATTCATATAAGGATTTGATTTTACCCGTTCATCCACACGAATCAGATTGATTTGTTGCATAACCGCATCTTTTGGCAGACCTTTTTTCATTCTTATATGCGCATCAACTGCTTTCATGCTTGTTATAACAGCACTTTGTATGTCTTTGGATAAAATACCTCCGATAAGAATTGTCTGGTTATTGTAATAAAAAACAATCTTGGGTCGGTTGTTTCTGTTTAAGTCTTTTTTGAAATGTTGAGGGAAAACAATAAATGCGTATGCTTTGCCGCTTTTTATTAAGTCATGTCCCTGGTTATAACTTTCAACCTTGTATTTTATATCAGCGGAAGGAGTAGAATCTATTGCTCTTGTTATTCCTCTTGAAATATCGCTGTTATCTAAGTCCAAAACCGCAACAGGCAGATTTTTTACCGTGCCTGCACTAAATGTCCACCAAATAATGAATGAAAAAAATATCGGCAGAATAAAAATCACAACAAGCATAAATTTACTTGATTTAATTCTTGATATTTCACGTTTTGCAGTTTCCCAAAAACCGTTCATGCACCTGCCTTTTAATCTTTAATTTTATTCCAGTCAGTAATTACGCTCATGCCTGCTCTTAAATCGGAGTTTTTCTCAACGGGTTTTGCATGTATTTCAAAAGTTTTCAGATCAAAATCTCCTCTGATTTTTGTAGCTCTCCAGGTTGCAAAATTTCCCATAACGGAAATATAATCAACTTTTACTTTTATGGGAGTTTTTCCGATTGCAGGAACTTTTACAAAAAATTCCGTTCCCATTTTTATTTTTGGGAGCATGTCTTCTCTAACATTGAAAACCGCCCAGTTATCATTCAAATCAACAATAGTAACTATTGTGTAACCTGCTCCGACAAGTTCTCCCTCTTCAACCGAAAGTTCTGTAATCTGTCCGTCAATCGGGGATTTTATAACATTTTCATCTAAATAAGACTGTACCTCATGTTTAGTGCTTTTTGCTTTTTTTACATTTGCACTTGCCATAAGCTTATCTTCATATCTGGAACCGTTTTCAAGCATGTTGTAGTTATTCTGGGCAACCAAAACCTCCTGCTTTGATTTTTGGTACAAAGTAAACGCTTCGTCAGCCTTTTGATTTGAAACAACACCTTCAGCGTTGAGATTTTTTACCCTGTTGTATGTCTTTTCAGCAAGTGCGAGATCTGATTTTGCCCTGTTTAATGCATTAAGAGCCATTGCTTTTTGTTCTGAACGTGCACCGTTGTAGACTTCAAGTTCTTTTGACTGAGCCATCTCTACTGCCGCATCAGCCTGAGCTGATTTTGCTTCAATATCAGGTGTGTCCAAAATTACAAGGATATCCCCTTTTTTTACAGTGTCACCTTTTTGAACTTTAATTTCCTTTACGCGTCCCGTAATTTTAGATGAAAGGTCAACCGTTTTTGTATCAATTTCTCCCTGAACAATCATTTGGTTATTGCTTATAATGGCAAAAATAACTGATAAAACCAATATAGCTAAGAGTATCAAACCAATATATTTTTTCATAAATTATAATTTCTCCTCTTTTGAGTTTTTAATATATTCAAGAATTTTATCCGATTCACCTATATTTGCAAGCATTTCCGCAAGTTTTAAATCGTATTTGTAGAGTGCATTTAAGCGCTGAATTTTTATTGCAGCAAGCATAGTCTGTGCATCGGTAACGGCAAGCGATGTCCCGTATCCCTCTTTAAACGCAAGCATTGCACATCTTAAAGATTCCTGAGCGCTTTCAATTGTTTTATCGGTACTTTCATATTCTTCCCTGTATTTCAGGAGTTCGTTGTAATTTTTGACAACAAGGCTTTCAACATCATTTTTAGCCGCAAAAGTTGCATATTTAACTTCTTTTCTTAAAGCGTCTGCGGCCTTAAGGTTGTTATAACGTGAAAAACCGTCAAAGAGCATAAAGTTTACTCCTGCTCCCACTCCAAATCTCGGCAGCTGAGACGCCAGATGACTTTGTGCGGCAACATCATAAGCAAAAATGGAAACTGTCGGCATGTAGTTAGCTACATGTGCTCTGTAATTTGCCTGAGCAAGTTTTTTTTGAACTTCTGTTTGTTTAAACTCAGGATTATTTTCAAGAGCGGATTTTTTCCATTCATTAAGACCGGCTATTTTGCCTTCATAGACAAAAAGATGTGATAACGGTTGAATTGTAATCCCGGTCAAATCAACGTTATCATCTTTTATAAGGTTTTTAACACCCTCTTCTACAATTGAAATATCTTTTATTGCTGCATCATAATCTTTTTTTGCCTGCTTGTAAGCAACTTCTGCATGGAGTCTTTCGGATTTTGGAATCATACCCTCTTTTTCGAGAAGTTTTGCATCATTTAGGTGCTCTTCTGTCGAATCTTTAACCATTTTTCTGACTTCTGCTACATCCTGAGCAAGTGCCAGCCCATAGTATCTTTCAACAAGTCTTGTAGTTAAATTTCCCGATAAACTTTTATATTTCAGGTTTGAACCTGCAAGTTCCGCTCTTGCAGCCGAGTTTAGCGCCAAAATTTTTCCGCCGGTAAATACATTCCAAAGAGCCGTAAACCCGAAAGTTGTAACATTTTTTTCCTGAATTACAAGATTAGGTATCGGAACAGTTGTGCTCATTATGGGTATTGACCCCCCGCCAACTTGTATATCTTTATCAAAATGGACAAATGTCGCATTCATTCCTACCTTTGGCATAAATTCGCCAATTGCGGCATTTTTTTTATATTTTTTAGCGTTAATCTCCTCTAAAATTGCCTTTATGGAATTGTTGTTGTTAAACATTAACTCATAGGCAGTCGGAAAATCTATTTCATACTTCTCAACTTTGGTTTCTAATGCGAACGAAAAATTTGCTGTCAAAAATATCGTCAGTATTGCAGTTATAATCTTCTTCACTATATAGCTCCGCAAAAACTTTCTTATAATTTATCCCAATAGTATTTTATCATAAATAAATGCAGGTAATTATTTTTCTTATTACCTCTCGTTAGTCAGGCGAATGATTTTTTTTATCCGGTATTTTAAAATTCTTAAATGCCAAGAATTATAAAAAATACTCTTTTAAATTATATTCCGACTAATCTTCTAACAGAGAAAGCTATTAATCCTGCAAGGATTTTTGAGCTTAA
>ONVC01000094.1 GCA_900321205.1 uncultured Acinetobacter sp. | reverse complement strand
TTATATGAATTCTTTTATTCAGAAGGAAACCAAACCAGCGCCTGTTCCTGTTGTAGTGCATGTAGGAGAGACTATTATTCATAAGTCTTTTGGCGTTGGAAAAGTCATTTTTGCAGAAGGTAAGTATATAAACGAACAAAACGGTGCGGGCAAACAAATAATATAGCCCGCACCATTTTTTTGCAAATATTTTACTTATGATTAACCCAGCATAGCCACATTAGTTTTTCCGTATTTTGCCGACAAATCGTCAATATGGTGAACGAGATACAGTATCGGCTCTATATCTTTTTCGTTAAGGTCAATTATCGCACCCCAGTCAGCTCTGGCATGGTGAGCGGCAATCATTCTTGCAATCCGCTTAAAACCTGCATTCATACAGATACAAAAACCGTACTGAGAATGAGAAATCCATTCTTTTTTGAACTCTTCGTCATAATCTATAAGACCTGATTCAAGGTCAACGGTGTACTCATAAATTTTACCTATGTCGTGTAAAAGACATGCTGCGTAAACATCATCATGGTTAACTCTCTGGAAAAACATTCCGAACATTGTTTCTGCGTATCTCAGACACTCGTGAATGTGAACCATGAGTCCGCCTATATAATTGTGGTGCATAAGTTTTGCGGCAGGAGCGATTAAGATTTCTTCTTTGTTTTCTGTATAAATATCCGAAACAAATTTTTTGAGTTTTTCATCGCTAATTTTGTTTATATATTCCGTAATTGCTTTGAATTCTTCTTCTCTTTCTGATTCATCAAGTCCCGTTTTTGCTTCCTTAATAAGTTCAAGAGCCTGTACCAGGCAGTTGTTATACTTTTCATTAAAAGATCCCGAGACTATTCGTAATTGATTTCCACATCTGAAAAGTTTTGAGTCCATTCGGTTAAGGGCTTCTTCCCAGAGAATACAGTTTAACAGCTCATCATTTTTCAAATCTTTCAGTTGCAGTTTCCCCATTTTTGTACCGGATTTTGTATCTCCGATAGAGAACGTAACTACCTCATAAATAATATCAGTACTAAACATTAAAACTCCTTAATACATTGATTTGTCTATATTATATCATAAAAAAGAATTGAATCCCTTTGAGAATTCAATTCTTTCTTCCTCTCTCCTGATAGCTATTGAGTTTATTTTCTACTCTTTTCTCAATAGCTTTTCCCTTTTATCCGGCAAGCTTATATGATTTACCGGATTTGCTCCCTTTTATACTCCCTGCTGTTATCAATGATGCAAAATCCTTTTTGCATCAGATAACCTTCTATAACATTTTTTTGCTTTTCGATAAGCCTTTTCAGAAGATTCATATTTTCGGATAGTTGGTTTTTCAAATCGTATAACCCTCTATAATAAACATATTTTATACTTATACTTTAAACAACAAAAATTGTAAATATATTGTGCATTTCTCTTTACATTTAATTACATTTATTGCCTTACAGGGTAATAAAAATTTTTTACGGGAAATGTATTATAAAAAAGGTTATGATTAATGAAAAAAATGAAGATTATCAATATAACAGATGTTCTTCTCGCGGAATCTGTTCAATAAATCCTACTACTGCATCTTTGCAGGAAGTTATTCTGCTGTATTTGAAAAGTGTTTCATATTACGGTTTAAGGGCTAAAGACTGCGGAATAAAAGATAAAAGAATAAAAAATCTTGTTTTGAACACAATATCAGTTTTGAGTTCCAGTTATGAAATTTCACAAGCAGATTTTGATATAATTAACTCATCTTTTAAAACAGAACTTCCGAGAATTATAAAAGAGTTTAACGATATTTGTTCTGAAAATGAAAAGCCTGATCTGTTTTTAAAAGCCGATGCAGAACTGAGTGATTACATAAGATTCGGAGAAAAAGAGTTTAACAAAAGACTTGAGAGTTTGTCTGTCGCAGAAAGAAATTTATACGGAATGTTGTTTGTTTTGGTCAAAAGTTTTTGTATAAATATTCTGACTTACGAAAGCTATGGCGCTGAATCGGAGGACTATGTATTTTTAGTTTTTAAGGTCCTTAATCTTCTTAATGTGTCAGATGCAAAAAAAGAAGATTTGAAAGATATAATAACTGAAATGTCAGAAAAAGACTGTGAGCTTATGTTGAAAATCAGGGATTGTCAGGAAAAAATGTACGGAGAACAGGAAGAAAGCGATGTTTCTTTTTCGACAACAAAGGGTAAAGCCATGCTCGTTGTTGGTTCAAACATAAGAGAGCTTGAACAGATTTTGGATATATTTAACGACAAGGTTGTTGATATCTATACACATGATAATATGATACTTGCTCACACATTCCCTTATTTCAGAAAATACAAAAATCTTAAAGGACAATTTGGTCAGGGGATGGAAAACTGTCTTTTGGACTTTTCCACTTTTCCGGGGCCGATAATTTTAACAAGACATTCTCTTTTTAACGTGGAAAGTCTTTACAGAGGGGTTCTGTTTACTACGGATTTTTCTTCTCCGAAAGGGGTTATACGGATTAAGGATAATGATTTTTCTAAGGTAATGAAATCTGTATCAGAATCAAAGGGATTTAAGACAGGAAGAACATGTGATTCTGAAAAAGTAGGCTTTTCTCAAACTATAATGATAAAAAATATAGAGCAAAAACTTGCTTCGGGAAAGTATAATCAAATAGTACTTCTCGGAACCGGAGGGTATTCAACGGAGGAAAAAGAATATTTTAAAACTTTTATGAAGCATGTTCCGAATGATGTTTTAATAGTATCTCTGTTTTGTTGCGAACAGAGAGAAAATATTATTTGTGTCAATGCTTCAAATGATATTTATGCTATGAACAGGTTGTTTCAGGTAGTTTCAGAGAAATTTTCGCAAAAAATAACATTGATTTTTCCGTATATTGAACGACATACTCTTTCTGTAATTATAAACTCTGCAAAAAATAAAAAAATAAAAATATTTGTGGGAAATCGCAATCAAACCGTGATAAAACCAAATATTACAGAGGTGTTAAAAACGGAGTTTGGAGTGTTTGAGATTACGACACCAAAAAAAGATTTAAACAATATAACGGATGTTAAATAAATTGCCCTCGGCTTATAATTAGTGTATATTAGAATATATTAATATTTTTTTTCAGGGAGCAATAATGTTCAAAACAATAAGAGAAAGTTTTAGAATAACTAACGGAAATATAGTTATAGCAACCCCTCTGATATTCTTTTCTTTGTTGTCGGGTTTGTATATGATTTTTTCGGCAACGGGAAATAAAATAGGGTTGATTTTTTCAGTAATTTTATTCTTTTTAATGCTGGGAGCTTTTTTGTCAGGCTGGATTTATATAATAATAAGAGCAGTAAAAGAACCTGATATAGAGAGCAATGCGTTAATAACGGAGTTTCCGTCCGGCGTAGGTGAATATTTTCTGTCTGCGCTCGGAATGGTATTCCAGATAATAGTTGTATTTATACTTATAGCTGTTGGTGTTGTGCTTTTGGGTAAAAAGTTTATTGGTGAAACAGGAATAACTTATGACCAGATAGTACAGGCAGCGGCAAACGTTCAGGCTACGAAAGCGTTTGTGGATTCATTAACAGAAGAACAGCTTATAAAAATCAATATGTGGAACATATTGACTTTCTGTACGGTACTTTTCAGCTATTTTATGCTGATGTTGTATCCTGCTGTAATTTTTTTCAAAGAAAAAAATCCGTTCAAAGCTTTTTTTATCTCTCTTAAAGATACGTTCGGACACAGATTTTTTAAGAATGCCGGTATGTTTGCAATG
>ONVC01000077.1 GCA_900321205.1 uncultured Acinetobacter sp. | reverse complement strand
TTTCGACAAGGAACAAAAGAATGACACACCTGTATCAAAACAGGCAGAGACGAAAGCGGATAAGACGAAAAGTATAGATAAAAAAACAGCAGTAAAAAAAGTTTATGAAGAAACACCAATCGAAGAAAACACAACTTTTAATGATGTTAAATCTTCCAGCGGTGCTTTAAACACCATTTATAAAAGAATCCTGAAGAGATACAATCGTACCGACGATAACGACTCAAAAAATAATTACCATGAATATACATCATCTCTTGAAGAAACTAACGGCAAAGACGTTAATGATGAACTTGCAGATTTTTTTGAGAAAAATTATAAAAAAGGATTACATATAAACGGAAAAGGCTTCGCTTACCTGGAAGAAGGACAAATAAGTTCCGTATATTCCATAAACGGTAATGTGTCCGGTTCATACAAAAGTAAAGACGAAAAATTGACATTGCTGTATAACGGTTCCTTTGAGTACGAAAATGAAAAAATAAAAGAAAACAGCACAGAAACAGGCGGAGCTGAAAAGAATGGTAACGCACTGTTCTTGGCAAAATATAAAACAGATAAGCTGACATTTGGAGGTGGCGGAAGTGCATATTTCTATGATAACGATACTCAGCTTTACAACATTTATGCAGGTGCAACTCATAATGCCAGCGGCATCAGCTTAACACTTAACAGAAAAATACAGGTAGCAAAAAGTACTGAGGGAAACAATATTATTGAAAATCAAACAGATGTAAAGGTTAATATCATTAAACCAAAAGACGCAGGAGACTTCACAAACACAGTTCCTGACATTCCGACCCCTGATAAAACAAAAGAAGCCGACAGCCTTGTAGTATCAGAGAAAGAGGAAGTAAAGGAACTCGTAACTAAAAATGAAAAGAAGGGCTTTGGTTTAGACCTTATATTATCAACGGCAAGCAATGCTGATGAATATGGCGCTGTTGCAAAATACGCCGCTTTTTACAAAAAAGATGACAGTCTGAAAATGGGTGCTGAAACTTATATTGAATTATCTGATTACCATCCGAGTACACAAGAAGGCATAAAGATTCGCACAGGGGCGGTAGGCAACATAAATTACACAACCGACAACAAAATGAATATAAACACAACAGCCATTATTGATAACAAACGTATAATTCAGCCCGGAAACAACCCTCAAAATACGTTTATGGCAACGCTGGATACAACCGTAAAAAAAGACAAAATAGCTGTTACTGTTTCAACAGGATATATTAACTCAAATTCAGATATTAAACATTTGTTCGTCACGGGATCATTAGGATACAAAATGAAAAATTCTATGGTGGCTGTTACAGCCGGTTACCAGGATTGCGATATTTCCTCTGAAAAAGATAAAATCTTTTATTCCGGCGTAAAATATGCGGTTAATTTTTAATCAGAAAATAAAAAACACTAAGAATTTATGTTATAATGGGAAGAGAAAGAGGTATGAATGTACGAATTCCCATTTGAGCTTGATGACTTTCAAAAAGAAGCGTGTGATTATATAAGTAATGGAAAAAGCGTTGTCGTTTGCGCCCCGACAGGAGCAGGTAAAACTGTTATAGCCCAGCACGCTATCCATTGTGCTCTTCGTGACGGGAAAAGAGTTTTTTACACAACTCCGCTTAAAGCTCTTTCAAATCAGAAGTTCAGCGATTTTTCAGAACAATACGGTTCCGAAAAAGTCGGTTTATTAACGGGAGATACATCTTTTAACCGTGACGCTCAAATCGTTGTTATGACAACGGAAGTATTCAGAAATATGCTTTACGGCACAAACTTCGGCTCAGTAAAAGACAACATGAAGGAAGTCAGATACGTAATTTTAGACGAAGTTCACTACATGAATGATGAACAGAGGGGAACTGTTTGGGAAGAAAGCATAATTTACTGTCCGACAAATGTTCAGATAATTGCACTTTCAGCAACAGTTGCCAATGCTGACAAGTTAACAGAATGGATAAATACAGTTCACTCAAAAACAGAACTTGTAAATACCGATTTTCGTCCGGTACCACTCAGGTTCTATTATTTTGACTCATCTCAGCCGCATACAATATTACCGTTACTTACTCCGTCAGGCGCCTTGAATAACAAAATCAGACCTGAGAAGAAACAATTCAGCAGAGGTAAACCGGTATCAAAAAGAAACACTGTTAAAGATGTCGTAAGAGTGCTTCACGAAAAGGATATGCTCCCTGCAATTTACTTTACTTTTTCAAGAAAAAAATGCGACGAGCAAATGGAAAAATGTGCGGAGCTTTGCCTTGTTACACCTGAGGAACAAGACGAAATCCGAAAGATTGTTGATGATTATATAGCAGAAAATCCGTATCTGTATAAAAATAAACATATTGAATACCTGCTATTAGGAGTTGCTTCTCATCATGCAGGGCTCCTTCCGGGGTGGAAAATCCTTGTAGAAAAACTATTCCAGAAGGGATTAATCAAGGTTGTATTTGCAACAGAAACTCTTGCTGCAGGAATAAATATGCCTGCACGTTCAACTGTTATAAGTTCAATAAGCAAAAGAACAGATAACGGACACAGAACACTTACTCCAAGCGAGTTTCTACAGATGTCAGGCAGAGCCGGAAGAAGAGGAATGGACGAAATCGGCTATGTAACAATTGTAGGAACAGCATTCCAGACACCGGAAGAAGTTGCAGAGCTGGTATTAAGTGATGCTAACCCTCTTGAAAGCAAATTTTCACCCAGCTATTCAATGGTTTTAAATCTTCTTCAGAGATTTACGCTTGATGAGGCAAAGGAGCTTGTACTAAAAAGTTTCGGGTATTTTTCGTCAAACTCGCGTGTAGAACCGCTTTTGAAGCAACAGGCTGAAAATCAAAAAATGATTGATGAATGTAATTCGTTCAGATGCTTTTGCAACAGAACAAATCAGGATTTGCTTGATTACAACAAAATAAGAGAAATTTACGTACAAAACAGAAGAACATTTAAAACAATTCAAAAACAGGAAAAGAAAAAGAACAGACCTCTGAGTGAAGAAGCACACGAATTTGGCAGACAAAATAAAATTATGCTTGAAAAAATGCACGGATACGAATGTGATACCTGCAGGCTTTTCAAAAAGCACATGAAATCCATTGAGGTTCTGAATAGATATGAAGCAAAACAAAGGCATTTGGGAAAAGAGATAAAAAAACAAAAAGATATATTCTGGAACAGATTTTTGTCACACAGAGCCGTACTTGAAGAATACGGATTCCTTAAAGATGATTATCCGAACGAACAGGGTGTAATTATCTCCCAGCTGCGTTCTGAAAATGAACTCTTTTTAGCACTGGTTGTATTTTCGGGAGTCCTCGAAGGACTGACTCCTGCTGAGTTGGCTTCTGTTATATGTGCTTTGACAACAGAAGATATGAGAGCTGATTTATTCTCCCAGCTTCCGTTCTCACCAAATGTACGGAAAAGACTTAATAAAATTAAAGATATAAAACGGGCATTAGACAAAAAACAAAAAGCTCACGATGTTGAAGATCCGATGTATATTAACGGATTTTATTCCCCGCTTATCGAGATGTGGGTAAACGGTGCAGAATGGGATTCTATTATCGATGAAGTAGAAATGGGCGAAGGCGATATAGTAAGAACATTCAAACGTGTTATAGATGTTCTGCGCCAGTTCTGTACTATTAACAATATCCCCGAAGAACTTGCATTTACCGCCCGTGAAGCTATAGATTTAATCAACAGAAGCCCGATAGACGTAGATTAAAAAAATTATCAAAAAGAGTGTTGAAATTTTTATAAATTTATTTTATAATGCTTTGCGAAGGTGAAAATTATGCGTGTGAACCTTATTTCTGCATCAAGCTTTAAGGCCGGGAAAATAGAGCTTAGCAATATAAATAAAAATGATTTATCCAACTATGACAACATTAAATTGCTTGCCAGACGTAATCATTGTGACATTTTGATTGAAAAAAAATCTGATATCAAACACGTTCCGGACTATGATGTATATCATATCCTTGCCAGAAGGCACGGTATTACAAAACAATATGTTTATGAACGGGATGCAGCCACGATAAGCAAAAATGCTACAAGAGAAGAAGTTGCAGAAAAATTATTTGAGGCAATTAACAGAACTTCCGAATTACTTAAAAAAAAGTCTTTGGAGTTTGCGAAAAAATTTATAAAATAATTACGTCTGCCAGTTAATCTCGTTTTCGCCCAAAGATTTTAAAATTTCGTTTGTTTTCTTAAAATTCGGAGTTTAAGTAAATGCGCCGATTTTACCGTCTTTTAATACGGAGTTTTTTGCATTACCCATATTTGAAGGGTGAGATGAGCGAAGAATATAAATATTATTTTTATTATATTGTTCTTCTTTTTCAAAAGAAAATTGTTCTATGTCATTTGCAGGATTTCCCCAAAGAATTATAACAAGCGTTTTTTTCCGTTCAAGAAGTTTGTTTATAATGATATTGATTACGGGCAGCCAAAATTTATTCCTTGAAGCAAGTGATTCTTCTTTTGAAAAAGACAACGCTCTGTTTAAAAGCAGCACACCTTGTTCTGCCCAGGGAGTCAAATTTCCCGAAACATTATTTACCCCGATGTCTTCTTTTATTTTTTCAAAAATATTTTTTAAACTTGCCGGAATCTTTCCCGACAACTTTGAAAAAGCAAGCCCATGCGCATCCTCTTTGTTTGGATACGGATCCTGACCCATTATCAAAACTTTAACTTTATCAAACGGAGTAATTTTTAAAGCGTGATAAATTCCGCTGTTTTTCGCCTCATAAGGCAGAATTTCCTGTGTTTTTCTTTTCTCTTCTATTGCAGAAAACTTTTCGTAAAAAATGTTTCTTTCTTCTTCCGAAAGAACTTTATACCACGACTCACCAATTAAATCTTTTAACATACCGCCCCGTTTTTGTTAATTATACACTATCTTTTTTTCTTTTATGTTTTTTGTTTTTGTGATTGTTTTCATCACAATCAAGCGCTTCATTAAGATGCTCTATCAATTCGTCAGAATGTTTTATCATAGCATGCTGAGTTTTGTGGTGAATATCAACAAGATGATAGTGCATTGCTTCTTCTAACTGAATAAGAGATTTGTTATAGAAATCCAGACTTGTAATATAGCTCTGCATAGCAGTAATATAATCTTTTCTTGCATCCTGCAGGGCAACATAATTTAATTCACCGCTGTTATAGAGTTTTTCAACAGTGTTTATGTTTTCTAATGCTTTAACAGCAGTTGCCTGAGCATATGGAACATCATCTGTCGCAAACTCAACATTGTTAAAAGCCCGTTGCACTTCAAAATACAAATCTTTTTTAAACAAAGCAATCTCATTATCAGCAAGTTTTAACTGAGCATCCGCACCTTTTATCGAGTGTTTAAGCTCCATAAGGTTAATACTCGTTGACAAATTTACACCGACCTGTAAACTGTTGTTTGAAAACTCATTAGAGTTATTATATCCGTATCCTACGTTTGCGGACAGTTCCGGTAAATAGGTACGTTTAACATATTTTAAAGCCTGTTCCATAGCACTTCTTGTAGATTCAAGAACTCTTAAATCAGGACTGCTTGCATAAGCTATGTCAACTGCATTTTCCCTTTTGAAATCAAATTTTTGCGGTTCAAACGCAGGTGTTTTTTTTTGAGATACATAACCGTAATCGTGATTGTAGTTGAATGTTTTTGTGTTTACGATGTTATAACCCGGTGTATTGTCAATAAACATTGCATTACTCAGATTAACTTTTGCATTCTTCAAATTTGTTTTTGCATATGCCAACTCAAACAACGCTCTGCTTAACTGGAATTGTGCGGTCGTTTTGTCAGGTGCTCCTTTGGCTATTTTTAGATATTTTTTACAAATAGCAACGTTATCTTCTGCAATTGTTACAACAGCCTGAGCCTTTAATACATCATAATAACGTTCTTTGACCTCAAAGAGAGTTGAACACAAACTGTCCATAAACTCATACTCGGCACCTATTTTATAAAATTCTTCCATTTTGATATTGGCAATAGATTTACCAAAGTCAAAAACAAGCTGATTAACAGCGACAGCAACATTTGGAAGTTCTCTGTAATGATGAGAAAAGACATCCGTATTTGAGTTATTTTCATTATGAAAACCTACTCCTGCACCTATTACGGGGAAGAAAACAGATTTTGCTTTTCCTACATTACTTTTTGCCAAATCAAGTTCATATTTTTTTCGTTTAATATTAGGACTATTTTTGAACGCAAGTGCAACACATTTTACTATGTCTAAATCCGTACCGTCTTTTACAACAACGGTTTTAAACAATTCTGCGTGTTCGTCCTGAACTGAGTGTGCTATTGTTTTCGTGTTTATGCCGCCTAATAGAGCAACGCTTATCAGCAGGGCAACCAGTGTTCTTTTCTTCATGCTTCTATTATACCACACACGTCAAGTAGTAAATATTTTTGGCAGAAAGAGGTAATCCCGGTTAAATTGATTTTTTTTAATTAAGGTTAAAATATGATATAATAATAAAAAGTTTAGAAAAAGTGTTTTTTAGTTATTAAAATAAATGGTGGTTATATGAAAAAATTATTACTGACTTTATTAATAAGTTTCTGTTTAATACAAACAGTGATTGCTTCCGAGATTTCCTGTGACAAAAGCAATTTTGTTCCGGTTTATACGGTTATAGATGATGCGGCATTTGATATAAGATATTATTCATCAAATAATTTTACGGGAAACAGAATAGACGGCTATAAAGCTCCTATAGCATATATGACAAAAGAAGGAGTAAAAGCATTATCAAAAGCTGCTGATGATTTAAGAAAACAAGGATACCGACTGCTTATCTGGGATACATACAGACCGCAAAAAGCAGTAGATAACTTTGTAGTATGGATTAATGACCCGAATGACGAGGGTGACAGGAATTTTTATCCTGATTTTAAAAAATCTGATTTGGTAAAAGGCGGTTATATTGCAACAAAATCCTCTCACACAAGGGGTTCAACGGTTGATTTGACTCTGATAAAAAAAGACGGTTCTTTTGTTGATATGGGAGGAACTTTTGATTTATTCAGTGAAATTTCACATCCTGATTATAAAAAACTTACAAGAGAACAGAAGAAAAACAGAAAAATATTGCATAAAGCAATGATAAAAGCAGGTTTTAGCGGCATTGATTCGGAATGGTGGCACTACACACTAGTTAAAGAGCCATATCCTGATACTTATTTTAACTTTGATGTTGAATAAATTTAGAACTGCGTGCGGCGAATAACCCGTATTTTTGCAAAAAAAATAGCAAGTAGGGTAGACTTCAGTCTACCGACATATTTTGGTTGACTAAA
>ONVC01000032.1:16462-24140 GCA_900321205.1 uncultured Acinetobacter sp. | reverse complement strand
GACCGAAGTCAGCTTCTCGTTCGACTTGCATGTATGAAGCACGCCGCCAGCGTTCGTCCTGAGCCAGGATCAAACTCTCCATTGTCAGAAAAGTTATGTTTCCTCTAACCTCTCGCGAGGCTAGCTCAAACTACGTTGTGTTGTCCGTTCATTCTTTGTTTGAATTAACAAGTTTCTTCGTCTTTTTTCGATAGTTATACTATCTTTACCACGCTCACGTTAAACGGCGTTTCGGTTCTGTTCGCTGCGAATACTTACGTATTCTGACGCTCACTTAACCTCCAGCCTCTGTTCGCGTGGTCACTATTCTATTGTCAAGGTTCAAGTGCTATTTACAAACTATTTTTGCAAACGACTGAAATACTCTATACTTCCTTCAGCTGCTATTTATTGGCTTCGTCTACAAGGGCTTTCAACCTCTTTTTACATCTTATATCGTCAATGTGAAAATTCAACATGTTTAATAAAAAACTATTTACATTTCGTTACATTGTGATACAAGTGCAAATCTTAAATCTTTTTAAAGTGCTAGTATTATATTTCGGCTTTTCAGTAGTGTCCTTCCGCTTTTCTGCGGCTACCGTTAGTACCTAAGTGTAAAATATTTTTCTTTACGCATCATTTCAACGCGCATTTTTTATTATACACATAAAAATTTTTAATGTCAAGCGAAATTTAAAAATTTTTTTTAAAAAGATTTAGACATTAAAATAAAGTATTTTTTTTTATAAAAAATTGCTTTTTATTTAAACTTACTTAACAATTTAATATTTATAGGTATTTATAGTATAAATATTTATATGGAAAGTTTGGCAGAATTTATTATCAAAAAGAGAGAAAAAGCAGGTTTATCAGTAACAGGACTTGCAAATAAAACTAATATAAAATTAGAAATATTAGAAGACATAGAGGCAGGAAAAGAATTATTTTTATCCGTCACACAGCGTCAGCAACTTGCACGGGTACTTAAAATTTCTCCAAAAGAGCTGAAAGAGCATGAAAGAAGTTATGAGTTTCAGGAAATTTCTGATGACGTTATTGAAAACCTGAAAACCCAGATTCTTAATCATAAAACAGATTTACGTTGTCCTATGTGCGGAGAACCTCTTATTACAAGAATCGCAAAAATGTATGACTTGGATGACAATCTTGTCATGCAGCCAAAAGCTCATTGCGTAAAATGTGTATTCCAGATTAAAGAATAATTTTCAATCTTCTTCCCAAATCAAATTATATAAGTTTTTTATTGAGTCGTTTGTTACTATGCTGCCAGGATTTATCATTCCTTGTTTATCAGCAGTCAGCTCCGGTACATTTACTCAGTTTTCTCCGGGAATTGAGTCTTTTTTGTTGTTAAAATTTGGAATTAAAGGTTCATCAATATCGTCAGATTTTTCATTTTCATAATCATAAGAATCTTCGATAATAGCGGCAGAAATAAAATCTGAAAAACTTTTATTATTGTTATTATTTTCTGTTGTATGCTTTAAAGCTGATTTATTCATTTTTAATGCAGCTTCAGTATAAGCCTTATCTTGTCTTCCTTTAAACATTGAGATTTTGTCGTAATTTATATTTTTTTCATTATTTGCAATCTTTTTATTATTATGTTTGTTATCCGGTGTATTTACTGCGTACAAAGCAGCCGTGCAAAATATTGCAGCACTAAAGGTACTAACTTTTTGTATAAGATTCATCTCCTGCCTCTTTCTGTATATAATTTTTTCGGCTAAATAGGATAAATTGTTCTATTTATTACAATTCATATTATACATCACACAAAATATTTAACAATCAAATAGAGGTAAAATAACATAATACTTTCAGATTATATTCATGCTAATATATTAAATAAGGAGTATAATTATATGAGCAAGAGAGCCTTTTTAATATTTTCATTGATATTTTCATTAAGCGGAATATGTTTTGCAGGCGAAAATAACAATTTAAGAACAATGTTTCTCAATAATCAGACAAATATAATGGGGATTAATATAAGGACTTTTAACGCAAAAGACCTGAACGGAAATGAAATTATTGACGAAAATGAGGAAAGCGGAAACTTCATAAATGCGGTTGAAAGACTCAATGAGATTAAAGGACTTGGCATTAATACTTTGCATCTTTTACCGATTACTCCGGTTGGGAAATTAAAAGCTCTCGGAACGGCAGGTTCTTTGTATGCAATATCTGATTTTTCAAGTATAAACGAGCAGCTTGTTGATAAAAATTCTAAACTTTCACCTGAAGAACAGGCTGAGTTTTTTATAAAAGAATGCCATAAAAGAGGTATAAAAGTAATTATTGACCTTCCAAGCTGCGGTTCTTATGATTTGTACCTCAAATCACCTGAGTTGTTCATAAAAGATGACAAAAATATTTCTATAGTACCGACCGACTGGACTGACGTAAGGTTACTAAATACAGGAAATAATAATAAACTGAACCATGACGTTTTTGATGTTCACAAAAAATTTATAGATATGGTTCTTAGACTCGGTGCTGACGGAATCCGAGCTGATGTTGCAACAATTAAACCCTCACGGTTCTGGACAGAAATTATAAATTATGCCAGAAGCAAAGACCCGGAATTTATGTTTCTGGCAGAAGCCTCTGACTCATGGAGAGAACCGCCCAGCCAGTATGCAGAGTTTACTCCGTATGACGAACTTTTAAAAGCAGGTTTTGACGGATATTACGGAAGCTTCTTCAATTTAAAAGACTGGAATGCAAACGAATTTATTGAACACATTAAATTTAATAATAAACTTTTGAAAAATTATTCTGAACCCAAAAGTGTTATTATGAGTTTTTCTACGCATGATGAAGTAAGTCCTGTTATTCTCCACGGTGACGTATTTTCAGTAATGATAGCCTGGCTGGAAGGCACTCTGCCGTTTAATCCGTACGCAATTGACGGCTTGCCTTACGGCGACAAATACATCTACCCGTGGGCAAACGGCAAAGCTGCAAGAACAGAAACTGATGATGATACTTATTTTGTACACAGAGGGAAGTTGGATATTTTCAACTTCTCAAGATGCCCGAAAGGCGGACAATACGGAATCAATAAAAAAGTTTTAGACAATTTTAAAAGAGCGTATCAGTTCAGAAATGACAATATCGATATTATTACTCAGGGTGAATTCAGTCAGATAAAAACAAAAGACGAAAAAGTATTCGCGTATATGGTAACCGAAAAATGCAAAAATCCGGAAAGAATAATTGTATTAGGTAATTTGGA
The DNA here is from genome assembly GCA_900321205.1 of uncultured Acinetobacter sp. Lineage (GTDB taxonomy): Bacteria > Cyanobacteriota > Vampirovibrionia > Gastranaerophilales > Gastranaerophilaceae > CAG-196. Next base: position 20,896 of record ONVC01000032.1, on the reverse strand, counting down.
TTTCAAAAACACGAAAAACAATATCAAGGTTAAAATACCTAAACTGAATAAAACTTCCCAAATAGAATTTGTACAGGGTGACGGCAGCCTGAAAATACACCGCAATAAACTTTATACATCTCTTACACCGGGAGAAATTGAAGTTGTAAAAATAAATTACTGATTATATTATAATTTATAATATAATTTAGCTATGGAGAAAATTACTATGAGACAAAAGATTATGTCAGGAATGCGCCCGACCGGGAAATTACATTTAGGTCATTATTTAGGGGTAATCGACAACTGGGTTAAACTTCAGGAAGAATATGATTGTTATTTTTCTGTTGCTGACTGGCACGCTCTTACAACAAAATATGATAAAACAGAAAATCTGAGACAAGATATCTTAGATGTAGTTATGGACTGGCTTGCCTGCGGAATTGACCCAAACAAAGCCACAATCTATGTTCAGTCGCTTGTTCCTGAAACAGCAGAACTGCATATTTATTTGAGCATGATTACTCCGCAGAATTGGGTGGAGCGTGACCCAACCTTAAAAGATATGGCTAAAATACTAAAATCAAAAGAGGGCATGGCATCTCAAATAAACTACGGTTTAATGGGATACCCTGTTTTAATGACTGCTGATATTCTGACTTTCAACGCTGACCTTGTTCCCGTAGGTATAGACCAGGTTGCACACGTAGAACTTACAAGAGATATCGCAAGAAGATTCAACAATGTGTATAACACAGACTTCTTTGTTGAACCTCAGCCTAAACTTAATAACTGCTCGCTTATCTGTGGTTTAGACGGTAATAAGATGGGTAAATCGTTCAATAACGATATTAACAATTACAGACAGAAGCCGTATGAGAAAAGATGACCCGGGACACCCTGATGAATGCGAAGTTGCTTTCAAATACTGGAAAATATTTGGCAGCGCAGATGAACTTGAAACGGTAAAATGTGAATGCGAAAAAGGGCTGCGTGGTTGTGCAGACTGTAAACGCCAGCTCGGTGCAAAAATTAACGAACGTATGAAAGAGATTCGTGAACGCAGAAGATATTACGAAGAACACCCTGAACTTGTTGAAAAAATTATAAGAGAAGGCTCTGAAAAAGCAAGAACCGACGCTCAAAAGATTTTAGCAGAAGTAAGGAAACTGGTTAGAATGTACTAGATTGTATTAGAGATTCTTCGGGCATAAAATAGCTGTCACCCTCAGAATGACAGCTATTTTTTATTCTGTTATATTTACCCCTATACAGAAACTTTAATTGCTTTTTCTGCTCTGTACAGAGATGTTTCTTTACCTAAGATTTCCAAAATACCGACCATATCGGCTCCACAAGTTCTTCCTGTAATAGCAGCTCTTACTGCCCACATAGTAACTTTCGGTTTGATACCGTCTTTTTCTTTCCAGTAAGCACGGAAATCAGCAAGCTTTTCATGAAGATTTTCTTCAGTCCACTCCCAGTCCTTAGCCTTGCTTACAAAATCAACAAGAACTTTTTGAGCAACTTCTGTATCAAGAGTTCCGGTCTGAGTATCAGGGTCTATCTCAACATCTTTTCCAAAGAAGTAAGGAACTGCATCTGTGATATCTGAAAGTAATGTTAATGGTTCTCTTGTAAGCTCAACCATCTTAGTATAATTAGCATCACCAAGTTCTTCCAGATTGTACTTTGTTAAATACGGTTTTAGTCTTTCTTTAAGTTCTTCTATCGGTAACATCTTAATATAGTGACTGTTCATCCATTTAAGTTTATCGTATTCAAAAATTGAGTTAGATGAAGAAATCTCACCTATTCTGAAGTCCTGTGCAATTTCATCAACAGTCTTAATTTCCTGTCCGTCGGATGGTGACCAGCCTAACAACGCTACAAAGTTAATCAAAGCATCTGTTAAATAACCTTCTTTAACGAAATCTGAAACAGCTGTTGCACCGTGTCTTTTTGAAAGTTTGCTTCTGTCAGGTGCAAGAATCATACCCAAGTGACCGAATCTCGGAACTTCAAAGCCTAATGCTTCAAAGATAAGGATTTGTTTATATGTATTAGAAATATGATCTTCACCTCTTATAACGTGGGATATTTTCATCAAAGCGTCATCAATTACAACAGCGAAGTTGTAAGTCGGAGCGCCGTTTGATTTCATAATTACAAAGTCACCGATAAGGTTTGTATCAACGTGTAATTTACCTTTTACCAAATCGTCAAATTCAAGAATTGAAGAATCGTGAAAAGCCTTTTGAGCCTTAGCAATATTAAATCTGACAGCAGGTTTTCTGCCCTCTGCTCTTAATTTTGCTTTCTCGTCTTCTGTTAGATTTTCACATTTTTTAGAATAAACATAAGCTTTTTTTGCAGCAGTTGCTTCTTCTTTTTCTGCTTCAAGCTCTTCAGGAGTACAGAAGCATTCATAAGCAAAACCGCTGTCTAAAAGCTGCTGAACATATTTAGGATAAATATCAAAACGTTGTGATTGCGTATATGGACCAAAATCACCGCCAACATCAGGACCTTCATCCCAATTTAAGCCCAATGCTTTAAGAGAATCAAAAATATTATCAACATATTCCTGAGAAGTTCTTTCAGCATCAGTATCTTCTATTCTTAAAACAAACTTACCGTTATTTTTCTTTGCAAATAAATAATTAAACAATGCCGTTCTTGCAGTACCGATATGCAGGTTTCCGCTCGGTGACGGTGCAATTCTAACTCTTACTTCTGACATAATCATCCTTCTTTCTATTTATATTTACCCCTCTATTATTACACAAACAGGGGCAAATATAATACAATTTAATTAAATTTTGTTAAAAACCCGTAAAAATAAACATTAAAATCCTGCTAGACTTTTAACTTCAAAATATTATATACTTATAATATGCAAAAATACACGTATCTTAATAACAGCATTCGTGACGGTATAGTTTCAAGATGGAGCGCAAGCACATTAAAAGTATATATAGCTCCTATGAATTTCTATACAAAAACAGGTGAAGATAACAAGTTCAGAAAAATGGTTATGGATGCTTTTACCACATGGACAGCAGCATCCGGCGGAAAACTAAGATTTCATACAACAAGTTCTTATTATGATTCACACATAAATGTTGTCTGGAGAAGGGTTGACAGAAAGGCTCTCGGGCATTGCCAGTTCAACTGGGAACCAAATACAAAAGTTTTATACGGAGCTGAAGTTTCAATTGGTCTTTCAGACGGACGGATTCACAAACAGTATGATAACGACACAGAAGTTTATCATACAATTTTGCATGAAGTCGGACACGCTCTAGGACTCGGACACAGTCCTTATCAGCAGGACATTATGTACACACCTCACCGGTACGGTGTTGCAGCTCTTTCGGAAAACGACAAATATTCGCTTCAATGGCTTTACAGAATACCTCCGGCAACTCCGGTAAAAAAACTTGCCTCTCAGCACGGAGTACAAACTTCAACAGACTTAGATGCGGTCATAAGAAAAATTGACACAAAACAAGAAGCAGATATTAATACCGAACAAAAACTTCAAATCGGTACTCACAGAAATCTCTTAGAAGAATCCGTTAACATTGGCGATTTAAAAAGATATAATATGATGCTTCAGGATATTTCAATATCTTCTGATGTAAACAATTATCTGAAACAAAGCCGGATAAATGACAAAAAAAACAAGTAAAATTTATTAATTGTCTTTTATTTCTTTTAAATATTTTACATAATAAGAAGCAAGAGCCGGTATAACACTCAAAGAAACGAGAACCGTCATTATGCCGAATTTTTGGGCAACAGCACCCATAAACGACATACATATTGCAACCAGTCCCCAGCAAAAACCATTTATAAAACCGGCAACAACACTTTTGTATTCAGGCAAAGTTCTTTGTGCCCAAACCATTACAACCGGCTGCGCGAGCATTGTTGTAAAACCGGTTATTCCAAAAATTACCATTGATAAAACCGGGTGAACTTTATAAGTAAACGCGAACGCAAGCATCATAGGCAAAGTTGCCCACATAGAAAAATATATTACAAATTTTGAGCCCACTAGATTTTCCAGTTTTGGGCTTAAAAACGAGCCGATTGCGCCTGCAAAAATAAACAAAAACAAAGCAGAGCCGATATAAAGAGGGGAATGTCCCATATTTTTCCATAAGAAAGGCAGTAAAATACCGCAGCTGTTTGCAATCAACGATTTCATCATAGCTATAAGTATCAAAAAATCCATTTGCTTACAGGACAATATTTCTTTAAAGCTTTTGAAAAACTTTTTGTGCTCAGGTTTCTTCTCAATTAACGATAACTTAGGAACAAACAAAAACATTAATACAGCTAATGTTAATCCGAGTAGTGATGTCCATGAAACAACACCTAATCCCAGATTTTGAACAATAACTGCAGCTATTATCGGACCAAAAGCAAAACCAAGCGTACCAAGGC
>ONVC01000032.1:0-16433 GCA_900321205.1 uncultured Acinetobacter sp. | reverse complement strand
ACTTGCGCGCATCAGTTCCTGAAAATTTATTAACAATTCTCATTTATTGAGGGTGAAAAAAACTGCTTCCAAGACTTCCGAGTATGGTACAGGCAATTAAAACAGGGATACAGGGTGCATTAGGAGCGAGCGGAATAAAAGTTGAAACAAGAATCAAACCCCAGAATATAAAAAATCTGTGCAAAATATTATCAGCCAAAAAACCGAATACGGGCTGAAACATATTAGAACAAATCTGGGAGATACTTAATATAACGGTTGCTATTGCCATTGAAAAACCAAGTTTTGCTGCAATAAACGGCATTATGGGATTTACAAAACCCGTGTAAATATCACACGCCATATGCGCCAAACATAACCATATTATAGCTTTTTGACTTTGTTTAACAGATATTTCCATAATCACTATTTTACTCCAAACCTTCCATAATTTCAGCAGTGGAGTTATAATAAGAATATGGCTAATGATACAGAAGAAGATATAAGCTTAAAAATGGTAGGACTGGAGCTGATGTTCCTTACCCCTGAAAAATACAGTAATGAAGACGGCATTACTGCTGTTGAGCTGGCTAAACTTGTTAATCTTCCGATTGAAGTCGTCAAAAAAAAATTAAATATTCTTAAAGAAAAAGAAATTGTAAGAGTAAAAGGAATTAACCCCAAATACTGGCTTTTTGACGAATACAATTTTCAGCGTCTGGATGACGATGATGAGATATTTCACCTGCTATGCAACTTTGAAGACGTAGATTTTGATAAATATTTTACATATTAATTACTTTAACAAAGGTGCTTTTTTTATTATTTCCATGTACTTGTTTACCAGATTTTGAGGCATAAACATTTTTTGTGCGCCCAAAATGCCTGTTAAATATTGTTCGCCTTTTTTCATATTTTCAATCAAATCCTGAAGAAAAATATTTATCCCTTCATCAATAAATCTTTTTCCTCTTTTGAAATGTGTAATATGAGTATTAAATTTTGCCTCCGAAGCTATTACGGGTTTTTCAATATTTCTTTTTAAACAGTGTTCGACTTCTATCTGGTCTGCCGTCTTACCAAAACCTTTGTAAAGTGTTGGGTTTTGGTTTTTTATATACATAACATAACACCCGTGTGAAGTATCCTGAAGGTCAACATAACCTACCGGAATACGATTATCTTTAACCGTATATCTGGTAAAGTTTCCTAATCCATTTAGATAATAGCTTTTTGACGTTACCTGAACAGGGATTTCAGTATTTAATTTTACAGAATATACCATATTATATTAAAAACATCTGAATAAAAATTTTTGCCCACCAAAAAAAAAGGACAGTCGTTAAACTATCCTTTTTCGCTTAATTATATTAATTTTAAATATTCGGTAACTGCTTGTAATAATCATGCGCCTGCTCAAATTTGTAAGCAAAATTGAACAATTTAGCTTCAGCAAGCTGCGGAGCCATGATTTGTAAACCAATCGGCATACCGTCTTTATCAAATCCTGCCGGAACTGAGATTGCAGGAATACCTGAAAGATTTGCACCGATTGTTGCAATATCCGTCAAATACATTGCCAGCGGATCTTCGGTTTTAGAGCCCAAATCAAAAGCTGTATTCGGACAAGTAGGAGCAATCAGTACATCAACTTGTTCAAATGCTTTCAGGAAGTCTTCATGTACAACTCTTCTCATCTGAAGCGCTTTTTTGTAATAAGCATCATAATAACCGGAACTCAATGCATAAGTACCAAGCATTATTCTTCTCTTAACTTCGGGTCCGAAACCTTCTGCTCTTGATTTGCAGTAAAGTTCAAGAAGGTTTTTCGGGTTATTCGTTCTGTGACCGTATCTTACACCGTCAAATCTCGCAAGGTTTGAACTGCATTCTGCTGTCGCAAGGATATAATAAATACCGATAGAATGTTTAATATTCGGTAATGATATTTCAACAACTTCCGCACCCTGAGATTTATATGTATCAATAGCATTCTGAATAGCTTTTGAAACGTCTTCGGCAAGACCTTCACCTACAAGTTCTTTTACGACACCGACTTTTAAACCTTTGATATCGTTATTCAGAGAAGCTCTGTAATTTTCGACAGGAAGATTTAAAGAGGTTGAATCATGATAATCATAACCTGATATAACTTCTAACAGCGCAGCCGCATCTTCAACTGTCCTTGCGAAAGGTCCGATTTGGTCAAGAGATGAAGCAAAAGCAATCAAACCATATCTTGAAACTTTACCGTATGTAGGCTTCATACCTACAATACCGCAGAAGCTTGCAGGGAGTCTGATACTTCCGCCTGTATCTGAACCGAGCGCAAGAGCTGCTTCACAAGCAGAAACAGATGCAGCTGAACCGCCTGATGAACCACCGGGGACTTTATTAAGATTCCAGGGGTTATGAACTTTTTTAAAAGCTGAGTTTTCATTTGAAGAACCCATAGCAAACTCATCCAGGTTTGCTTTACCGACAATAGGTACTAAATTATCAAGCAATTTTTGTGTTACTGTTGCGTTATAAGGTGACACAAAATTTTCAAGAATTTTGCTTGAAGCTGTTGTTTTTGAACCGATAAGATTCATATTGTCTTTTAATGCAAGAGGAACGCCCGCAAGAAGAGGAAGTTCTTCGCCTGCTGCAATTTTTTCATCAACTTTTTTAGCTGTTTCAAGTGCGGTATCCTCTGTTAAAGAGTTAAAGGCACCCAGTTTTTCATCAATAGATTTTATTCTTTCAATTGAAGCTTTTGTAAGCTCAACTGCGGAAACTTCTTTATTTTTAAGTGCTTTTGCCTGTTCCGTTGCACTTTTTTTCAATAATTCCAGCATATCTTCTCCTTTGGAATTAATTATTTTTCCTTTTCACTCTAAGAATTATAGCAAAAACAGAAGGAATAATTATATAAATAAATGTTTCTTTTACGTAAATTTTTGTTAAGCTATGGTTTTTTAGGGTCAAATATCATTATTCACATGTTTTATGAATGATGAAGGAGTGTCTTATGGCAATTACAACCGCAATATCCAAACCACTTGGCAATGGCTTCGTACAAGTAGATGCAGAAGAAAAAAGCGGGTACAAAAGATTTTATAAAGTTCCTGATAAAAACGCAAGGTCTTTTGCGACTGATCTAAAAAAACAGGATAAAAACTTAAATATTATTTCTAACGTGACATTCTTTACCGGAATTTTTTTAGGCGTACTCGGTGCTACATATTTTACAAAGAAGATGGAAAGCAAAATGAAACAGTTTTTAATCCAGACATGTGCTGCTATTACAACAGCTGCAATATCATCTTTGGGCTTTAATCAATATGCGGACAACGAAAAAGAAAGCCTGATGAAAAAACACGGCGCAAAAGAAATTTTCTATCGTGCTTAGTGCGATAATGTTTTTCTGAGTAACTCATTATAAATATCAACTGTTGCCGTACAAATTGTCAATTTTCTGTCTACAAGACTTTTTATAGTATTTTCGTAACATAAAAGAAGTGCTTTATCTAATCCGTTTTCTTCATCAATAAGTGCGGCTATCGGTTCTCTGTATTCTTTTGGACGCGTTCTGCTTTCAATTTTATCGGCAAGAAAAATAATTTTTTCAAACAAAGTCATATTTAATTTGCCTATGGTATGCCACCTTATTGCGGAAAGAATTTCCTCATCTTCAACACCAAATTCGGCTTTTGCGACATACGCACCTGCAGGAGCATGATGCGTTTTGGGGTTGTCCAGTTCGCCTTCTTCAAGGGATATTTTTGAAAGAATCTTATACATCTCATCTTTGGGCAGACACTTTGCACAATCGTGGATTAACCCCGTAAAATATGCTTTCTCTGCATCCAAACCAAATTTTTCTGCAAGTTCTTTTGCACAATCAGCAGTTCCGAGAGAATGCTCATATCTTTCGTCATTAAGATTTTCTCTGAGCCATTTTTTAATATCTTCAATTGTATAATCCGTTTTCAAAAATATATTCCTTTACTTCTTTTATTGTTTCTTCTTTATTTTTTTCACGCAAATCCGTTGATGAAATATCAAATTTTTCACAATTTACAAGCTCATAGTCATACCCTTCAAATTCAGATGGTTCAATAATATCTTCACCTCTGGGAAATACAAGAAAATGTACCAGGTCTTTAAGTTCATCTGACTTGTACCAGGTTTTAATATTTTTAAAAGCATCCGTTCCGATTATAAAACTGAGCCTTCCGTCAATATTATAAATTTCTTTTATCTTTTTAACGGTTATAAGCGTATAGGATTTACCCTCTGATTTGTACTCAATATCCGAGACTTCAAATTTCGGATTATTTTCCGTTGCAAGCTTTACCATATTGTATCTGTGCTTTGCAAGATTAGAGTTAATTAATTTATGAGGTGGAATGTAAGACGGTATAAAAATAATTTTCTCAAACCCGTATTTTTCCAGCGAAAAATGTGCCATACTCAGATGGGCAGAATGAATAGGATTAAATGTTCCCGGAAATACACAAATCGTCATACGCTTATTTTACAACAAAATAAAATTATTTAAAATTTGCTATTACACTTTTTACGTATGAATAGTATTCATTATTTTTGTATTCTTTTACGGATTCGTAAAGCTTTTCTTTTGAAATAAATCCCATTCTGAGAGCTATTTCTTCAAGACAGGCTATCTTAATTCCCTGGTTATCTTCAATAGTCTGAATATAAGAGCTTGCCTGTAACAGCGAACGATGAGTTCCGGTATCGAGCCATGCAAACCCCCTTCCGAGAGTATTTACGTTAAGATTTCCTTTTTCCAGATATATTCTGTTTAAATCAGTAATTTCGTACTCGCCTCTTGCTGACGGTTTAAGGTTTTTAGCGTACTCAACAACATTGTTATCGTAAAAATACAAGCCTGTAACAGCATAATTTGACTTTGGTTCTTTCGGTTTTTCTTCAATTGAAATAGCTTTATTATTTTCATCAAATTCAACAACACCGAATCTTTCCGGGTCTTTAACAAAATATGCAAATACAGAAGCACCACCATTTTTTTCAATATTTTCGATAGACTGCCTCATCATACCGGAGAATCCGGGACCGTAAAATATGTTGTCGCCTAAAATCAGAGCTGCTGAATCATTTCCTATAAATTCTTCGCCCAAAACAAAAGCCTGAGCCAGTCCGTCAGGAGAAGGCTGAACTTTATAGGATAAGTTTATTCCGAACTGCGAACCGTCTTTTAATAAGTCCTTGAAACTTGGTGTTGCTTCCGGTGTAGATATAATCAAAATATCTTTTATTCCTGCCAGCATAAGAACTGAAAGCGGATGATAAATCATCGGCTTATCGTAAACCGGAAGCAGTTGCTTGCAAACGGTCATTGTACTCGGATAAAGTCTTGTTCCGGCTCCGCCGGCTAATATAATACCTTTCATTATACAGTCACTCCTTCCGGTCTTAATGCCAAATAATTTTTCAATGCAATTTTCCAGTCTCTGCATATCCCGTTATTATCCATTGCGCTATACGCCGGACGTGACGCAGGGCGGGGGAACTCACTTGTTTCACACGGTTTTAAATTAACATTCAGACCGCATTGTTCAAAAATTTCTTTTGCAAATCCGTACCAGGAAGTTACACCAGAACCACAAACGTGATATGTACCAAACGGTGCTTCATCTTCCAGCAGTTCAACAATTCCGTTGGAAAGTTCAACAGTCCAGGTAGGACAGCCTATCTGGTCATCTACAACCTTTAACTCCGGTTTTTCTGCAAGTGAAATCATTGTTTCCACAAAGTTTTTGCCGTGAATACCGTATAACCACGAAGTTCTTGTAATGTAATATTTTTTACAGAATTTTCTCACGGCTTCTTCACCCTGACACTTTGTTAAACCGTAATTATTAATCGGGTTTGGAGTGTCACTCGGAGTATATTTTTCACCTTTTTTACCGTCAAACACATAATCTGTCGAGATATAAACAAGTGTTATATCATTTTCACCGCAAACACGTGCAAGATTTTCCGTACCTGTTACATTTATTTTTGTTGCGGTTTCAAGGTCTTCTTCTGCTTTGTCAACATTTGTATATGCTGCACAATGAATAACTATGGAAGGTTTTTTTTCTGACAGAACCTCTTTTACCATGCCGGGATTAGTGATATCAAGCGTATCAACATCAGTTTCAATAACATCAAAGCCTTCATCTTCCAATATAGGGCACAAGTCCTGCCCGAGCATTCCGTTTGCACCGGTTACGAGAATTTTTGTCATACCAGACTTACCTTTCTGTTTTCAATATTGTGTATCCATTCCTGATTATTCAGATACCAGTCTATCGTAATTTTAATACCTTCTTCAAATGTTATAGAAGGCTCCCAGCCGAGTTCAGCCGTAATCTTGTCATTTGCGATAGCATATCTTCTGTCGTGTCCGAGACGGTCTTTTACGTATTCTATTGACGACTCGTCTTTGCCCATTGCACTAAGAATAAGTTTAGTAATCTCAATATTGGTTTTTTCATTATGTCCGCCTATATTGTAGACTTCTCCTATTTTACCTTTATGAAGAACCGTATCGATAGCTTCACAGTGGTCATATACGTATAACCAGTCTCGTACATTCAGACCGTCACCATATACAGGAACTTTTTCACCTCTTAAAAGTTTTGAAATAAAGAACGGTATAAGTTTTTCCGGATACTGATAAGGTCCGTAGTTATTTGAGCACCTTGTATTCAAGACAGGTAATTTATAAGTTTCATAATATGCTCTTGTAAGCATATCCGCACTTGCTTTACTTGCTGAATAAGGACTGTTTGGAGCAAGCGGAGTTGTTTCATAGAAGTATCCGTCTTTTCCTAACGTTCCGTAAACTTCGTCAGTAGATACCTGTAAATATCTTTCAACGCCAAGTTCTTTACTTGCCTGCAAAAGATTTAAAGTACCTTTTACGTTTGTTTCAATAAATATTTCAGGATTAGATATTGAGTTATCAACGTGCGATTCAGCAGCAAAGTTTACAACAAAATCACAGTCTGAAATAATATCTCTTACCAAATTTCTGTCACATATATTTCCGTGAACAAATAAATAGTTCGGATTGTTTTCCACATCTTTCAGGTTTTCAAGATTTCCGCAGTATGTTAATGCATCAAGGTTAACAACTTTATCGTTCGGGTGTTTTTTCAGATAATGTCTTACAAAACAACTTCCGATAAAACCTGCACCACCGGTTACTAATACTTTTGCCATATTATATTACCTCATCTTTATTAATATCTTTTAATCTGGGCTGAACCTTATCTTTTTCGGAAAGCAGAGGTTCAGAATCAAGATTCCAGTCAATTTTAATATCAGGGTCAGACCAGAGAACACCTCTGTCAGCCTGAGGATTATATTCACCGCTCGCTTTATAAAGAAGTTCTGCTTCTTCGGAAAGAACAACAAAACCGTGAGCAAAACCAACGGGAATATACAACATCTGTTTATTTTCTTCCGACAATTCTACTTTTACATACTTGCCGAATGTAGGAGAATTCGGTCTTATATCAACAGCAACATCATATATTCTTCCTCTTCCGCAACGGACAATTTTTGCCTGTCCGTATGGTGCTGCCTGATAATGCAAACCTCTTAAAACACCCTTTGATGATTTTGAATGATTATCCTGATTAAAATCATCTTTTATACCGGCTTCCACAAAATCTGATTTTTTATACGTTTCCATAAAAAATCCGCGGCTGTCACCAAAAACTCTGGGCTTAATCAATATAACATCACTGATAGACTGTCTTTCAAATTCAAACGGCATTTCACACTCCTTATATATTATATTGAAATACTAATACAACAATACAAAGATTTCAAGAATATTATTGTTACGTTAAATTACTGTCCCTGCTTTACTCCTCGGAAGATAAAGTTTGAGTTCAGATAGGGAAGTATGTAATCATCTATTTCTTTATTAATTATATTATGTGCTGCTTCCGGAACATTCCATTCTTGTTTTACAATTTCATAACCCAGTTTTTCATATTCTTCCCTTAACCAGACCTCATTGGTTTTTGTCATTTCACAATATTCGGCAACAAGGTCATCCTGTAAAGTATTATAATCATTAACCAACTTTGCACATTTTGACGCATAATCAGGCGGCAGCAGACGTCTTCCGCAATCAAACTGTTCATAAACATTTTTTGCAATTCTTGTATCCTTCGGAAGTTCAATTTTTCTGAACAAAGTTTTTACATAATCCCAGTTTTCGGGAATATTTAATGAAAGAGTTTGCTGAGCTTTGGCTGCGACAATTGCCTGAAAACTCAAATCTTTGACCGTACTCTGCGCTTTATAATACAGGTCTCTTAAGCTTCCTATGTAGAGCATAGGAGAATTATAATCAAAGCCTTCAAGAGGTTTTCGTTCACCTGTTTTTTCATCGTAGTAAGTATATGCAAAAAAGTAAGCAACCATTAGATTTCTGGTAACATCTATATTATCCGAAACAAAGTTATACTGCTTTGCAATAGCTTCCGTATTATATTCGTATTTGTGAGAGAGGACTTCAAATTCTTTTGTTCGGTTATAATAAGGCGTTGTTTTTATAAGCCTGATAAACTCATTTTTTTTAATCCATTCTACGCTGTGACGGATTCTTTCATTCGGGTCAAAAAGTTCATATCTTTTAGACGAAGGCATAAAAGGGTAGTCATTACACTGACCTCTGAACACAACAGGATTAAATTCCTGACCCGGTATAACAGCAAACCTGCCGTCTTTTTTCTTAATAAAAACTCCCTGAACGTCAGGAGAAGTTATTGTGCCTTCCCTGTTAATAAGAGCCGTTCCATAGTCTAAATCATTGAGCAAATAAACATAGTCGTCAATAGACTGCAAAGATAAACCTGAAAATTTATCTTCGGCTTTTATACAAAAATTCAAACATCCATCCCCGTTTTTCACTATTGCCATCAGTCTGCTCCTAAAAAAAACACACTTTAAAATTATATATTATTTTTAACAAATTTAAAAATTATATATACAATTGTTTACAAAATTTGCCGTAAAAAATCAAGACCTGTTTTGTGATATAATTGCTTTATGGACAGGAAGAAAAACATCGCAATAGTAACCGGAGCAAGCGGCGGATTCGGAAAAGAATTCGTCAGATTACTGGTAAACGACAATAATATTGATGAGATTTATGCTCTTTCGAGAAGTGATGAAAAACTTACTGCTTTAAAACAGGAGCTTGGAGACAAAATTAAACCATATATTATTGATTTATCAGTCTCAGAAAAGATAAAAGAGTTTGGTAAATATATCGAAACTCAAAACGCAACTGTAAAAATATTAATCAACAATGCCGGTTTTGCAAAGTTTTGCTCTTATGACGATATAAGCATAGATGAGTCCTTGAACATGATAAACCTGAATATAAGCGGAGTTGTTGCAATGGGATTAACCTGTATTCCTTTTATGGAAGAAGGTTCACACATACTGAATATTGCATCACAAGCGGCATTCCAGCCCGTACCTTATCAGAACATATACAGTGCAACAAAATCCTTTGTAAAAAATTATTCTCAGGCTCTCAATATTGAACTGAAAGATAAAGGGATTAAAGTCACGGCTGTTTGTCCAGGCTGGATGAAAACTAACCTGTATGACAGAGGCTGCATAGGTGCAAAAAAAGCAACAAAAAGATTTATGTGTATGGTTTCACCTGAAAAAGCGGCAAAACAGGCTCTAAAAGATGCCTACAATAATAAAGACATATCAATTTACGGCTGGCACGTAAAGCTCTGCGCTCTGATAACAAGATTTTTACCCGAAAAAATCATAATGAAATGCTGGCTGATTCAACAGGGAATAAAATAAATTTATGAAATATTTTTATACGGATTTCAGGAATAATATAGACTTTTTTCTGCGTAGTTTAATTACTATTTCACGTAAAAATTACTGCGAAAAACCTGCTGATATAAATAAACTTTTTGATAACAAAGAACAGAGATGTTTATATAATGAGCTCGAAAAAAGATATGATTTGGGTTCTTTTAAGAAATTAAATGAAGTTAATTTTCTAACAAACCTTAATTTTCTTGATATTTTTGAAAAACATATTATGCCCGAAGAAAAAACACTTTCAGTTCTTGATATCGGGTCAAAGAACTGGAACTATGCGGCAAGTGAATACGTATTTTTCAAATCATTTACAAACAAACTCCGACTAAGGGGAATTGAGCTGGATGCATACAGACTTTGTACTAATTTATATAACAGATATGAGATTGCAAAGTTTTATACAAAAGATTTAGAAGATACGGAATACATACCTGATAATCTGATGAACCACACGGAAAAATACGATTATATAATTTGGATATTACCGTTTATAACAGAGTATCCGCTGTTAAGATGGGGACTTCCGCTGAAATACTTCAAACCGGAAGAAATGCTTAACCACGCATACAGCCTGCTAAATAACAACGGGGAATTGCTGATTATTAATCAGGGTGAAGATGAATACAAAATTCAAACGGAATTGAACAGAAAACTGAACCTTAATTATGAAACTTTTGGAGAAGTTACAAGTGTATTTTCTCCGTTTAAAAACAAAAGATTCTGCTCTAAAATCACAAAAAAATAATTTCTGTTTTTATCTTTTTACATGCCTTTTCATATTTTCTTTTATGTACTGTTTAACCTTATCTGAGACTCTGTAAGATTCCCTGATTTTTTGAAGTGTTTTTCTGTGTGTAATGTCATCAAGATGGCAGTCTTCGGATTTCATATATTCTATACACTTTTCAGGATAATATGCAACAGCTGTGGCAAGAGCCCAGGCAACACCCATTTGGGAATAATAATCATTTGTGCAGAGAGAGTCAAGAACTTTTAATACCCTGTCAATATATTCATCTTTTAAATAATGAGATAAGAGCATAACCGAAACAATTCTGCTTTCAAATTCCTTCTTCGATTTTTTATACTTCATCAGATATTTCCATACAATCTCTGGATATTTTCGTGCAATCTTAAAGCTTTGACACAAAGAATCGTTAACTGCCCAGTCATCTACATAAGGAACGAATTTTTCAAAATAATCCAAAAGCGTATTTATATCGTCCTTTGCAAATCCCAGGACAAAAGCGTGCAATAATCTGAGTTCAAAAGTTTCGCATTTATTGTTATCAAGAAAATCTTTGTAATCATCTTTTGCTATTTGTTTTGCAAATTTTTTCAATTCGGGAATTGAGATGCCGAATGTTGTTGTTTTAATCTTTAGAATATCATTTTTAATTTGCTTTATATTCAATTAAAATTTTCCTTATTTACCGATTGCCCAACGGAAACCTGCCTGCAAACCAACACCATTTCTTCCGCCGTTAGTCAAGTATGTCTGGAAAAAGCCTGTAAATCTGTCCCCCCAGGTTTTTCTTAAACCGACACCGTATTTAACATAAGGCTGAACAGACAGTTCCGGCAATGAAACGTCATTTGCCTTGAATTTTGTATTATCCATAATGTTCCATACCATTGCAACACTTGCGTATGGCTGCCAGCCGTTTTTCAGGTTTCCGATAAACTTGAGTTCCGGCTGTAACTGAATAGCGTGAAGGGGGTCTGAATCTATTCTCACGCCTGCTGCGTTTGTATAATCAAATGTGTTAACAAATGAATACGACATTAACCAGCTCGGCTGAATAATAAATTTACCGTTAGCTAATTCCCAATTATAACCGGTTTTTGATGCAACACCTGCCATTAACATTGCAAACTGTTCATTTCCGTACATTGTACTTGCTTCACCGGCATTAGCACCCGTATTTACTGTTAAACCCGTAAAGAAATTATTTTTGTATGCTATACCTGTTAAACCAATCGTACCTCCGTTTTGGTAAACAGATGTTCTGTCATAGTTCTGGTGTGAACCGTTATATCCTATGTATGCACCCCACATACCTTCCCAGCCGTGACCTAAATCCTTTAAAGAAGAATCGCCTCCGAAGAATGAACCATAAGCGGTATTTTCAACTTTCGGGCCATTCTTTAAACCGACTTTTTCAAAAGTTGCATAAGGTCTGAACCAGCCTGCATTATATTCATAAAGTGATTTTGTATCATCATATTTTGGGTTTTCAAGAGATGCAATTTTATTTCTCATCTTTAATGCTTCTCTTTCTCTGCGCGGCATAAGCATATACATATCCATATTTCTGAAGGCTTCGTCATAGCTGTTTAATTGGGTTAAATATCCTCCCATTTGAGCAGCAACCGGTCCTGCAAAAATTGACGGGTTATAACTTGTATAATCCGATTCAGAGCCTCTTTTTAATGATAATCCTCCCTGACCGCTTACTTCATTATATCCAAGCTCATACCGGAAAATAGGAGTCATTATATTTTGCGCAGCACCGTAATTTACCGAGCCTAACAGGTTTGTGTTATTAAACTCAGAACCAATTAAAGATATTGAATAATTTTCATTTGTAAGAGCTGTTTTTGGAGTTGCTAAATTAACATTTGTAATATTTAATAAATGACCGTTTGTTACTAAATTACCTGTATCAGTAAACGCAAATGTATCAGCGGAAAGTCCGTTTAAATCCACATCCAGAGCAACGTTCAAATCAGAGTTCATAATCATCTGGGCAAGATTAACAGTACTTGCCTGATTGTTAGCAAGATTTAATACTCCGCCGTCAGCAATTAGTTTATTTGAACCGTTTGCTCCCAGGTATGAATCATTTGCAATATTTGTTGTTCCGCCTGTGATTTGCAAAATAGAGTTTGTCAGAGAATTATTAATATTTGTTGTTTGAGCCTGGGTTGAGATTAAGACATTATCTGCTTTTTGAAGATTAACCGTATTTCCTGCCAACGCGATTTGGTTTTTTGTATTAGTATTTAAACCTTTAATCTCTCCGCCAAAGGTAAGGTTATTATTCCCAACTTCCGCAATAAAAGAAGAATTGTCTATAGTTAAAGCAACTTCACCGTTTTTGCCGATGGTAATATCTTCATCTTTTGTTGAAACTAACATATCCGCACCATTTTGTAGTGTTATGTTGCTGTCTGATGCTCCGTAAATATTTGTTTTTAATATGGTGGTTTTATTAGTTGAACCATCAACAATAAGTCCGCCATGTCCGCTTATATCAATATCATCACCGGATATTTCAAATTTATCACCCTGAACTGTACCAAGGTCTTTTGTTATATCAACTTCTTCATCTGCAATATAGTTTGCGGTTGTAGAATCCGCAATCGCATCAGCAAGTTCATAATTACCTTCCGTCTTTGTAATTTTTAAATAACTTTTATCCGTTGGGTCCTGAGAAAATGTATATTTATTTTTATTATTGTAAAAGTTTGCACTTGAAGCAACATTAAGCGAAATTGCAACCGGTGTTGTCATATCTTTTTCTTCAAACAGTTTTATTTGCTCGGTTGAATCAAGGGAATCAGCATCTGAAAAACTTACTGCTATTTGTTTTAAAGTTACACTATCTCTTCTTCCGGAGGTCGGGTCAAGAGGATTATTATAGTCCGATTTGTTTTGTAAAACTAATTTATCACCATAATCTATGTATAAACCCGCGTTATCTGTGTTCAGCTTATTTATATCAACTCTGTTTTTTGAACCGTCTGACAAAGATAAAAACGAATCCTTGATATCAACGGTATTTTGAATATAACTCATTGTACTCAGATTTGTACCGTCTTTAAAGTTCAAAGTACCATTTCCGCTTACGGAGCCGCTTTGAATAAATAATTTTACGGGACTATTATCTGCGTTATCAAAAGTTATATTACCGTTGTTATTAATTGTGTACACACTCAGTTCTTTACCGTTGTAAGCCAGATTGCTTGTGGCATCTGTGTTTAATTTAATGGTATTAAAAATGTCGTTTGAACCGTCTATGTTACCGTTTAATGTAGTATTTCCCGAGAAATTAATGTTTGTAAAATAGATTTGCGACATGTCCTCTTTGTTTACGGGCTTCCAATTTCCGGAGGTATCCTGATTTTGAACAAGCATATTTAAACCGGATTTTACGGAATTCCATTTGGAAATGATGCTGCCGTTAATAACAGCACCATTTTTTACATCTATATCGGCGACATGAGCGTTTTCAGAGATATAAATCGCTGCTTTTTTCCCTGAAAGCGTTCCTTCAACCGTAAACTTATCTGCCAAAGCTCCTTGTACTTCTACATCAGGAGTGATATTTTGTTTTTGGTAATATGAATAAGAGCCTTCATCTTCACCATAAATTCCCATTTCATTTTTGCCGAAGTCAAAAGATGCTCCGATACCGCCTTCACCCATTGCATTTACTGTTGAACCGCTGCCAATGGATATATTATGATTTTTACCCCAGGTTGATGCAATACCTATAGAACCGTTTCCCTGAACATCAATCTGACTGTTTGTTAGACTGTAAGTATTGTGAACACCTTCTATTCTTGCACCGATTGAGTTTTTCCCGATAGACAAAATATTACATTGTTGGTCAATTACGTTGTTATCCCCATATATATGTAAACCAATACCATCTGCAACAGTACTGTATCCGCTGTAACCTGTTCCGTTCCATTCACCGAAACCGGTGTTAAAAGTGTCGGTTATATTATTCAAATAGTATGATTTACCAAAATATTTTCTTGGCTCAACACCTGTATAACCAATATCTTTAAGAACCGCAAGCTCTGCTTCCATTAAAACAGACCAATTTCTGTATTCCTGATGTGACAAGAAACTGTTACGAAGTTCTATATGTGATAACTCAGCATCTAAATCATTGTCCTCTTTGTCTTTTCCTTTTTCAAGTCCGTTTATCGGTAATCCCAAAGCTGTCGGAAGGCCTGACTGTGAATTATCCTGATAGTAAATGGAATAATTTTTTAATCCGCCTTTTGAATGGATATATTCTTGCATTTTAATATCAGTATCATCTTTTCCTGATATTACCTTTAAAGTTTCATGACCGGCAAAATAGGGTGAATAATTTACTATATCAAAAGTTCCCTCTCCTTCTGCTTCGGTCTTTATAGACATTCCTTTGGCGGGTGCAAGAATTTTTGAAGAATCAAACGGCATAGCCATATTTTGTTGATATACTCTTAAATTCTTATCCCATATAGCAATTTTTTCTGTATCGTTGACTGAAAAACGGTATAAATCACCTTCCTTTTGCGCACCTGTCGAAAGTCCTAATGCGTGATAAATTTCGTGTTCTATTACTGTGTATAAATTTGCCAATTCATTGTGATTGAGCGCCTCTGTTCTGTCAGAAGTATCCCACCCCGGATGTCCTTCAATAAAACCGGGGCCTATCTCAATATGCCCTTGTGTAAAAGACGGATTTGATATTGTTTTACCGTTTATGTATGCGTTTATTGCAGTTATTTTATAATCTAGACCTTCAACTGCAAAGTATGAACTTTCTGCAGATGCGTTAAATTCATCATTTGTAGTTACGGCAAAAGTCGGTAACTTATCCGATGCAGGTTTGGGTATTACATTTAGAATACGGTCCCAGTTTATTGCAGAATTAAATATTGACTGACGTTGGTTATTATCAAGCGTAAATGTAGAAGTCAGTACACCTTCAGATGCTTCGTAACTTTCTCCTTTGTTGTAAAGATAAAACTGAAACAGCGGTGATGCAGTCGGCACTTTATATGTATCATACGCTAAACCACCCGGATTCCACAGAGTCATCAAAACTGCAGCTAAAATTAAATTCTTTTTCACATTCCTACCCTTATTAAAAATCTAAAACATACCAAAAAATATCATATACTATAATATATTTTTTTAAATCCCTTAATTATATCATATATGATAAATTGATAATTCATCTGTTTGAATACAATTTAATTGTCATTTTACTTCAAACTTAGAGACATTAAGAGATAAAAAAAGACCTACCCAAAGGTAAGTCTTTTTTAGTAATTGCTCCAGGCCAGATCAAGCCGAGCAAAGCCGTGAACGTAGTGAGAGTTGAGCGTGCATCAACGGAAACGTTGGTTTTCGTTGTAAACGCGAACGGCGGCGTTTAATGCGAGGCGCAGAAAGTCTGGCAAGTGAGAGAGGTATTACCCTCGAACGCCTGGAGCTAAAAAAGACCTACCAAAAGGTAAGTCTTTTTTAGTAATTGCTCCAGGCCAGACTTGAACTGGCACCGAGGGTGAACCCCGATTGGATTTTAAGTCCAACGCGTCTACCGATTCCGCCACTGGAGCGTGGTAATTATATTTAGTTTTCATGTTCCAGCGGATTCGGTAGAGCGTCTACCTTACCTCTCCTCGAAAGATACTTAATCTTTCTCGTCGGCAGAGTGCCACTGGAGCGTGGTAATTATATTTAATTTTCATGTTCCAGCGGATTCGGTAGAGCGTCTACCTTACCTCTCCTCGAAAGATACTTAATCTTTCTCGTCGGCAGAGTGCCACTG
>ONVC01000076.1 GCA_900321205.1 uncultured Acinetobacter sp. | reverse complement strand
GCTATCGACAAAGATCCATCACTTGCTTTTGTAAGTTCTGTTTCAGAGAACGCTTATTCTCCCGAACCTGTGGCAAAAGCCTTGTTAGAGATGCTTGAACTAAAATACGCTTCTTCCCTGAAGGAACATTATAAAACTGATGAGTTGACCCTTGAAGCAATTGCAACTAACAGAAATTGGATTATAAGAGGTGATAATCCTGACACAGAGCGTACTGCAATTTATGTTCTTAAAGATTTTAGAGAAGGCAGACTTGGTAGGATTATTCTGGATGAACTTCCGTTAACTTAGTATTATTGTAACTGCACCGATTATCATAATAAATGATGCAATTAATTTCTTTTTTAAACCTTCTTCTTTAAAAATATTTACTCCCAAAAACACGCTCATTAATGTTGATAATTGAAAAAGTGCAAGCGCATAAGACACATTTATTTTTGAAAAAACAAAATTTGTTGAATATTGCATTATTGCAACCGATAAAATTAATAACAGAAGATATTTTATATCTGGAAGTTTTTTATCATGCCTTGATGTAAAAACAAACACCAATGAAAAAATCAATCCTGATGCAGCCCAAAGCATAAATGAAGTCGGAATATTCGTCAGCAGAATAATTTTCTTTATAAAAACGGCTTCCGTACCTGAAAATATTAAGGCAAGAACTCTGTAAAAAATTGCAGGTTTGTTGCTGCTGATACTTTTATTAAGAAGATATGTTCCTGAAATTATAAACAATATACCGGTCAACGCGAAAATAGACGGTACTTCTTTCAGGTAAAAATATGCAATAATTAAAGCAACTACGGGCTTATAAGAGTTAATCGGTGCCAGCGAAGAGAGTTCCCCGACTGATAATGCTTTTATTATAAAATAATTTCCCAGTGCGCCTAAAATTCCCATGCATAAAAAGTTAAAAACAACTTCTGCTGAAAATTGTACGCAGAAAAAAGGTATTAGAAAAAGGCTTAGCAAGGTTAAGCCCAAATATGTATAAAAATTTACGACAGAAGGTTTGTTACCGTTGTTTGTCAGAAACTTCTGAAAAACATTCAGGTAAGCATTTGAGACTATTCTTGATAAAACACCTGAGATTACTAATATCATAAAACAATCTTATCATAATCTATGTGAGAATATTTACCCGAATTATTTACCCTTTTACCCATGCTTTTTGGTGATTTACCTCCATAGGATTAGTGTAACTATATAGTTATGAAAATATATAGTTTCTTTCGGTTATTGAATTATAAAATCAAGCAGTACGAAAAGGCTGCTTCAAATCCGTTCGGGGGCAATCACAAATACCCTCAAACGATAATTTGGGTGAAAGATTTTCCTATAAGTGAGCGTTCTTCGGAACAACCGTAACTCCGCCTTCAGAAACATAGAAGCCTCTTGCGATATCTTCTTCTCTGTTAAATCCAATTTTTGTATAAGAAGGAATTTCAACATTTTTATCTATAATGGCTTTTCTAATTTCTGAATGTCTGCCTACGCTTACATTTTCCATCAATATACTGTCGGTAACCGATGAAAAACTGTTAATACGTACTTCAGGTGACAGTATACAATGAGATATTATACCGCCAGAAACGATGCAGCCTTCCGAAACCATTGAGTTTGTTGCCATACCGATACGGTCACCTTCTTCCCAAATGAATTTTGCAGGCGGATAATTGTAGTTAAAAGTTCTTAACGGCCATTCTTTTGAATACAGATTTAACTCAGGCTTGTAATCCAGCAAATCCATATTTGCCTGCCAGTAAGCGTCAATACACCCTACATCTCTCCAGTAACCTTTTTCCTGTTCGGTCATTCCGGGGAAGGTGTTATCATTAAAGTTATATATAAAAACTCGTTTGCCTTGATTTAAAAGCATTGGTATAACATTCTTACCGAAATCATGATTTGAGTCAGAAATTTTTGCATCTTCTTCAAGAGCATTTACAAGAACTTCTTTTGTAAAAATATAATTACCCATTGAAGCCAGGCACATTTTAGGATTATTAGGCATAGCTTTTGGTTTTGTTTGCGGTTTTTCTATAAAACCTGTCAATCTCCAGTTTTCATCAACCTCTATTATGCCAAACTCGTGTGCTTCTTCAATAGGAATAGGAATTGCCGAAATAGTTAAATCGGCTTCTTTTGTTTTATGGTATTTGAGCATTTGGTAAACATCCATTTTATAGATGTGGTCACCTCCAAATACGCATACGTAATCAGGATTTTCATCGTGTATGTGGAATATATTTTGATAAACTGCATCAGCAGTTCCTCTGTACCAGGAACCTCCTGTTCTCATCTGGGCAGGAACAAGATCAACATATTGGTTCAGAAATGGTGATAACTGCCAGCCTTTTGCAATATGCTTATTTAGCGAATCAGATTTATATTGGGTTAAAACTTTTATTTTGAAGAACCCTGAGTTAATGAAGTTGTTAAGAACAAAGTCAATAATTCTGTATCTTCCGCCAAAAGGTACTGCCGGTTTTGCCCTGTCCTGGGTCAGCGGATGCAGCCTTTTACCCTCGCCGCCGGCTAAAATCATTACCAAAGTATCATCAATAGACATATACACTTTCTCCTATAATATATAACATATTGTACCAAATTTATTCAAAGAAATAAATAACTTTTTTTTTGGTAAAATATAGTTGATAGCAAAAAGGACAGAGGATAACAGGATGAGCGTAAATCAATCACTAAAGCCCTTAACAACAGAGGTAAATGAAGCAGGAAATATAAGTGTAGGCGGTTGTGACCTGAAAGAGCTTGCCGAAAAATACGGAACGCCGCTTTATGTAATTGATGAAGATACGCTGAGGGGAGTATGCAGAGATTATAAAGAGGCATTTAAGGATTGTCCTAATATTAAGATGATGTATGCTTCAAAAGCATTATGTACTTCTGCAATAACCAGAATTCTTGATGAAGAAGGTTTTGGTTTTGATACGGTATCAGCAGGCGAAATTTATACAGTTTATAAATCCGGTGTTGACATGTCTAAGGTTTTATTCAACGGAAATAACAAAACCCGACGAGAAATTGAACTTGCGCTTAGTGTTAAAATAGGCAGATTCTCTGTTGATAATTTTTATGAGGCTGAACTTTTAAATAAAATCGCAGAAGAAAAAGGTGTGAAAGTTGATATTCTTTTAAGACTGACTCCGGGGATTGAATGCCATACTCATGAATATATTCAAACAGGTCAAATTGACTCAAAATTCGGCTTTGACTTAAATCAGGTTGATAATATCATAACTCTTATAATTAACGAATATAAAAATATTAATATAAAGGGTGTTCATGCTCATATCGGTTCTCAGATTTTTGAACTTAAATCATTTGAAGATGAGGTTGAGATTCTGATAAAAGAGATTGCCCGAATAAACAAAAAGTTTGGTCTTTCTCTTGATGAAATGAATATTGGCGGCGGTTTGGGAGTGAAATATACAGAAAAAGACTGTCCTCCTGATGTTAAAGCATTGGCTGAAGCTGTAACAAATGCAATGCATAGACATTCTGTTAAGATTCCTGCAATTTATCTTGAACCCGGAAGAAGCATTATTTCTACCTCCGGGGTTACTTTGTACACAGTCGGAAGTTCAAAAGAGGTAAATATAGACGGTAAAATTAAACGCTATGTTGCAGTTGACGGAGGAATGGCGGATAATCCGAGACCAAGTATGTATCAGGCTGAATATACCGCAGATGTTGTGAATAAGCCGAACTTTCAAAAAAATGAAAAGGTTACAATTGCAGGCAGATATTGTGAAAGCGGTGATATTTTGATTAATGAAATTGCACTTCCTAATCTTGAACCCGGCGATATTATCTGTGTTTATAATACAGGTGCTTATAATTATTCTATGGCATCAAATTATAATCGTGTTGAAAAACCTGCCATGGTACTTGTAAAATCTTCACAATCTGATATTATAGTAAATAGAGAGAGTCTTGATGATTTAATCATTCGTGATAATATCCCTGATAGGTTGAGAAAGTAATGATAGATACGTTTATTGCAATTCTACATAGCATCCTGAGTCAACTCAAATGGTCACTGACCTGGATTAACGTTATTGAAATTCTTATAATTGCATCAACTCTTTATCTTTTTTACAGAAAATTTATTCGGAATACGCAGTCTGAAAAACTTGTAAAAGGTCTGTTTATTCTTATTTTTATGTGGATTATGGGTGAAGTTTTGACTCTTATTAACCTTACAATTTTAGGTCTTTTTGTAAAAGGGTTGGTAATGGTTGTATCACTGAGCTTAATCGTAATTTTTCAGCCGGAACTCAGACGTTTTCTCGGATATCTCGGTCAGCCCGGTTTTATCGGAAAAACGCTTTTTTCAAAAGATTCCTCAAAAGCTAATAATACCGAAGTGGATATTATAAAAGAAGTTATTGAGGCTGTAAAATACCTGACCAAAACTAAAACCGGTGCCCTTATTGTATTTAACAAGGGTTTGACAACCGGAGCTTATTCTGATGTCGGTACACGAATTGATGCGGTAATATCTGCAGAATTGATTTTAACTATATTCCATCCGAATACGCCCCTTCATGACGGTGCCATGGTAATTGAAGGAAACAAAATACTTTCTGCCGGAGTGCTTTTGCCATTGACAGAAGACCCAAAACTCAGTTGGAAATACGGTACACGTCACAGAGCTGCTATCGGTATGTCAGAAGTTTCTGATGCAGCTTGTCTTGTTGTTTCTGAAGAAACCGGTGATGTTTCAATTTGTATGGATGGAATGCTGAAAAAATATGAAGATTTAAAAACATTAAAAGAGGATTTGGAATCTATTTTAGGTTTGAAGAAAAATACGGAAGAGACAGCTGCTAAACATAAAAATCTTTTTGATGTTTTGCGCAGAAAATGATAAAGAGAGATACAAATGTTTTTTCATAAAAAGAAAATTGAGCCGAAAAAAAAGACAAGAGCCGAACTTGTTAAAGAATATATAGCACGTGCTCTTTTTATTACTTTAGGCGCATTTATCACAGCTGCAGCTTTAGAAACATTTTTGCTCCCGAATAACATCATTGATGGCGGAGTAATCGGTATATCAATGATGGTTCACTATGTTACCAAGTTTAACTTAGGTATTCTGATTTTCTGTATAAATATTCCGTTTATATTAATGGCAATAAAAAAACTGGGTGTTAAATTTATTCTTCATACCTTGTTTGCAACAACAATGCTGGCTATTGCAACAAACGTATTCCATGGATTTCACGTTACTCAGGATTTAATCCTTTCTGCTATATTCGGCGGTATTATACTCGGATTTGGTGTCGGTCTTATATTAAGAAATAATGCCTCACTTGACGGTACAGAGATGCTTTCGATAACGATATCAAAAAAACTCAGGATAATATCAGTAGGCGAATTATTAATGATTATTAACCTCTTTATATACACCGGAGCAGGTTTTCTTCTCGGCTGGGACAGAGCTTTGTATTCAATTCTAACTTATTATATTGCCTCAAAAGTTATTGATGCAGTTCTTGAAGGTCTTGATAAATCAAAGTCCGTACGGATTGTATCTCAATATCACAGAGAAA
Source organism: uncultured Acinetobacter sp. (assembly GCA_900321205.1). GTDB lineage: Bacteria > Cyanobacteriota > Vampirovibrionia > Gastranaerophilales > Gastranaerophilaceae > CAG-196. The sequence goes on along the minus strand of ONVC01000076.1, from coordinate 2,677 downwards.
TCGGTGATGCTATTATGAAAGAACTTGATACAAGTGTTACCTATATAAGAACAACCGGAGGATATTCAAGGCAGGAAAAGATTTTAACCTATTGTGTTGTTAATAAATTTGAGATGCCTAAACTTAAAGATGTTGTTCACTCACTTGATCCTAAAGCTTTTATAGTAACGGAAGACGTTCATGAAGTCGAAGGTGTACGTGTTCGCAAACACCGTTAATACAATTTGATTAAATTTTAATTTTCTCTTATAATAACTTCGTACATATCAAGGGGTATTTGTTATGAATGTCAGTAAAGTATCATGTCGTTTAATTGGTTTGGCTATGGCAGCGGGTGTTGTGTCCGGTTGTGTAGAACCAAGATTTGAAGAAAAAGCAAAGGCACAGGCTATTAAATATTTAAAAGGTGATGAACTCCTCAAAGCGGAAAGATTTTCCACGCAGCAGCAAAATTATGATAAATACAGCGGTGAAGCAATCGAATACTGGGATAGCTTGTTAATCGAGGCAAAAGCAAAAGAAGCATATCAAAAAGGGTATCAGTTGGTTAAAGACAGTTTGAACGGGGTCCATCACAGAAAAGAAAAATTTAAGGCTCCTCTGGATACAATCTTTACAAGTGACGTAATTGTTGATTCAAAAATCGAGTATGCTAAATACGCTGACGCAGAAAATTTTGTAAAATTGAGAGATAACGCACCTGATAATTACGTTATGGGTGCATTTAACAACCTGGGGGCTTCAACTCACTACTGGAACCTTATTACTATGGCAGGGAAACAAAAAGACGCTTATAATAAAGGCATGAATGACGCACGAAAAGAGTTAAACAAATAAAAAAAATCAGGCTTTTCGCCTGATTTTTTTTATGCTTTAAATAAATTTTTAAATCGTTTCATTGCTTCTTTGGTATTTTCTTTTGAACCAAAGGAAGTAAGCCTGAAATATCCTTCTCCGTTTCTGCCGAAACCTGCTCCCGGAGTACCGACAATTTGAGCATTATTTAAAAGGTAATCAAAGAATTCCCAGGATTTCATATTATTTGGACATCTTAACCAGATATACGGTGAATGTTTTCCTCCGGTAAACCATATTCCGCATTCTGTTAAAGTATCAGAGATGACTTTTGCATTCTCTTTATAGTAAGCTATATTTTCCGCAATTTCTTTTTGTCCTTCTTCTGAGAATACGGCTTCAGCTCCTCTCTGTACAATATACGGAACTCCGTTGAATTTTGTAGTTTGTCTTCTGACCCACATTTTATTTAGATTACCCAGATTCTCAGGTACTATTGTGTATCCGCATCTTGTTCCCGTAAATCCTGCTGTTTTTGACAGTGAGCAGAACTCTATTGCACAATCCTTCGCACCTTCAATTTCATAAATTGAGCGTGGCAGGTTTTTATCCGAGATAAAACATTCGTAAGCCGAATCAAAAAGGATTATTGCTTTGTTTTTATGTGCATAATCCACCCATTCTTTTAATTGTTCTTTGTTATAAACCGCACCTGTCGGATTGTTCGGTGAACAAATATAAATAATATCTGCCTTTACATTTTTATCCGGCAATGGCAGAAACTCATTTTCTCCGTTTGCATCAATAAATTGGACTTCTCTGCCTGCCATAATATTAGTATCAACATAAACAGGGTAAACGGGGTCCGGTACTAATACGGTGTTGTCTTTTGCAAACAGGTCGAGTATGTTTCCAAGGTCGCTTTTTGCACGCTCAAAAACAAGCTCCACGCTTTTAAGCTCCGCCATGCGCCTGTAACGTTTTGTTCCGTCACCGTTTTTCTCATACTCGCCAGATATAAATATTTCGTCTAGCTCTAAGTCTACATTATGTTTTTTATAATATCCCTTAACTGCCTCGCGTAAAAAATCATATCCCTGTTCAGGACCGTATCCTCTGAATGTTGACTGAATGCCCATTTCGTCAACCGCTTTGTGCATGGCATCTTAACTTTTTTTGCTATTGTTGAAAATAAGTAACTCTGTTCAAGATTGTTGTAATTTGTATTAATGTTCATTTTTATCCCATACTTTCATAAGCTATTGTGATATCTCCGGTAACCAAAAGTGCTGTGAGAACAAGGATTGTTGCAAAAAATCCGAAGGCAAATAAATAACGTTTTTTTACACGGCAGTATTTAAGCAATGCAAATTCGCATAAAACCAGTATTCCTGATAATATTGATATCAATGTGACCATATTCTCTCTCCTCTTTTGCTCTGCCTGTATCCGGGCAGGGTAGTTCCACTATTGGTCTGATTCTTCGTGTTTTCCCTTCATTAATTTTTCAAAATCAGAAGGTTTAATATTTTGTATAAAATCTTTAAACTCTTGTGCTTCCTCTTCGTCTTTTGCGGTATCTGTTGAAACAGAGCCGTTCATGAGAACATTTGCCGTAACAAAAATAGGTGCATCACATCTCATTGCAATTGCTATTGCATCACTCGGTCTTGCATCCAGTTCAAGAGTTTCTTCACCTTTTCTGAGAAACAGAGTTGCATAATAAGTTTCTTTTTCTACATTGTTGATTTCGATTTTTTCTAATGTGTAACCTGTTTTTTCTATCAGATTAGCAATTAAATCGTGAGTCATAGGACGGGCAACGACAAGACCTTCTATACATCTTATTATTGCGCTTGCTTCTGCTGAACCTATCCATATT
>ONVC01000081.1 GCA_900321205.1 uncultured Acinetobacter sp. | reverse complement strand
TCAGATTCTCGCTGCATTTTTAATAATTTTACCTGATATGCAGCTTCAGTCTCTTCTGCCTTAGCTTCATTACGAATATAATCCTGAATTTGGCTACTCGTTCCCTGAAAATTAATTTCCATATGCTAACCTTCTTATTATAGATAAATGTACATAACTATGATAGCACATGTTATATAACAATTCAATATCCTCAGAAGGTCAAACTTTATTTATTTAATTCTGAATGTAACGTTTGCAACAGCAGTGACTTTTTTATCAATTGTTGATGTATCGTTGATACCCATATCAGAAACATTTGTTGAATCAACAGGAGTTATCTGGTAAACGCCCATTCTTACGGCAGATATTTTGCCGACTCTGTTATGAGAAGGTTTGAGCATTGATTCAGCTCTGTTTCTTGCATCTGTTGAAGCTTTTTCCAGAAGTGAAACCTTCAGGTCAGGCAATTTGGAATAATCATAAGACGGCGTATAAACATTTATCATTATACCTTTATTGATTAGACCTGTAATATCTGTTGAAATTTCTTTTATAAGTTCTACGTCATCTGAGGCAATCGAAACAGGCTGAGTGTAGTTGTAATGATCTACAATGTTAGTTGAATACCCTCTGGAATCATTCATGTATGATGCATAAGAATTTGGAGTTTTAACTTCTATCTTATCAATTTTTTTATCTTTTAAATACTGTTGAACAACCTTTAAGTTTTCTTGTGCTGTTTTATATGATTCAACCAAAGTTGGCTTTTTAACCTCAATATCAAAATTTAATGTACCCTTATCGGATTTAACAATTTCATATGCAGAACCCGTAACTGATATTTCATTCTTTTGAATGGTTGAAGCAACCATCTTTGTTGAAACAACAAGAGCCAACCCAATCAAAATACCTAATGATACTACTTGTAATTTTTCAATTCTTTCTAACATATTTATTCTCCTTTTAAAACTTATACATTACCCGTAGAACTATTTCTGTCATCTTCAAGTTGTTTCAGCTGACGTGCATCAACTTTTTCATCATCAGTAGAATAAGCACTGATACGGTTTTCTTCAATGTCAACATTTACATCTGCATCAACCATTTCCAGGTCTTCTTTTTTAAATTCTTTAATTTTTCCGTCTTCAAATTTTACAGCAACAGAGTTATTCAGGAACTGTATAAAACATACCTTGCCTATACCTGACGGCGTCATTACCGCGGAACCGACAGGAGGCATACCCTTTGCAGCTTCTATATAATTATCATACTCATAAGTTAAACAGCATAAAAGCCTTCCGCATGTACCCGAAATTTTGGAAGGTGAAATTGGCATTCCCTGGTCTTTTGCGAGTTTTACGTTTATGGATTCAAACTTCCTTAAATACGAAGAGCAGCAAAAAGGCTTTCCGCAGATTCCCGTACCATCCATAATTGATGATTCATCTCTTACGCCTATATGACGGAGGTCTATTCTCATTCGCTTAAAGACCTGTGTTAAATCTTTTAAAAGTTCACGGAAGTCAACTCTTTCGGGTGCTGTATAATAAAAAGATATTTTTCGTTTATCAAATGTTATACGGCATTGTACCAGATTCATAACAAGTTTGTGTTTTTGTACCAGCTCTTTACACTTAAAAAATGAAGTAACTTCTTCTTTTTTAAGCTCTTCATAAATCATCATGTCTTCCTGTGTCATAACACGAAGAAACTCAAACGGTTCAGGGGTTTTATCGGATTTTTCAAACAATGATGCAATCTCCTGATTTACAAGAAATGCCTTCATAACTTCTTCACCTTTTTCCGTGCGAACCAGAACCAGCTTTCCGTCTAAGTTTTCCTTAATATCGCCGTTACCGTTCTTTATAATCGGGTGAAAGGTATTTTTCAGATAATTAACCGCGTATTTTATCATAACATTCTTCCTTTTTAAGTTTTCTGTTCATAAGTTTTGATAAAACTTCCTGCGGAGTAATATCTGTATATACAGCTTCATAGATTGCGCTTGAAACAGGAACTTCTATTCCGAGTTTTTGAGCCAAATCACAAACTGCCTTTGAGGTTTTTACACCTTCTGCCACTGAACCGAGTGTTGCTAAAATATCATCAATTTTTTTACCCTGACCCAGCATCGAACCGACTGTGTAGTTTCTGGACATCGGACTTGAACATGTTGCAATCAAATCACCCATGCCGGAGAGTCCGTACATTGTAGAAGGATTTGCACCCAATTTAACCGCAAGCCTTACAATTTCAGCCATACCTCTTGTCAGCAGAGTTCCCATACAGTTGTCACCCAAATCCATAGCGTGAGCAAAACCTGATGCAATTGCTATAACGTTCTTTAAGCTTCCGCCGAGTTCCACGCCAATCACATCTGTATTAGTATAAAGTCTGAATCTTCCGGGAACATTTAACGCATTTTGAACAAACTCAGCAGTTTCGATATCTTCACACGCAACTGATGCTGCTGTCGGTTTACCCATAAGAACTTCTTTTGCTAATGTCGGACCTGATAAAATAACTACTTTTTGGTTAGGCAAAACATCTTTTATAACTTCTGACATTCTCATAAGAGAGTTGAGTTCAAGACCTTTTGAAGCATTAACAAGCGGTGTATTCGGATTTATGCCGGCTTCTTTCAACTGTTCGCAAACAGGTCTTACGCCGCCCGTTGCAACAACGGTTAATATAATATCAGCATCCTTTATTGCAGATTTTAAATCAGAAGTAAATTCAACCTTTTTATCAAGCTGAACTTCTAGCGGTTTTGAACAGTGCTTGTTTATAACAAGCTCATCATTCAAATCACATTCCCTGCCCCAGACCGTAACATTATCAAAATTATCATTCATTAACCAGGCAAGCGTTAATCCCCAGCACCCCGGTCCCAAAACAGTTAACTTTTTTAACCCCATACTATACTCCTTCTTATAAGAAGATTATACTATAACCCTGCTCTGTTTACCACGTATGGGCAAAAATGTAAACATTTGTTAAAAACAGTGTCAAAGAAGGCAATATTGAGACTTAAATACATTTTATATATATAGGGACCCACGGGGGAAGGGAAGATATATGCCAATCAGATTTATTAATCAGAGCAATAAAAGCCAGAATTCGGAAATTCGTCTTGAAAGAAATTGCAAAATAGAAAATATTGACCCCAAAAAAGGAAACAAACCTGCTAATGAGCTTTCTTTTGCATTGAGCACGGGACAAACCAGCGATGTTTGGCTTCCTAAAACACAGTATAGATTACTGGAAGCGTTAGCCAGCGGAAATGATTGTGACGCTGATGATGACATAGATTTTTTAACAATTCGTGACCTCAAACACGCAAAAGAAAGATTTGGAACTTCTACGGATGTTTTCAGAGGTTTGGGAGTAAAAGAGTTTCGATGTGATTTAAAAGCAGGGGTTGTAAATATTACAACAGACAAAGGAGAAGTTTTAAGAGTTGATTTTGAGACTACCGAAGCCGGGAAAAAACAAAAACTCCACGCAAAACCTGCACCGATAAAACAACCAAAGAAAACAGCTCCCGCAAAAAAAGCAACAACTGTAACAGCAAAAGCAGACAAAAAAACGGCTGTAAAAACTAATACAAAAAAAGCTGTATCAAAACCTATCAATAGGTCAGCAGTTGTACAGGCAAGAAATAAAAAAACAGGAACAATAATTTCAAAATTTAAAGGCGGTAACATTAATATAAATCAGGTTCATGATTTACAGACCGTTGCAAAATACACAGGAATATCTGAACGTTACATAAGAGATATTCTTGTAGGTATAGAAGGAAAACAAAACTGGCCGCTCACGAAAGCAGAATATGACGGTGTAAAAGACAGAACACACCCTAACGGCTATCTTACAATAGGATTCGGACATACAAGTCTGACAGGAGAACCGACTGTTTTTGATGGTATGCAAATCAATTCAAAACAAGCATACCAAATCCTTGCAAATGATATTATGACCGCTAAAAAATATGCAAAATACTTTGGCGGCGAACTTTATAACAAAGCCCCAAGTTCTATAAAAAATGCAATGATAGACCTTGTTTTTAACAAGGGTCCCGGAGCAATTAACGAAAGTCTGAAAGCAAACCTTTCAAAAGGATATTTTCATTCTGCTGCATTAAGAACCTGGTACTCAACAAGTAATGTAGGTCTGCAAAAAAGAAACATGCACCGTTTTATTGAAGCCTGCAAAAGTTTAAACAATAAAAATCGGAGAAGTGCCATTACAAGGTTCAGAAGCGAACACCTGAACGAATTGATTAATGTTTTTAAGAAAGACCATTCCGCAAAAATTGCGTGGAACAACTTCTGCGTAATGTCGCATTGCAAAGACCAGTGCATCTAAGCTTTAATCAAACTGTTCAGAGTTCTTCTTAACACACCGCAATTACGTTTCAGAGCTTCCTCTGCCTGTTCTTTAGTAAGCTTGCATTTTAGCATGGTAATTGCAGTTTTAACTTTCCAGTCACAATTCATTAATGTTTCAAGAGCCGTTGACACTTTTACCCCTGCGATTTCTGACACAATTCTGATAGCTCTGTCTTTCAGTTTTTCGTTTGTCGGCATTAAATCTATCATAAAGTTTTCATAGGTTTTTCCTATTTTAATCATTGCTCCTGTTGTAAGCATATTTAAAACCATTTTTTGAACGGAGCCTGCCTTCATTCTGCTTGAACCTGCAATAACTTCCGGTCCTACTTCTACACAAATCCCGTGACCTGCCTCATCTAAAATTGCTGCGTTATGATTACAGGTAAGCGCAATTGTTTTGCAGCCGTTTTCTTCAGCTTTTTCCAATACGCCCAAAAGATACTTTGGATTTCCGCTTGCAGATATTGCAACAGCAACGTCATTATTCGTAAGGACTTCGGCATCTTTCTTTCCCTGTTCAAAGTTATCTTCTGCACCTTCGACAGCTAATCTGATTGCCTTATCCCCACCAGCTATAATCCCCTGAACCATATCAGGAGAAACCCCGAACGTAGGCGGACACTCAGAAGCATCAAGAATACCTATTCTTCCGGATGTTCCTGCGCCAAAGTAATACAATTTCCCGCCCTTTATAAACTGTTTTGCAATAATATCAACAGCACGGGCAATATTTTCTGTCTCATCTTCAATTGCAAGCGCTACAAGTTTATCTTCTTCATTGATTTTTCTCACGATATCAATAGTTGAAAGTAAATCAATATTTTTGGTATTTTCGTTTCTGTACTCTGTAATAATTTCACTCATAGAAACACTCCTTTCGGGCTTTGTCGAAATACTCCATTTTTTACCCACTCCGTAAAAAGACCTGTTTAAACCGTAACTTGTAACTGAAGTAACTAACATTGTTTTCTAATTAATTGATTTTTGATAAAAGACTGACCATTTCAATAGCTGATTTAGCAGCATCAGAGCCTTTATTTCCTGACTTGGTACCTGCTCTTTCAATAGCTTGTTCAATATTATCTGTCGTTAACACACCGAATATAACCGGAATTTCTGTTTCTAAGCCGACAGAGGCAACACCCTTAGAAACTTCCGCACACACATAATCATAATGAGAAGTAGAGCCTTTAATTACAGCTCCGAGAGCAATAACAGCAGAGTATTTTCCTGTCTTTGCACATTTTTTTGCAACGAGCGGAATCTCAAACGCACCGGGACACCAAACAACATCTATATTATCGTCTGCAACTCCGTGACGTTTAAGTTCATCTAATGCACCCGAAACAAGTTTGTTTGTAATAAACTCGTTAAAACGTGAAGCTACAATGCAAAATTTTTCATTTGTGACAGTCAGTAAACCTTCTATAATACTCACTTTTATTACTCCTTAATCTAATACGTTTATTATACAACAATAAAATCAGAAAATCTCTAATCATTAAGAATAATTTTACAATTGGGGGGTAAATATAAGCTGGTAAATATAATTATTCAGATTAAGAATGTAGAATTTCTTTTATTGCACGCGGT
>ONVC01000075.1 GCA_900321205.1 uncultured Acinetobacter sp. | reverse complement strand
TTAGGCCCAAAAGATAGAAATAATTAATTTTTCCCAAGCCTAACGGAGCGAACAATCAATGTTAGCGAAACAACATCAAGCCGAGTGTTGTTTGACGAAAGAAGTGAGGAGTTTACGAGGCTTAAGTTGAGCGTTACTTTTGATTAGTGAGCGTAGTTCCAGCTTGGGCAGTTTCTTTGGAGACTTTCTTTAATGATAAAGAAAGTCTCATATAAATAAAAATAATTGAAATACACCAAATTATATATTTTGATGAGAACTCTCACTATGTTACGAAATAAAAACTTCCTAATTACATATATAGTGCAAAAAAAAAGGTTTTATGATATTATTAACTTATCAGACAGGATTAGGAATATGAAAGGAGTTATACATGTCCAAAATTAAGGCATTTTTATTAGCAATAGCTTTATTTACTTCAACAACGGCTTTTGCATACTATAATTTTATCGGAGAAGTTCCGTTACCGGGTAAAACAATTGCATCCCCTCAGTTGCAACAGGATACAATTTTTTCTGTCGGTGCTTACGGTTTAAGAATTGCAACAAAAGATTGTTTTACGGTTGCAATTACAAATACCGAAATCTCAAAACCGAAAAAGAACGGAAGCTGGGAAGAAATCTGGACTTTAAAAGTTTGTGAAAGAGAAGGAAGACTTCCGATTCAGTTTACTGAAAATGCAGACGGTACAGGTGCATTTGCACTCGATTACATGAATATTAAATGGAGAACGGTAGGGGCAAAGAAATAGTTTTCGGCTACCCTGATTTAAAGTTGACTATTAAGGCGGGTAAAGCATACGCATTACCGCCTTAATTATTATAAGGAGAATTTTTGTGAGCATACAGTTTGGAACTGACGGCTGGAGAGCTGTTTTAGGAGAAGAATTTAACGGTGAAAATGTTGAAAGAGTAATTATGGCAATCGGTAAATATGTAGCCGAAACCTTTGGTTACGATAAGCCGATTCTTGTCGGGTATGATCCGAGAAAGTCAGCTGATGAGTATGCGGGTTTTACTGCTAATGTACTCAAAGCAAAAGGATTCCAGGTTTATTTTTCTTCTCGTGTTGTTCCGACGCCGGTGCTTGCCTATAATGCAAAACGTATGAATGCGTGTGCAATTATGTTTACGGCTTCACATAATCCTCCGGAGTATTTGGGTATAAAATTTATTCCGGATTATGCAGGTCCGGCAACATCTGATATTACAGATGCCATACTCAACAATCTTGATAAAGGTTTTCCAAGTGGTGAAAATGGTGCTTTTATTAAAACTGATTTTTCCGTTAAATACTATGAACACATATCTTCACTTGTTGATTTCGGAAAAATTAAATCTTTATTAAAAACAAATATAATTTATGACGGTTTATATTCCGCTTCAATAGGATATTTTGACGAGATTCTAAAACAGATGGGTATTCAGTTCCAGAGCATTCACCTGTATCATGATTTTGAATTCGGAGGCGGTATGCCGGATCCTAAACCGAGATTTTTAAAAGATTTAATATCAAAAGTTAAAAATACACCGAATTCAATCGGTCTTGCAAATGATGGTGATGCTGACAGATTCGGAGTTATAAACGAAAAGGGCGAGTATGTTTCTCCGAATGAGATTATCGCTATTTTATTGAGATATCTTGTTAAGAAAGGGTATAAAGGTTCTGTTGTTAAAACCGTTGGTTCAAGTATTCTGATTGATCTTGTGGCAAAAAAACTCGGTGTAGATGTAATAGAAACAGCTGTTGGATTTAAGCATGTCGGTGAAGCAATGAGAACTAATAAAGTTATAATAGGTGGTGAAGAATCAGGCGGTCTGAGTATTCAGGGACATATTCCCGAAAAAGACGGTATTCTTGCAAATCTTCTGCTTATCGAAGCTTTGGCGGACAGCGGAAAAACTTTATATGAGCTTCAGGAGGAAATTTATGAACTGGCTGAAAACAGATTCTATACTGACAGAATTGACATAAAGCTGGATAATCTTGACGAGATAAAACCTATTATGGAAAAACTTCTAGGTTTTAAAACCGTCGGTAAATACAATATTACTTCTTTTGACACAAAGGACGGAGTTAAAATGATGCTCGGGAACAAAACTAAAATTCTTGTTCGTCCGAGCGGAACAGAACCTCTTTTAAGAATATATTTTGAAGCAAACAGCGAAGAAAAACTGGAGTATTTAAAAGAAGAGTTTGTTATATAAGGGTAATTCTGTGTAAATATTTTGGAGCTTTATACATTACTTTAAAAATAATGTATAATATCTTTATGAATCAAGAACTTTTGGAAACAATTAAATTAGTTCCGACACAACCGGGTTGTTATCTTTATTACAACAAAGAAAATGAGATTATTTATGTCGGAAAAGCAAAAAACCTTAAACGCAGAGTTTACAGTTATTTTCACAAAAAACACGACAGCGTTAAGGTAACGGTTCTTGTTTCTCAAATCGAAAGAATGGAGTACATTATTACGGATTCGGAAGTAGAAGCTCTTATTTTAGAATCCCATTTAATCAAGAAGCATAAACCAAAATACAATATTCTTTTAAAAGACGATAAAAAATATCCGTATTTTTTAATTACGGAAGAGGATTTTCCCCGTATTCAGGTAGTAAGAAAGAAAAATCTAAACCCCGATAAAGGGAGATTCTACGGACCTTATACGGACGTTGGGGCAATGTATGCAACGCTTGATTTTCTGAAAAAAATATTTCCGCTGAAACAGTGCAAACAACCGAAGTTTTCAAATCGTCCATGCCTGTATTATCACATAGGAAAGTGTCTTGCACCCTGTCAGGGTAAAGTAACACCAGATGAATATCAAAAACTTATAGGTCAGGTAGAATTGTTTTTGAGCGGAAAACAGACAGAACTTTTAAACGAGATAAAGAATCAAATGACAAAGTACGCTGAAAGCGAGCAGTTTGAAAAAGCAGCTAAAATGCGAGACAGTTATAATGATTTGGTTAAAACACTGGAACGCCAAAAAGTTGTGTATGAAAATACAAAGCTTAACGAGGATATTCTTGCGGTTCTCTACGAAGACGGAATACTGGTAATCGTTATAATGATGATAAGACAGGGGCGTTTGATAGACAAAAAGGATTTTACTTACTTTGCGGATAATGCGGATAAAACAGAATACTTTGAGACCTTTTTCAGAGAGTACTATTCAACACTAAAACTTGAATATCCAGATAAGATTGTATCAAAAGACCTTGAAGAAGTCGGGCAAAAAGAACTCTATCAGGACTGGCTTAAAATTATGTCAGGCAAGAAAATTACAATAAACTACGGCAGGGGCAGGGGTAAATACAATGAACTTTATGAACTTGCAAAAAAGAATGCACAGAACACTTTAGATAATGCCCGCCTGAAAAAAATGGCTGAAATAAGGGATGATTTTAATGAAGTAGGCTCGTATTTGGCGGAAAAACTTCATCTCAGAAACTTCCCGAACAGAATCGAGTGTTATGATATATCTCATATTCAGGGTACAAACACTGTTGCTTCAATGGTTGTTTTCCAAAACGGACTTCCGAAGAAAACTGCTTATCGTAAATTTAAAGTGCGTATGACGGAAGGAAAGCCGGATGATTTCTTATCAATGAAGGAAGTATTAACAAGAAGATTAAATCGTTTGGGTGAACCAAAGTGGGAAAAACCTGATTTGATAATTATAGACGGCGGAAAAGGTCAGCTTTCAAGTGTAATGCAAATAGTCGAAGGGGTAAATATAGACGGTGTAAAGGATATTGACTTTGTATCTCTTGCAAAGCGGGAAGAAGAAGTTTTTCTTCCGCATAAATCAAAATCTATTCTTCTGCCGAGAAACTCTAATGCGCTTTATTTGATTCAGCGTATCAGAGATGAAGCTCACAGGTTTGCAATAACTTTCCACAGAGAACTCAGAGGGAAAAACGCTTTAAAAGAAAAATAAAGCCATTTTATATCTCTACCCCTATCGTTTAATTGCTCCCCAGGCTCTGATAAACCCCTTTTCATACCTTATCAGGTAGTATCCGCCTTCTTTTATGTATTCAATCTCTGCTTCCATATGTTCGTATTTCTGTGGAGGAGTTGCTCCTGACACTGCATATTTCTGATTGATTTTTTCCTGAATTTTATCTTTGCGTTTTTTCTTTGCTCTTTCTCGCTTTTCTTCTCTGGTCAGTTCTTTTTTTGATGCGTATAATTTGTGAAGCTCACGTTTGTTTTCCGCAATTTTAAATACAGGTATTACCGCAATAAGATTCTTTGATTCTATAAGATACAAAAATTCCCTGTCATCCGACAGCGCAAGCTGATAATAACCGGGGTTGATAAAATTTCCGTTGTGGTCCGGAATGTGGTCGGTAATTAATAAAGTGGGTTGTTCATCAGTAGGAATAGCATATCTGTATATAGTGTTCTGGTTAACCATAATTCCCGACGGCACAACAGGATATGGTGCAGCAGGGGCAAGATAATCTATATCGCGAAGAGCTGGTGTAACTATTCCATCTATCATTATTTACCCCTTATAATTTATACACCAGTTTTCTAATTGAGTTATCAACTTCTTTGAACCCCATATTCAACAATTTAGAAGAAGCAACAAATATTAGTGAAAGGTATTTGTCACTAACGGCACCTTCTTTTATTAAAAGTCTGTAACTTTCTCTCATAAGTCGTTTTATACGGTTTCGTTTTACCGCTCTTTTATGAATTTTTTTGCTGACAACAAACCCCACACGTGTAGGAAATTCGTTAGTTTTTTCCTTGCCGATAAAAACCGTTATTCCGTCAGAGTGTAAAGTCCTTCCAGTTCTGTATGTTGCCGCAAATGCGGAGCGTTTTTTTAATCTGTAGTCTCTTGGTAACATATGATAATAATACAATAATCAGACAACGGATGTAAACAAATGTAACAATTTTTATCGGTTTATAACTTAAATCCTAAAGTTTTTCCATAAATTGCCGATAACTGGTGTATAAGGAGAATTAGTTAATGTCAGAAGATTATGAAGTCGTCAGAAATGGTAATACTCCTCTTCCTCAGGACAACAAAGCTCAGCAGTCTGAACAGACCGGTGGGAAGGTAATTGATGAATCTAATTACAAAATACGTGCTCCGAGGGAAAGTGGTCCTACTGCTGTCGGCAGAGGCGGTGACCCTTTATACAGACGTATCAAAGCAACAAGAGAACAACTAATTGAACTTATGGCTGAAACTCAGACGGTTCAGGACTGGATGCAAAGAGAAACTTGTAATAATGCAGCTCTTTCCTGCCTTGAAGGTGCAAATTTAAAAGAAGATTATTTTGCTATAAAAGACGGTTTCGGCAAATACGGTAAAATTGCTTTAATGGGATTTAAGACTCCAAATGGTGTAGAAATTCCAAGACTAAAAATATATGATACAAACGGAGATGTCCTGGAAGTTTTGACTGGACCAATGGCACTTGATGAGATTAGGACAAGAGCTATTGCGTATAAAAATTCTGTTAACGGATATGAAGAAGTACCTCTGGAAGGTAATCTTCCTATAGAAGATGGTGTTATTGCTGATTATACCGGCAACCCAAATGATTATATTACTTAGTACCCTTTTTTAGTATAATGCCGTTAACTTTACAGAAAGATGTAAGAACAGACAAGTCTTCCTTTATTTTACGCATAAGATGCGGATGGGTTTGTACTAACGGTACACTTTTTGCCTGTTGATACATTTTTAAAGCATTTTTGATGTAATCACCTCTGAGTGATGTTTTAGGGAGTGCAAGCTCCTGATAATACTTAGCGTATAACAGATAATCGCTTATGAGTATGTTTTGCAGGTCAAATTGTCTTGCAACAAAAATAGATTTTTCTATATATACTTTAGCCGATTCAAAATCCTGTTTGGCTATATAAATTTCACCGATTAATTTGTTAAACTGTGCTATAAAATAGTAGTTATTAATATTCGGTCCCTGTGCAATATCTAGGGCTTTTGTTGCAATATCAAGTGCAAAAGTAGTTCCTTTTGTTACAAGTTTTATCTCTGATATCATATACCAGGATAATAATACTCCTGTTGCAACTTTTTCTTTTGCAAAATATGCAACCTGTTCATCTAATATACTAAGAGCCCGTTTCGTATCATTTTTATCTCTCAGTATTTTGGCAAGAAGAGTTTTAAGTATATTTTTAGTAAAGCTGTCATTAGTGTTGTTTGCGTATGCTGTAACATTGAACAACTCTGTCATAAGGTTATCGTAGTCTTTCCTAATAAATTTGTTTAAGATATCAGTAAAATTCCAGCGTGATATAATAAACGGGTTCATGTCATCAAGCGAGTATTCTTTAATGATATCGTCAAGAATTTTTTGTGATGTCTGCAAGTCGCCTTTTATTGTGTTTGCAAGGGCAAGTGCAAGGTGTACTTTGCAGAGTATGGTTGTATCTGTGATTTTATTTTTATCAATAATATCAAAGATAAGTTTAATAATATCAAACATTCTGCTGTCACCCTGGAATGTAAGGGCTTCTGCTAAGTCAAAATACAGTTCTATCCATATTTTATATAAGTCGTCAGCTGTTATAGACGGCTGGTTTTTACCTTTTGTAAGGTATTTCTGAATAACCGGCATGATTTCATTATCTATCAGGTTTACGACTTGTCCGTAATTCCCGAGTCTGACCATAGGACGTATTTCTCTGGATTTAACCAGAGCTTTTTCAAGTTCCATATCCTCAGGCAGTTTGCACAAAACGCTTTCCGCACATTCAATAGCACCCCAGTAATTTCCCATCTTCATTGAGGCAGATGCTAAGTATCCGAGAAGGTCTATGTGTTCATAATCCTCATTATCTTCCAGCATCATTACAGCTTTTTGCAGATAATCAAATGCCAATGTGTAATCAATAGGTTCAAGAAGTTTCCCTACGCGTGTATATATATTCTTTTTGATTTTCTGATAATACGGGCTTGTTTTATGTTCGATAAGTTTTAAAGCCTGTTTTTGGGATATTATGTAAAGACCTATATCACCGATGTATGATGACTGTTTCATTAACATAGTCCATATTTCAAAAGACTGGTCATTATTGTTAAGTTTTTGAACAATATATCCCAAAAGTGCTATTGAAGATTGCTTGTAAATGCTTATTATTTCATAAAGCATATTCAAAATCTCTTCAAAAATATCATCATTTTTTATGTTTGATATAACAGCTTCCCATATATTATAGCTTTTAAACTCAAAAGATAAATTGTTAATCTGGCTTATATAACCTTTGCTTAGTAACGTATCTATTATTCTTTCAAAGTCTGTGCTTGTATTATTATCAAAATTTTCAAGCATAGCCGGATAAAATTTAGAACCCAGAACCGCCATTGCAGACAGAACTCTGTAAGCAGGAAGGTCTTCCTGTCTTAATATACTTAATCTTGCTTCTATTATTGATTCTAAGGAGTTGTAGTTCAGGTGTTTTAAATTGTTTCTTTTTTCGTCTTTATAAAGCATAACTGCCTGTTCTACAATAGCCGGATTACCGCAGGACACTTTTGCCGCAACCTTCATAAAATCTTTGCCTACGCTGACATCTCTGTATTGAGTAATAAGAGCTTCAACCTGACTTTCGGTGAAGTTTGTAATTGTTATATCTTTGTAGTTTTCAGGTGTTAATATGTTTGAGGTAATTCTGCCCATCCCCGGTTTCGCTTCTTTTGATATAATAATAAATTTGCATCTTTGCAATACATATTCATCCTTGAGAAGCTCTTTCAGGAAGTCGTATGACATACCATCAATGTATTCAATATTATCAATAATGAAAACGGACTTTATTTTTTCTATAATGGTAAGTATTACCTTTTTCATCATTATAAACGTTTTCGCTTTATTTTGGTAAATGTTCTCATATTTATCTATATTTTCAGGATATAAAAAATTGAGTAAATTCAGGATTTCCTGATTGGAGAGTGTAGGGAAGTCCTGTCTGAAAAATCTGATAGAGTTTTTTTTGAGCTGGAGTGTATCGGGGCAGAAGTTATTAATATTAAAAAAATTCAGCAGCATATCCTGAAAATATCCAAACGGGGAGAGTTGTGTTATTTGAGTACAGGTACCCATTAGCCAAACAAGTTTTGCATTTTTAAGCTCGTTTACGGCATATCTCAGTATTAAATTTTTTCCGCAGCCGCTTTCTCCGTTAAGCGTGATAATAGAGGTGTCTGCATCTTTTATTGCCTCTAAAAGACAGGACTTTGCCTTCTGTTGAGAATATGTTTCAGCCTTGTATTCTGCATTAAGCGTGTTTGTTGTTTGTTTTTTTGTGATTACGCTGCCTCTTACAAACTCAACCCCACATTTTCTGCAATATTCTGCATCAGGCAGGTTTGCGCTTCCGCACTCGGTACAAATCTTTAAAAGTGCAGTGTGACATTGTTTGCATTCTGTTGCCCTTATGGGGTTAACCGCACCGCAACTCTTACATACGGAGGCAACTCTGGTTCCGCATTTTTCACATTTTAATGACTTATCTGGTATTTCACTTTTACATTTGGGACACTGCATTCAGTTGCTCACCTATATCAATTCAATTATTTCATCCAAAGCTGAAATGACATCTTGTTTGTCTATATTAAGTTCTTCAGCTATTTTGGTAATTGGTAAATTTTGTTTATATTTTAAATCAAAAATTCTCATGATGTTTAATTCAGGTCTCTGACTGTTTAAATCAGAAAGTTTCATCTCAATACTTTTAATTTTATCGGTATCAGTATGAACTTCCGGGGCATAGTTAAATAAAGAATAATCCATCGGCTTATAAGAAAGCTCTTCTTTTTTTTCTTCAACGCTTTCTTCCGAAACTATTTCACTTGTTGGCATAAGCGATATTTCTTCGTTTAAATCAAGTGAATCACTTATGTCTAAAAGTCCTTCCTCTTGTGTGTCAGAGAGAATATTCAGCCCGCTTTCTTCTGGCATCTCATCATTAAAATCAACTTC
>ONVC01000073.1 GCA_900321205.1 uncultured Acinetobacter sp. | reverse complement strand
GTTCTCGGAATGGCATCTTATTCAATCAGAAGCGCAAGTGTACAAAAAGAAGATGAACTTAAAGCTCTTATGTCATCACTTGTGGACAAGTTTAACTCAAAATATGAAGGTTTGGCAGAAGCAAAAATTGAGTTTGAATGTCATTTACCTCCATTTGAAAGAGCAGAGGATGACAGAATAGAAAGGGTTCATACAGAAGCGTGCAGACGTGCGGGAATAAAAAATGATATTTCTTCTTTCCATGCCGGAGCTGAAACTCATATTTACTGTCAGCATAAAAACTCAAAAGGTGAAACTTTTATGCCGATGCTTTTAGGTTTGGCTGATGTTTACAATATGCACTCTGCAAATGAAAAAGTTGATTATAAATCTTTGTTAAAAGGGTATGAAGTTATAAGAAATACATTTGTAGTATTCAATGAAAAATAAAAAATATATATTTACCCGCAAAATTTATTTTTACTTGTTTTATAAGAAGTAATAATAAAAAGGAGAATTTAATGGCTAAAGGGATTAATAATGTTTGTCAAAGATATAACGGACAAATTTTGTTTAAAATAAAACCTACACCGGGAGACAGGATTATATTAAAACCGTCACACGGAATTTATACACGTACCTATCCTGAAGGATATTTTATGAACCGAAAAGCTCCTAAGAAAACAAATCCTGTTGTAAGCTTTTTCAAAAAGATGATAGAAGAATACAAGGGAATCCGAGAGGCAATGAAGCCTGATGATGTTCAACCTTTTGAAGATATTAAAAACATCAAAGGCACAACTATAGAAATGTAGTTTTAACAAAATTTAACAATATTTATTTTCCCCCTTTGATATTTAAGCTTTTTCTATGTATAATTTTTAAAGTGTAAATTTTACAACATAGGAAATATGAAATGGCGCTAAATTTTCAAGATTTGATTTTAAATTTGTCACGTTTTTGGTCTGATTACGGCTGTATTATTCAACAACCGTATGATATCGAAAAAGGTGCATCTACAATGAACCCCGCAACATTTTTGAGAGCTTTGGGTCCGGAACCATGGCAGACTGCGATGGTTGAACCTTGCAGAAGACCTACTGACGCAAGATATGGTGAAAACCCAAACAGGCTGGGACATTACTTCCAGTATCAGGTAATACTTAAACCTTCGCCTGATAATGCTCAGGAACTTTATTTAAAGAGCTTGGAAGCTATGGGTATTGATTTAAGCAAACACGATGTAAGATTTGTAGAAGATAACTGGGAATCTCCGACACTTGGAGCTGCCGGTGTAGGCTGGGAAGTCTGGTTAGACGGTATGGAAATTACTCAGTTTACATATTTCCAGCAGGTAGGCGGTTTGGAAGTTAAGCCTGTTGCACTCGAAATAACTTACGGTTTGGAGAGAATAGCCATGTATATTCAAAACAAAGAATCTGTTTTTGATATTATGTGGAACAATACTTTAAAGTATGGTGAAATTTATCTTCAAAATGAGATAGAACAATCAAAATACAATTTTGAATACTCTGATGCAGACAGACTTTTCAGCTTGTTTGACGCTTATCAGAAGGAGGTTGATAATTGTGTAAATGCACAGCTCGTACTTCCTGCATACGATTATGTTTTAAAATGTTCTCATACATTTAACCTTCTTGATGCAAGAGGAGTTATTTCAAAAGATGAACGTATAAACTTTATTAACAGAGTCCGTACAATGGCTTCTGCTGTTGCAAAACTTTATGTTGAGCAGAGAGAAAAACTCGGATTCCCGCTTTGCAAGGGGTAAAGAGGTAAATATATAAGGATACTGACTAAAAGTGATGTATGTCTTGTATATAGACTGACACTAACTTTCCGCTTTCAATTTTCCATTTCCGACTAAAAAAACGAAAGGTTAAAAATGACACTACAAAATATAATAGCAAATTTGTTAAAAAGAAAAACCCCTGATGATGCAGTTGAAGGTGCATCAAAAGGAGGTTTGGAAAAAACACTCGGAGTTTGGGATTTAATTATCCTTGGTGTGGGAGCTATTATCGGTTCAGGAATATTTGCAGTTGCTGGTATTGCTGCGGCAGGTTCGGTTGACGGTACAAGTCCGGGTGCAGGTCCTGCGTTAGTATTATCTATGATTATTGCGGCAATTGCGTGCGTATTTTCAGCATTATGTTTCAGCGAATTTGCGGCAATGATTCCGGTTTCCGGCGGTGCTTATTCTTATACGTATGCAACGTTAGGAGAATGTGCTGCCTGGCTTGTCGGCTGGATATTGATGCTTGAATATGTAATTGCATTTATTGCGGTATCATGTGCATGGGCAAATTATGTAGTTCAGTTTTTAAAAGGTTTCGGACACGTTCTTCCTGCTTTTATAGCTAATCCTCCGATTTGGCTTGTAAGTGATTTCAGAAGTGCCGTTCATACATTATCAAGCCAGGGAATTGATTATCATTCGGTCATTCCTTCAATCTGCGGAGTGCCGTTCAGTATAAATCTACCTGCGGCTTTGATTATATTGTTTATAACTTTAACTCTTATAAAAGGTACAAAAGATTCAACAAAATTTGCAACGTTCATGGTTGTCTTAAAACTGGGCATTATCGGTTTATTTGTTGTATCAGGATTCTTTTTTGTGCAGCCTGAAAACTGGGTGCCGTTTGCACCAAACGGAGCAAGCGGTGTGTTTATGGGTGCATTTATAATTTTCTTTGCGTATATAGGTTTTGATGCTCTTGCAACAACGGCAGAGGAATGTAAGAACCCGCAGAGAGATTTGCCGAGAGGTATTATCGGTTCTCTTCTTGTAACAACAATCGTTTATACTCTTGTTGCTCTTGTTTTAACAGGTATGTACAGAACACAGGGTAACGTTGACCCTGCCTTCTTAGGAGCACCGTTAGCGTTTGCTATGGAAAATGTTTTGCACGGCTGGGTTGCAAAAGCTATACCGGGATTTATGTCAGTAGGTATAATAGCAGGGCTGACATCAGTTCTTCTTGTAATGCAGATGGCTGCAACAAGAATACTGTATGTAATGAGCCGTGACAACTTTTTACCTAAGGTTTTCCAAAAACTTCACCCTAAATTTAATACTCCTCACATTCTTACCTGGGCAGTATGTATAGTTTCTATCTTCGGAACGCTTACATTAAACCTTGATGCAGCTGCGGCATTATGTAACTTTGGAACATTTACATCTTTTATAATAGTTTGTGCGGCAATTATAATTTTAAGAAAAATTGATCCGGACCGACCGAGACCGTTTAAAGTTCCTTTATGTCCATGGTTCCCTCTTGCCGGAATATTCTGCTGTGGAGGATTGATGGCATTTATGATGTTCTCGTCAACCGGTGAATCCGCAAAACTTTCAACAGAATTGTTTATAGCTTGGATTGTAATGGGTATTTTAATCTATGCAACTTACGGTTATTGGAACAACCGTAAAGCTGAAAGAAACACAGAAATAAAAGAAATAGCTGAAAATGAATAGTATAAAAACAATATTTAATAATTTAATAAAATGCAAAAGCCCTCAGGAATTAATAGATGAGGGTACGAACTCTGAACTTAAAAAGACTCTTAGTGCATTTGACCTTATAGTTTTGGGTATAGGTGCGGTAGTCGGAACAGGTATTTTTACGATTATAGGAAGTGCAATAGTAGGCAGTTCAGATGGTGCAGGAGCAGGAACTGCAATTGTTATATCAATGCTTTTGGCAGCAATAGCAAGCGTTTTTTCGGCTCTCTCATATTCGGAAATCGCTGCAATGATTCCTGTTGCCGGTAGTGCCTATACATATACTTATGCAACAATGGGCGAGTTTATGGCATGGATGGTAGGCTGGATCCTGATGCTTGAATATGCCATCGGAAATATTACGGTAGCAAGTGCCTGGACAGGATATTTTGTACAGTTTCTCAAAGGGTTTAAACACATACTCCCTGCTTTTGTTGTAAATTGTCCTTTGTGGCTCAGAAATGATTACAGAACAATGTATGAAATCTGTAATAGAAATGGCTGGAACCCGCAGGATACAATGCCGTTCATTCATCTCCCGTTCGGAATTGATATCCCCATTGCTGTTAATGTACCTGCAGTCGCAATTGTATTTGTCTTAACTCTGCTTTTGATAAAAGGAGTTAAAGAATCTACAAAAGTTGCAACAATAATGGTTGGTGTAAATATGTTTATTATACTTTCATTCATTGTTTTGGGTTCTTTCTATGTCGCTCCCGAAAACTGGGGTACGAACTGGACAACATTTGCACCGAACGGTATAGAAGGTATTTTCTCCGGGGCGTTTATAATTTTCTTTGCATATATAGGATTTGATGCAGTTTCAACTGCCGCAGAAGAAACAAAAAATCCGCAGAGAGATTTGCCTATTGCAATTATGGGAACGCTTTTGATATGTACAATTTTGTATGTTTGTGCAGCACTTGTTCTGACAGGGATTGTTCCTCTTAATTTTATTGATACACAGGCACCGCTTGCT
This sequence comes from uncultured Acinetobacter sp., assembly GCA_900321205.1. Classification (GTDB taxonomy): domain Bacteria; phylum Cyanobacteriota; class Vampirovibrionia; order Gastranaerophilales; family Gastranaerophilaceae; genus CAG-196. The sequence continues at coordinate 4,794 of ONVC01000073.1, read as the reverse complement.
CATGCAATGAGATTTATAGGAATGAACTGGTATGCAGGTCTGCTTTCGGTTGGTGCTCTTTGTGCTTTGACTTCTGTTTTATTGATTTATCAGTTGGGTACGACAAGAATTCTCTGGGCAATGAGTCGTGACAGATTTTTACCGAAATCTTTGAATGCAGTTCATAAAAAATATAAGACCCCTCACATTATGACCTGGTTATCAGGCTTAGTTGTTATCGTCTGTGCTTTGTTTATGGACTTAAACCTGTCAGCAGAGCTTTGTAACTTTGGTACATTTACTTCGTTTATCATAATTTGTATTGCGGTTCTAATTTTGAGAAAGACAGAGCCAAACAGACCGAGACCTTTTAAAGTCCCGTTTTGCCCATGGTTCCCTATTTTGGGGATTTTAACCTGTCTTGCTCTTATGTATTGCAAATTCTCTGCAAAAGCAACCTCAGCACTTTATTTTATAGTGTGGCTTGCAATCGGTGTATTAATTTATGCTGCATACAGCTATAAATCAAAACGTGAAGAAGAAATGGAAGAATAAATATACAGTTTGCTCTGCCTTATTTTTACGATAAGATATAAACAGTAAAGGAGAGATAAATATGTTAACAAAAAGTTCATCACTAAAAACTATTTTCTCAGGTGTTGATTTTTCTAAGTATGAATCAAAAGTATCTGAGTTTGTAAACGAGTTCTCAAAGAGAGCTAATAAAGAAGGTAAATTCTTAAACTGGGTAGATTTACCTAATTACCAGCTAACAAGATTAGATGATATTTATTCAATGGTAACATCTCTAAAATCTGCCTCAGGTGCTTCAAAGTTAAGCGTTATGGGTATCGGCGGTTCAAAACATACTGTTGAACACATGCTCGGTATCAATGGTCTTAATCTTTGCGGTGAATCTGTTTTATTCTATTCGGATGTAGATTCAATAAGCTGGGAAAGATATCTTGCAAAACTTGGCGATGTTTTATCATCAAATTATTTAATTGCATCAAAATCAGGTTCTACTTTTGAAACAAAAGACGGATTTTTGAGAATACTTAAACTTGTTAAAGACGCCTATATAACTAAAGGTTTGTCTGAAAGTGAAGCTGATAAAGCAGCTGCTAAACATTTTATCGCTGTAACTGATAAGAACGCAGAAAAATCTGAACTCAGAAGAACTTCTATTGAGCAAAACTGGCTCGGCGATTTGTTTATTCACGATGACGTAGGCGGAAGATTTTCAGCATTTGATGACCACGCATTATTTACACTTGCTTTTGCAGGTATGAAAAAAGAAGATATGGCTTCTATGTTAAGAAGTGCACAGGAAATTTCAACTCTTTCTCTTACTGCTGATTTGGAACTTAATGACGCATTAAAAGAAGGTATTTTCTGGGCTAATGCAAAAATGAACGGTATTACAGCTTCTGTTCACCAGTATATGGGTTCAATGTTTGAAAATACTGTTTATTGGCACGCTCAAATGCAAAACGAATCACAAAAAGATACGCTTAAACAGATTGCAAAAGTTCCTGACGCTATGCACCACTCGGCAGAAGCTCATTTTAATCCTGCTAACAAACTTGTGTTTGCTCTTACCGTTCCTTCCGATAAAGGTGTTTGCAAATCAAATGCAGAAGCTTATATAGGTGCTTTAAGCAAATCTTACGAAGTAACAGGTGCTTTTTTTATGGAAACTGTTGAAACTTCAAAGCTCGGTTTGACTCCGGAAGCAGCAGGTGCTGTAACTCAATTAAGAGCATTTGCAACTTGCTATCAGGAAATTGTTGAAGCCGTTATGCAGAATAAAGAACTTCCTGAAGTTCTTGACAGCGTACTTCAACCACACGTAGAGTTCTACAAAAAGAACCTTAAAGGCGGAGTTGTTGTTCCGGGTAGAATCGGCTAGGCTGGGGTAAATAAAATAGAAAAAAAAGAGGAAGTGATAATTTTCACTTCCTTTTTTATATGTTTATCTCCAAATGCGGATTTTTTCTGAACCATGTAAGCTGACGTTTTGCGTAATTTCTTGTGTGCTGTTTCAGTTTATCGAGGACTTCATCAAGAGTCAAATCTCCGTCAAGGTAAGAGAGAATCTCTTTATATCCGATTGTTTCCGTAAAGTTTTTTATGCGTCCGTGTTTTGCCAAGAGTGTTTTTGTTTCTTCAACGATTCCCTGCTCTGCCATTAAATCTACACGCTTGTTAATTCTATCATACAGCCATTCTCTTGATTTAAGTTCGGGCATAATCCATTCTACGTCATATTCAGGTTCTTTTTGCTTCTCGACTTCTGAAAGCGGTTTTTGAAGGGTTGTTATAAGTTCAAGGATTCTTATTAACCGTCTTCTGCTCGTATCTTTTGTTAAATTGTTATATGCTTCAATATCAATATTTTTTAAATTTTCTGTAAGTTCTTCTTTAGATTTTTGTTCAAGCTTTGCTCTTAGTTTATAGTTTGTTTCCACCTGCGGTAAATCATAGTGCTCAAGTAAAACTCTGAAATACAAGCCTGTACCACCGGCTATTATTGGTAATTTCCCCCTTGATAAAATATCTTCTATTGCTTTTTTGCCGTCACGTGCGTAATCACCTGCTGTATAATCTATTTCCGGCTCAACAATATCAATAAGGTGGTGTGGAATACCTTCTCTTTCTTCCATGGTCGGTTTAGCGGAGGCTATATCAAAACCTTTGTAAACGAGGCGTGAATCTGCTGAAATTATTTCTCCGTTTTTTTTATGTGCAAGTTTTATTGCTAATGCCGTTTTTCCGCTTGCTGTCGGACCAACTACTGCGATTACTTTTTGTTTCATAAAATAATTTTACTCTAAAATCAAAAAGTATGATATAATAATCCTATGTTTAAAAGAGTAGCTGCAATCTTAATGTTATCTGTGTGTTTATCCGCAAATGCGGTAGAAATACCTGTTGACGCACGAATGGATTACAACCAGGGTATCGATTTTTATAAACTGGGTATGTATGAACGTGCCGTTGAATCTTTTCGTTCCGCTATAAGAACGTATCCTGATTATATTGATGCATATTATAATCTCGCAACTGTTCTTGAATATCTGAAACAGTATGCGGAAGCGTTAAATATGTATAAGCAGGTTTATATCAGAAATCCTAATGATTATGAAGTAATATACAAACTTGCTCTTATGAGTTCCAAAATAGAGGATTATAAACAGGCAACCGACTATATAAAACAGATTCCTCCTTCAAGTTCATACTATCAGCGAGGAGTTGAACTTTCTGAATCTTGTAGTCTTGCGCATTTAAAACCACCGGAAAAACCTGTAAATGCACCTTCAAAAATTGCACAGTACTCCGGGGTTTATGAAAATCTTCCGAGTCCGACAGGAGTAACATCTGACAGCAACGGTAATCTCTATGTTGCGGCTTTTAATGAAAACATGATTTATAAAATTACTCCTGATAATAAGCGCCAGGTGTTCGTAAAAAGTGATAAAATAAGCGGTCCCATAAGTCTTGTATCAGACAGTACAGGAAATATCTATGTGTCAAATTATTCTGCAAACAATGTTGTAAAAATTACTCCTCAGGGTGAACTGACTGTGATTATAGGCCGTGTTGACAAACCGTACGGACTCCACGTGGAAGGCAACATGCTTTTTGTAACCTGTCAGGGCTCTAACTCAGTTTTGCGTCACAGATTGTAGAATGTTTGAATTAAAAATACTTTATCCCATCAGATAAATGTAACATTTTTGTAATAATTATTTAAATGTCCTAAAGTTTTTTTTTTATTATGCCGATATATAAAATGCAAATAGCCGGATAAGTAGTTTGAAGATAGGAAAAGATTAATGGTCGACGGTTTTAATTACAAAAAAAATAATAGCGAGGATAAGTTCTATTCTTATGAGGGAAAAATCAGATTAACTTCAAAAGATAAAGATACTCAGGACATGTTTAATAAAATTTTATCTGTTTTTGATAAGGATAATGACGGTTGCCTTAACTCAGCGGAAATAAAAACAATTTGGGACAGAGTATCCCGTAACTGCGGTCATTATACTGATGAAAACGATGACGGCGTATTTAGTAAAAAAGAAATACAAGATCTTATAAATACAAGTCCGATATTTAACAAAATTAAAATTACGGCAGATGAGTTAATAAAATTTTTAAATCTGACGGATAAAACCATTACCAAATCATTTTCCAAAGCCTTTGATAAGACAAGTAATAATTTGCAGGATAAATTAAAAGCTAAATATCCGCAGGATAAATATGAAATCATAACGGCTTCAAAAAACCTTATCGAAATATATGGTAAGAAGGATAATAAAATTGTTATGACGTGCAATATATTTGGTAATGGCAGATATAATTTTACATATATGAAAGACAATCAGGCATATAAGGTTGAGAACTATGATTCAAGAGGTAATCTAAAAAGCTATTCGGATGCTTATAACAGAGGAGATTATATTGAATGGGTAGATGGAGACCCGATAAGTGACGCTATTCATAAAGATGTATCTGCAAAAACAAAAATAGGTTTACCAACCACAGGCAAGGATATAGAAAAACATATAAAACAAATTACTTCCGACAACATAATGGATGTTTTCAGTCATTATACTAAACGTTATGGTGAAACTTTACTGGAAGCTATTGATGGTGAATGGGGGCTGGATGAACAGGTAAAGACAAGGATAAAAAATCATTTAAATAAGTGTCTCATACAAAGTCGTTACTGGCAATCTTTAAAACCTAATGCAAAACTGGATGGCGATTTTTCACAAGGTAATGTAGGTGATTGTTGGTTCCTGGCAT
>ONVC01000096.1 GCA_900321205.1 uncultured Acinetobacter sp. | reverse complement strand
ATTAAAAGATATTAATGAACTGATTGCTGTTTTAAAAGAGCTTGCTTTAAAATATAAAAATACAGTTTGTATCGGGCGTTCTCATGGTGTTCATGCAGAAGTTACCACTTTCGGTTTTAAACTTCTTAACTGGTTAGATGAGACTGAGCGTGTAAAAAACAGTTTTGAATATGCTCTCAAAGAAGTTGCTGTCGGGCAAATATCAGGTCCTGTCGGTACGTATTCAAACGTTAATCCGGAGGTTGAAAAACTTGCTTGTAAATATTTAAATTTACCTTCCGCAAAGATTTCAACACAGATTATTTCCCGTGACAGACACGCAAAGTATATGGCTGCATTATCTTCAATTGCTGCCATAATAGAACAATTTGCGACAGAAATAAGGCATTTGCAGAAAACGGAAGTCAGAGAGGTAGAAGAAGGATTCGGAAAAGGTCAAAAAGGCTCAAGCGCAATGCCACACAAAAAGAATCCTGTTCTCTGTGAAAACTTATGTGGTTTAGCCAGGGTTGTACGCTCTAATATGATTACTGCATTTGAAAATATTAACCTGTGGCATGAACGGGATATTTCACACAGTTCTGCTGAACGAATCATTTTCCCCGATTCATTAATTCTTGTAGATTTTATGCTCCACAGATTTACAAATGTTATGAGTAATTTGGTTGTTCACGAAGACAATATGCTAAAAAATACTCAGTTGTATGGCGGTGTTGTTTATTCACAAAAAGTCATGTTATCACTTGTCGCTAAGGGATTAACAAGAGAAGATGCTTATGTGATAGTGCAAAAATACGCTCTTAATGCCCTGAATGGCGGTGATTTTAAGCAGGGACTCATAAATGATAAAGTTGTGTCTTCAAAATTATCAGATGAAGAACTAAATAAATGTTTTAGCTCTGATGATTATTTAAAAAATATTGATACTGTTTTTAAGCGTTTCTTTTAAAAAACGCAAAATTATTTTTTATGGTTTTTTATCCTTATGAAAGGATAAATTTATATGAATATCACCGGCATATCTTCTGCTAATTTTAAAGCAATTCAAACGAAAAAATTAATACCCTTATCAGAATATAAAGGTCCGATACTTAAATTAACCACCAAAGAATCTCAGCAGGTTAAATTATTAGAAGACGAAATAAATCGTTTAAATATTGAATGTTATCACATTATAAGAACACTGAACATTAATAAAAACCTTACCGGCTATCAAAAAGATATGAGCCGTTACAGATTGTGTCATCTGACTGAATCCATTGATTCAATCAAATCCCAGATTAATGATATTAAAAAATCAAGATATGCGGCTCAGATGCAAAAATTTAAAAATAAATAAGGTTAAATTTTTAGTATTTTAGGCAAAGTTTTTTAAGTTTTGTAAATTTTTGTAAATTTACCACTTGAAAAAATGTAAAACATGCCCTTATTTGTTGACTACTAATTTTGACGCTGTATGATAAAATAACATGCGGTAATGTACATGGGATACTTATGCCCATGCGTGATACAAGGTTGAAAATATAAAAATAGCATACAATAAAACCGCAATAAAACTGAATAATTTAAAAGGTATGTCGCAGTCTTAGTTACGTTTGACTACCCTGAATATAAAAAATTATAACGTACATCACTATAGAACAAATGAGGTGAATTAATGTCGACAGAATACGCAAAAAGAGTAACGCCAATGGGTATACCAAATACTCGTTTGGACGATTTACCGGATTTAATTGACGTGCAAAAAAAATCATTTGAATGGTTTTTAAAAGAAGGGCTGAAAGAAGAGTTGCTGGCTTTCTCTCCTGTAAAGGACTACAGAGGCGGTTTAGAGCTTCACTTCCTTCCGAATTACACGTTTGACAACGCAAAATACACAGTTGAAGAAGCTCGTATCCACGATGCAACTTACGCAAAACAACTTCGTGTAATGGTAAGATTAGTAAACCGTGACAGCGGTGAAATTAAAGAACAGGAAGTATACATCGGTGATATTCCTACAATGACTGATAAAGGTACATTCATTGTAAACGGTGCTGAACGTGTTATCGTTTCGCAAATCGTTCGTTCACCAGGCGTTTACTTCAAGAGAGAAATCTCCCCAACAGGTAAGAGATTATATAATGCAACCATGATTCCTAACAGAGGTGCATGGTTAAAGATTGAAACAGACTCTAATGACGTAATTTACGTTAAAATTGATAAAAACAGAAAAATCCTTGCTACAACATTATTAAAAGCAATGGGTATTACTGTTACTGAAATGGAATCTTTATTCACTCACTTTGAGTTCCTGAAAAAGACTTTGGATAAAGATACAACAGAAACAACAGATGATGCTTTAATCGATTTACATAAGAAATTAAGACCGGGTGACCCTGCTACTCCGATGGGCGGACGTCAAATTCTCGAATCAAGATTCTTTGATGAAAAGAAATATGATATCGGTCGTGTAGGTCGTTATAAATTAAATAAAAAATTAAACTTAAATATTCCGAAAAACCAGAGAACACTGACAATACAGGATATCGTTGCATCAATTGAATACTTAATCAACTTAACTTATGATGAAGGTACTCTTGATGATATTGACCATCTCGGAAACAGAAGAATCCGTTCTGTCGGTGAACTTCTTCAAAACCAATTCAGAGTAGGTCTTTCAAGAATTGAAAGAATTGTTAAAGAAAGAATGGCATCACAGGATGCTGACACTTTAACTCCGCTTAACCTGCTCAACACAAAACCGTTGGTTGCTTCATTAAAAGAATTTTTCGGTTCATCACAGTTATCACAGTTCATGGACCAGATTAACCCGTTGGCTGAACTTACTCACAAAAGACGTGTTTCAGCATTAGGACCGGGCGGTTTACAGAGAGAAAGAGCAGGATTCGCTGTTCGTGATATTCACCCTTCTCATTACGGTCGTATTTGTCCGGTAGAAACTCCTGAAGGTCCGAACGCAGGTTTGATTGGTTCATTAGCTACTCACGCAAGAGTTAATGATTACGGTTTCGTTGAATCTCCGTTCTTTGTTGTTAAAGACGGAAAGGTAACTGACGAAGTTGTTTATATGACAGCAGACGAAGATGAAAACTTCCGTTGTGCTCCTGCTGACGTACAGTTAAATAAAGATAATACATTCAAACAAAAACAGGTTCCGGTTAGATATAAATCAGAATTTATTATGTCTGATTCTTCTAAGGTTGACTTTGTAGGTGTTTGTCCTATTCAGATTATATCAGTCGCAACATCAATGATTCCGTTTATTGAACACGATGATGCTAACCGTGCTCTGATGGGTTCAAACATGCAGCGTCAGTCAGTACCGCTTTTAATTACTGAAAGACCTGTTGTAGGTACCGGTATGGAACGCCGTGTCGCAAAAGACTCCGGTATGGTTGTTTGCGCTAAGGTTGACGGTACGGTTGAAAGAGTTGTGGGTGAAGAAATTGTTATCAGAGATTTGCAAGGAAAAGCTCACTTACATACATTAATGAAATATGTTCGTTCAAACCAGGATACATGTATTAACCAAAAACCTATTGTTCA
>ONVC01000069.1:14255-17266 GCA_900321205.1 uncultured Acinetobacter sp. | reverse complement strand
ATAAATGGAAAGATTTTACGCAACGACTGCAATAGATTACGTTAACGGAGCTCCTCATATCGGGCACGCTTACGAAAAGATTTTGACTGATGTTATATTTAGGCACTTTACCCAAAGATGTGATAACACATTTTTCCTGACGGGTACCGACGAACACGGTATCAAGATTCAGAAAACATCAGCTGAAAAAGGTGTTTCACCAAAAGAGTTTTGCGATATGAATGCCAACAAATTTAAAGAAGCCTGGAAGGCTCTTGATATAGGATATTCAAAGTTCATAAGAACAACAGATGAAGAACACGAAAAAGTTGTGCAAAAGATTTTCAAAAAACTTTTAGATAAAGGCGATATTTATAAACACGCTTACACCGGGCTTTATTGTTCAGGCTGTGAAGCTTTTTTGAGCGAAAAAGACCTGACGGAAGACGGACTCTGTCCTGACCACCAGAAGAAACCTGAAGTAGTAAGTGAAGAAAACTATTTCTTTAAGCTTACAAAATACAAAGATGCGATTATCAAACACATTCAGACAAATCCTGAGTTTATAATGCCATCATGGAGAGCAACAGAAGTTCTTAATCAGCTTGAACACATTGAAGATATTTCCGTTTCACGTTCAAAATCAAACGTAAGCTGGAACATTCCCGTTCCGGGGGATGATGAGCAGGGAATATATGTTTGGATAGATGCTCTTTCAAACTATATTACGGCAATCGGTTATGACCCTGACGGAAGCAGTGATTTGTTTAAAGAATTTTGGCCATGTGATGTTCACGTAATCGGTAAAGACATTTTAAAATTCCACAGTATTTACTGGATAGGAATATTAATGGCACTTAATTTACCGCTTCCTAAGCATATTTTTGCACACGGCTGGATTACGATAGACCAGACAAAGATGTCAAAATCTTTGGGTAACGTAATTTCTCCGACTTCTATTTTAGAGGCATTTAACTTAGAGATACCTGATCCGCTCAGGTACTATATGGCAGTTGCAGCTCCTTGCGGAAAAGACGGTAACTATTCTGATGATGATTTTAAAGAAAAGGTCAATGCTCACCTTGCAAACTCTATGGGTAACCTTTTAAACAGAACATTATCAATGCTTGTTAAATATTTTGAAGGTGATATAAAGCCCGAATTCTTGGGTAAGAATGAACTTGCCCAACAAGCAATGGAAACGGTTAAAGCTGTTAAACATCATTTTGATTACTTTGAAATAGCAGAAGCCGGACAAAAAATTATTGAGCTTGTTGATGTTACTAACAAATATGTTACGGATAATGCTCCCTGGACTCTTGCTAAAGAGGGCAATATGGAAAGATGCGGAGTTGTTTTGACTAACGTACTTGAAGTTATGTGCGTAATATCATCTCTCATTTATCCCTTCTGTCCGAATATTGCTAAATCTATGTCAGAACAGTTAAGCTATGATTTAGGCACAAAACTTGATAACCTAACTTGTTCTAACTTAAAATCAGGACATTTAATCGATAAAGAAAACATTAAACCTGTATTTTTAAGAATGGACAGTGAACTTGCTGATAAAGGAAAGAAATAATAAGGAGATTGTCTGATGTATGAACTAAAAGTTCAGATGTATTTTTCGGCAGCACACCATTTGCTTAACTACAACGGCAAATGTGAAAATATGCACGGTCATAACTGGCTGGTTGAAGCTTTTGTGAGCGGAACAGAGCTTGACAAAAGTAATATCCTTGTTGACTACAAGGTGATAAAAAGCAACCTGAAAGAAGTTCTGGATTATCTTGACCATAAGGATATTAATGAGCTTCCTGAGTTTAAGGGTATAAGTCCGAGCAGTGAAGTTTTGGCAAAGTTTATTTATGAAAAGATGAAAGAGCGTATTCCTTTAATGAGCAAAGTATCAGTATGGGAAACTTCTACTTCTTGCGCAAACTATTGGGAAGAATAAAAAGCATTATGTTTCCCTGCCCCTTATGGGGAAGGGTTAGGGAAGGGGTAAGATTATGGATTTAATACAAACAATATTAATGGGAATAGTACAGGGTTTAAGCGAGTTTTTGCCGATATCAAGTTCTGCTCATCTTGTTTTTACATCTAATTTTTATAAGGTTTTTAAAGGTATAGAGATTGTTCAGGAATCAAATCAGGAGGTTTTTCTTGATATAATGCTCCACCTCGGAACGCTAATTGCGGTTTTAATTTTCTTCAGAAAAGAGATTATGGCGATTATAAAGGCTCTTTATTTTGGGCTTAAAAATAAGGATTATTCATCAAAAGATTTTAAAACGGGTGTTTATATAATGCTCGGTACGGTAGTAACCGTTCTTATCGCTTTTCCGTTGAATGAAGTTGCCGAATTTTTGGTATTCAAGCCTGCAATTGTCGGCGGTTTGCTTATGTTTACCGGTTGTCTGCTCCTGTTTTCAGAGTGGCTCGGGAAAAGAATAAAAGATAAAAAAGATATAACATTAAAAAGTTCTATTTTAATTGCAATTGCACAGGGTTTGGCTGCTCTTCCGGGGTTCTCACGTTCCGGTTTAACAATAGCAACAGGACTTTTGAACGGGCACGACAGAAAAACGGCTGCAGAATATTCATTCTTGTTGAGTATTCCGATTATTCTCGGAGCTTCTATGGTTTATCCGCTTATAAAACTTGATTTTGCAGAGGTTGTGACCTATAACTGGACTGCAATAATTGTCGGTACAATTGTTTCAGGTATTGTAGGATATCTTTGTATAAAATACTTTTTGAAGTTTGTAGCAAAATTTTCATTAGGTATTTTCGGGTATTATTGCCTGATAATGGGCATTGTAACAGCGGTCTTTTTTAGTATATATGCTTAGGAGGTTATTATGGAGCTGAATAAATATATTGAACATACTTTGTTAAAACAGAATGCAACACGTGAAGAAGTTAAGAAATTGCTTGATGAAGCCCGTGAATACAGGTTTTTAGGGGTTTGTGTGAACCCCTGTAATGTTGCTTTTGCACATCAGTATCTAAAAGATACTAACGCAAAT
>ONVC01000069.1:0-14234 GCA_900321205.1 uncultured Acinetobacter sp. | reverse complement strand
TCCTCTTGGTCAGTCAACAACAGAGATAAAAATACTTGAAACTGTTGATGCAATAAAAAACGGTGCTGATGAAATTGATATGGTTATAAATGGCGGAAAACTCAAAGACGGTGAGTATGACTACATTACAGACGAAATATCAAAGATAAAATTTGCCTGCCAGGGACACAATTTGAAGGTCATTTTGGAGACAGATTTATTATCACAGGAAGAAATCAAAAAAGCTTGCGAACTTTGTATAAAAGGCGGTGCTGATTTTGTAAAAACTTCAACAGGATTTGTTAAAAACGGAGTCGGTGCAAAAGCGGATGATGTTAAACTGATGTATGAAACAGTAAAAGACTCGGGACTTCAGGTTAAAGCATCAGGCGGAATCCGTGATAAAGAAGCAGCGCTAAAAATGATTGAAGCAGGCGCGGTAAGACTCGGCACAAGCTCCGGTGTTGCTATTTGCTCATAGGGGTAAAGGGGTAAATATATTTTGATAAAAAAGTTTTTACTTTTGCTAATAAATTTATACCAAAAACTGACCTCCTTTCTGCCTCACAGGTGCAGGTTTTACCCTTCGTGTTCCGAATATATGAAAGAAGCGATAATAAGGTTTGGTATAATCAGAGGCGGCTGGCTTGGTGTAAAACGCATTTGCAGGTGCCATCCGCTTAACGAAGGCGGATATGACCCTGTCCCTGATAAAATATGATATAATACTTTTATGGCAGAGAGAATAATTATTTTTTCAGGAAAACAGTATTCCGGAAAAGATACGGCAGCGAAAATTTTATTGGATGCAATGCCGTCATTTAAGCGTTGTGCAATGGGTGATGTTATAAAGCTTGAGTACGGAAGGCTCAATAATATTACTTATGAAGAAATTGAAGCAAATAAACCGAAATACCGTCAGGGATTAATTGACTTAGGTAACTGGGGAAGGGCACAGAGTCAGGATTACTGGCTTGAAAAAATTATTGCAACGGAAGGTAATATTGTTGTTACTGACGTAAGAATAAAGCACGAATACGAACTATTTAAATCAGCAGGTGCAATTTCTATCAGATTAGAGGCTGACAGGGATATTCGCGAATCGAGGGGTGGTAAACTGATAGGCGAAGATGACGTTACCGAAGTTGATCTTGATGATATTCGGGATTGGGATTATATAATCGACAATAACACAGATTACGAAACACTGAAGAAAAATGTTCTGTTAATAGTTCAAAAATTGTGCTAAGCATTTTCTATTACGCCTCCTGTTTGTTTATTTTCTGCCATAAGAGTTTCCTGATTATTTTTGGGGAAGAGTTTATGGCTTGCGGCACTGCCCAGGGCACTTAATACCATACCTGAGCCGGTACCTAATGCCATACCTTTGCCGCCTGAGAATAGCATTGCCGTTAATGCCGTTGAAACACCAAGACCTGCAAAGACGGGTAATGCTCCCGATATTAATCTCGATAGCCTGTCTTCTTTACTATCGGCAACACCTATTGCTATTCCGCTTGCAATAAGGCTGGCAATAGCTGTTACAACATCTGTCGGTGCACTTCCGAGTACAAGGTCGCGTTTTTTATCAAAGTATTCTATACACTCTGTTTTGTTTGCTTTTCTTAAAAGCTTTTCGGCTTGTTTTATGCTTTCTTCAAAAGCTTGTTTCTCTTCCTTATTCAAATGAGGAGCAAGGAGTTCAATAATTTCCTGATATGCTCCTTTTTTTGTTTTTCCGTCACCGACAAGAGAGTTAATAATATTAGTTCCCTGTTCTTCAATGCTGTTGCGTTCAAGCATTAAAGAGTCTTCTGCCCAGAAGGTACAAACGTCTTTGAGTTTCATTTCGTTATCAATTTTTTTACCCTTAATCCTTCCGACAATAGTATCTTTTGCCTGTACAATCTTTTCTGTCACGTCTTTTTCAAGATTTTGCATTAAGTTTTCTTGTTTTATCAGACGTTCTTTTATTTTATCGGAACCGAAGTATTCCTGTAACTTATCTATTTCTTTAAGTTTTTGCTCAAATATAATTTTGTCTTCGGCAGACAGCCTTCCTTTATATTGCTGCATAATATTATCAAGCGTGTTCATCTGTTTAGAAACGCTGTTATACTTTCCATAAACCGTTTGTCTGCTTATTTTATCAAAACCTTTGGTAATCCTTTGGTGGATGCTTTTAGTGAACATGGTTTTGTTGCAAAGTTTTTGGAAAAGTTCATCTTTTACTGAGTTTCCGTTATTCAGAACCTGAATGGTATTTGTTAAGCCGTTTAAGAATTTTTCTTTGGCTTTGTTCCATTTGCCCAGTAATGAACTGTCGACTTTTGCTTTATTAGCCGCTTTTTTAGACTTGGTTTTTAATTTGTTAACCAAAGAGGATGAAAATTTTGGGTTTAATAATGCAACAAATGCACTCAGAACAAGAACCGTACTACCTACTCTGATTGCTGTTTTGTGTGATTTTTTCTTTTCTTCGTTCTGTGATTCCGGTACAAAAGTGTCAACGGTGTTATTAACAATGTCTTCAACCTTATCAATAGGTTTTTTGACAATGTTTAATCCGCCTTGTTCTCCTGATTTAAAAGGAACAGTGGTGTTGTAATTGTATGAGTTGTAATTTACGCCTGACACAATAGTACCTGCTAATATTTAACCTTCTATTTATATAAAGTATAATACCCAGGCAAATTTGCCAAAAAACGTACTTTTATTAAGACATGTTACGTGACTATTTCTCCGTAATTGTACCGTCAGATGCTTCAAAATATATTCTTTTTACATCACCGCTATCATTGTATAAAGTTATTCTTTTGCACCCTTTATATTCTGCAACAGAGCGAAACGGAGTTTTTTTGTCACCTTTATATTGGTAATTTTCATTTTCAGCAACATTAAAAATCAGCCTGTTTTTGCTGTCATAAGTATTTATGCTGTCGTTATTGTCAGGGGTGTTATTAACGGATTCCCAGATTAATAAAATCCCGTTTTCATTATATCTTTCATAGTTTTCCGTAACTGAGAGGGGTGAGTTTACGTCTGTGCTGTCAGAAGGATGTTCGTAATAAATTTTGTTTTCTTTCAGCTTCCCGTTACTCCAGTATGTTTGTTCCGATTCTAACTTTTCGTTCGGGCTATTAAGAATGTGTATTGTTTGTACGGTTTTAGTACTATCCGGATAATTTGTAGTTATAACAGTATTTCCAAGAGAGTCGGTTTCTGTTTTAACAACAGTTTTTTCTCCGTTAGTATCTACTGATATTTTATATTCAAGACTGTCTATTTCTCTTCTTCCGTCAGGGTATATTTTTTCTGACCAGTCGGGAACGCTTGAAATACTGCCGTCTTCTGTCGGGAAATAGTGATATATATTCTGTACTCTGTTTTGTGTTTCAAAACTGTCTGTATCAAAGAATAAACTGTCACTTGCCGGTGATTGAGAGTTATCCGTTTTGTTTTTATTAGAGCATGCAGCAGTTGTTAACATAGCGGCTGCCATAAGTGCATAACAGCTATTACGCAGAAGTTTCCGGCTGCGACTGTTAAATGCAATGTTATTATGATAATAGTTGGCAGTAGATATAGGACTAATTTTTAAATTCATTATCATTCTCCGGATAGTCGGATAAAAACCCCTAAAAAAATTTTTTGCCATTAAAAATATTAAATTACATAAAAATCGCCGACAAGTAAAACTCACCGGCGAAGTTTGATAAATCTCGTAGAATAAATTATATAATAATTTAACTTTCTGCCACTTCAGGAACTTCACTATTTCTGATAGTTGATTTATCAGAGGAAAGTGATTTGTCTTTGAATTTTTTAACTTGTCTGTCCAGTTTGTCAGCCAATAAATCAATACTTGCATACATTGATTCGGCAGATTCTTCACAGTGAACAGCACCTGTATTCATCTTACAGGATACTTCTGCAACGTGTTTTCCTGTTGCAGCAGGGTTTTTGATGACAGAAAGGATTACGTCAATAGCTGTAATTTGGTCGTAATGGTTAACAACTTTTCCGATTTTTTCCTTTACGTAAGCCTTAATTGCATCTGTGATTTCAATGTTTTTACCGTTTACGTGTATACGCATTTACACCTCCTAATAACTACATAACTATTGTACTATATTTTGCTGCACTTTTAAAGAGGGATTCTATGTAAAGATTTGTAATGCATGACAAAATAAGTCTTAAAATTATCACAACATTAATGCACAAAAGAATGGTAGATTTTTAATTTTATACAAAATTTATGTTGTTTAGACTCCGCCGGTGAATTTTGAATAATTTTGCTGCATCTTGGAAATAGCGTCTTCCATTTTTTGGAATTTCTTTTCCAGCTGAGATTTATAAGTTTCTATATTTGTGTCTAAAGTGGTAGTTTTAACATCAAAGAATCCGGTTACTGCTTTCAGGCTTTGTTCCACAGTATCTTCTATCATGCTGAAAATTCCGTTTTCACCCGCAAGAATAGCCTTAACAGAATCAGGATTTTCTTCCAGAGCTTTTAAGAACTTTTCTTCGTTAAATGATAATTCGGTTGTATCAGAAGCGAGATTGTTTGAACTAGCTTTGGTGGTAGAAATACCTATTTCCGATAACAATCTGTATGCACCGCCATTAGCACTGTTAGAACTGCTGGTTAAACTTCTTACGGAATTTCTGAGACTTGTCAGTGAAGATTCGCCGTGAAGCTCAGCACCGTTAGCAGTAACAGTATTGATTTGCTCCATAAACTTGTTGTATGAAGATATAAAGTTTTCAACTGCATCTTTTAGTCCGCTTGTATCTCTTTCTA
Source organism: uncultured Acinetobacter sp. (assembly GCA_900321205.1). Taxonomy (GTDB): domain Bacteria; phylum Cyanobacteriota; class Vampirovibrionia; order Gastranaerophilales; family Gastranaerophilaceae; genus CAG-196. The sequence goes on along the minus strand of ONVC01000069.1, from coordinate 9,451 downwards.
CACTGAGCGTTGTAGCTCCGTCTTCTTCAGTATTTGCACGTTTTAAATTGATAGTTACACCCTCAATTCTTGTTACATCAGAGGTTACGGTGTTTGAAGTTGAAATTATGCTGGTACCGTTTATGCGTAATATTGCATTTTGTCCGAGTTCCTGTGTTTCGGTTAACATTTTTGATGTAATAGCGTTACCTTCTTCGTCCCAGGTTGATTCTGTCAAACCCATAACATCCGTAAAGTTGCTTGTTCCTGCTTCAATGTTAATAAAAGAAGCGCCCTCTTTCTTAGATGTTATTGAAAGCTTGCCGGTTGCATCATCCCAGTAGGCGTATGCCTGAGCGTCATCATTGTCATTGATTGCAGAAATAAGTGATGATAACGTTGTGTTATCGTTGATATTAAATTCGGCATTTCCTATTCTAAAAGTACCTGCCTTAATCTGTTGATTAAAACCTGAATCTTCGGCTGTTAATTTTGTTGCTATGGTTGCTTTATAAATAGAATTTGAAGAAACGTATTCGCCCTCTTCGTTACTTTCAAGTCCTACAAGAGAAACAAAATTAGATGAATCTGTCGTAGAACCAACGTGAATCGTATCTTCTTCATTCAGCGGTGTAAATCTGATAACACCGTCATCTGTTATGTTCATAGAGATACCTGCTTCTGCAAGTTCTAATTTCAGGTTACCTACCGTATCACCGCTTTCTATGTTAATTGTGTGTTTAATACCGTTAACATACGTTGTAAAATTCCCTGAGGTAATACCTAAACTTTTTAAAGTGGTATCATCGTCAGCAACAGAGCTTGCAGCTTGTTTAGAAGTTGCTTTTGTATATGTTGCAATCTGATCAACGTATATATCAAAATTTTGTTTTTTTGCATTACTGCCTGCTGTTGCAGTAAACACATCCTCATTTGAAGATTTTGCAGTACTTTTTGCAAATAAGTCAAATGTTCCGCCGAATTTTGCGTCAGTAAATTTTTCAACCGAACTCCTGAGAGAAGATACAACGCTTCGTGTTGTACCCAAAGTTGTCTTAACTGATTTTGTATCTGTTAATTGGGTTTGTAACTTTGTAAGGTCCTGTTTTTTTACCGACACATATGCTTCTACCCAAGAAGACGTGTCCAGGCCTGAACCCAGCCCGCTGAATGAAATAGTCATAATTTAAAATCCTTTTTGTTAAATTAAGTATATATTCCGTTATATATAATATATATACATTATAAAGCATGTTATTATATAATTCAACCCTATAAACAGATGAATTTTTGAAAAACAGTTATTTTCTATTTTGTATGAAAAAACAGTCAAAACTTGTACAAACAGGAAAATTTTCCGTATTTAGGTATAGGGATGCTTTTTATTAATTAGACCATCAGATCTATTAATTTACATCTTTTGGTTGTTACACTATTTAATCTGATTGTTTAACATATAGTTGGGAGAGAGTTATGCAGTTAGAAGTGTCTGTGAATAAAAATTTGGCAAAAGCTATATCACCGGTTACTAAACCTGTGCATTCAAGAGCTTATAATCTTTGCGTTAAGGCTGATGCGTTAAGGTTTGCAAAATTATATCAGGATGCCGTACAGACATATCTTCAGGCTATAATGCTTGACAGATGCGAAACAAAAGCATATTTCGGACTGGCATGTGCTTACAAGTATTTAAAAGAATACAGAAAGGCAATAAAGACTCTCGAAAAGCTTACAAATATTGATGACTCCAATGATAATTATTTCTTTGAACTCGGAGTTTGCCATCTTTTAGACGGACATCCGGAAAATGCAATCCAGTATTTGATAAAAGCAATTTTGATTAACAGAGAAAATCTTGAAGCTCAAATTCAGCTTGCAATAGCACATGAACTTGTTGATGAAACGGATTTATCTCTGATGATTTATAATAAACTTATAGAAACAAATCCGGAGTTTTTAAAAGCATATTATAACAAGGCTGCAATGCTGATGGGCATGGGACAATATATGGAAGCTTCAAGGACTTTCTTCCAACTTATAAAACGAAATCCGGATTATTATAAAGCATATTTGGGAATAGCCATGAGCTTTGACAAAATGGCAAAATACAAAGATGCTGTCCGCTATTACAAAAAGTTTCTCGAGATTAAAAGATTTTCAGAAGATGCCGTTTTTGCACGCGAGCGTCTGAATGAACTCAGAGATGAACATTTTTCAAAAGAAAACAGATTTAAACTTGTTTAAAATATAGATACACAGCTATTGCAATAACCGAAAGAATCAGTGATACAACAGCAAACTCTGTAACTATTCTTTTTTCGCTGTGTCCGCAAAGTTCAAAATGGTGATGAATGGGTGCCATTTTGAAAACTCTTTTTCCTGTCAGTTTAAAGCTGGTAACCTGAACCATAACGGAGAGTGTTTCCATAACAAAAATACCGCCGAAAACAGCCAGAAGAAGCTCAAATCTTCCTACAACGGCAAGAGAACCGAGAAGTCCGCCGAGAGCCAGCGAGCCTGTGTCTCCCATGAACACCTGAGCTTTCGGTTTATTATATTTTAAAAATCCGAGCAGTGCACCGACAACTGTTAATGAGATAATTGCAACATCAGTATGTCCGCTCATAAAAGCCAATACTCCGCAGGCAAGAAAGGCAGGAATACCTGTTGATGCTGCAAGTCCGTCAAGTCCGTCTGTAAGGTTGTACGCATTTGACGCACCGGTGATTACAAAAACAGCAAGTATCGGATATAATATTCCGATATCAAAGCTTCTGGAACCCAGTGTTATAACGTTATCATAGAGCTGCATTGAATATATTGTCGGGATGAGCGCAATTAAAATCTGACGAATCAGTTTCCCTCTGGGGCTTAAACCTTTGTTTTCTTTGCCTTTTATTTTCAAATAGTCATCCTGTAATCCTGCAAAAGCCATAAAAACAAGAGTGATTAATATTATCCAGGCTGAGTTTCCCATTTGCTGAGCCATAAAAAGTGTAATTATTGAAGAAATAATAATTGCCGCAATTATAAAAACACCGCCTGTAGTAGGAGTTCCCTGTTTTTTTGCGTGTGCTTCGGGAGCTAAATCTAAAACATACTGACCAATGGTCTTTTTCTTTAAAAAATCTATATACGGAACACCAAAAAGCAGGCATAAAACCAAACTTAACAATAATCCGACTGCAAGCATTATCATAAAATTATTCTCCTTCTATAAAACTATTCTATATCAAAACACAGCTTTTAGGAAATTTGTAACATAAAGGAACACAACACACTCGTAAAATTATTCAGCAGGCAAAAATATTTGCTTTGCATATTTACCTGAAAATTTATCCGTACATCTTTTAACAGCAGATTTCACTGAGACGGGCAAGAATTTTATCAGTAATTACTTTGATATACTCTTTATCCACCATGCCGTTAATAATACAGTCTGCAAGGTTATAATTCGGTCTTATATATTTTTGAGCGGTAGCATTAACGTCCTTAAACTGTAAATCAGCGGCTTCACCTGTTTTGCCTCTGGAAACGGCACGTTTGTACCAGCGTTCTTTTATAACATCAATCGGAGTAAATACGTAAACTTTAACGTCCATAATATCACGAACTTCTTCGTTTAAGACATACAAACCTTCTGTTAAAATAACTTTTGCAGGCTTCTTAATGTCTCCGTCAGGGTGGGATTCGCAGGTTACAAAATCATATTTTGGTGATCTTACCGTCTCTCCTCTTTTTAGCCCTTCAAGATGTTTTCTCATTAATGCAAGGTCAATAACTTCCGGTGTATCAAAGCTGAAACCTGTTTTAAAGAGTGCATCATAGCTTCCTGCTTCTCTTAGTTCGCGAGAGGTGTCTTTATAGTAGTCATCTTGTCTTATTACGGTATAAATGCCTTCTTTTTTCTCGCGGACAACCGCTTCAATAGTGTTATCAACAAAAACGGTTTTTCCTGATGCGCTTTCACCGGTAATACCGATAAGGAATGTTTTTTTCTTTTCCTGAACAACTTTTCGTGCAATATTCAGAATAAAGTCATCTGCAACACGAAGAAACAGCGGCTGCTCTTCTTTTTTATCCTCTTCTAAAATAGCTTTAAGGGTGTCAACTATGTTGGATATCAGTTCCATATCCAGTCTGCTTGTATAAAAATTGTAGTTTGTCAGTTCAAAGTCCATTGTTGCTTCCATAGTAATCCCTGCTATTTCATATATCAGCTTATGTAAAACCAAAGTATATCAAAGACACACTCCACTTGACATTGTATCGTGAATGCGTGAGTTTGTGTATATTTTGTAAAGAAATATTTACTTGAAATTATGTTTACCCCTTTTTATGTTTAGCTTATAATTAAATAAAGAGAAAAAGAGAGAATTTTTTATAAAGAAAGGAAATTTACCATGAAAAAATCAATTAAAGATTTAGGTGACATCAAGGGTAAAAGAGCTCTCGTAAGAGTTGATATTAACGTGCCTTTAGATGAAAACAAAAATGTAACAGACGATACACGTATTCAGGCTATCGTTCCTACCGTTAATTACTTGAAAGAAAGAGGAGCAAAGATTATTCTTATGGCTCACCTCGGCAGACCAAAAGGTGAAAAGAATCCTGAGTTCACTTTAGCACCTGTTGCAAAATACATGGCTAAAGTTTTTTGTGAAGAAATTGTATTTATTCCGTCTGTTGAAGAAGCTGCTCCATACGTTGAAAAGCTTGCTGACGGTCAGATTGCTTTACTTGAAAACATTCGTTACTACAAAGCAGAAGAAGCAAAAGATGATGATATGACTTTTGCACAAGAACTTGCAAAACTTGGTGACTTCTACGTTAATGACGCATTTGGCGCAGCTCACAGAAATCACACTTCAACAGCTAAATTAGCTAAAATTCTTAAACCGGCTGTTTCGGGTTTATTGATGGAAAAAGAAATCAGATGCTTGTCTCAGGCATTAGATAATCCTACAAGACCGTTTACTGCTATAGTTGGCGGTGCTAAGGTTTCTTCTAAAATCGGTGTTTTGGAAAACTTGTTAGACAAGGTTGATAATATGATTATCGGTGGTGGTATGGCTTATACATTCGTTAAAGCAAACGGGGGGCAAATAGGAAACTCTATATGTGAAGACGATCAATTGGATGTTGCTAAAGCTATCGAAAAGAAAGCTCAAGAAAAAGGTGTTAAGTTAGTTATGGCAACTGATGTTTTGGTTACTGACGATTTCTCAGGCAACGGCACTAACAAATTTGTTAAGATTAACGAAATTCCTGACGGATTTGAAGGTGTTGATGCAGGCGAAGAATCAAGAAAAGCTTTTGCAGAAGTTATCAAATCTTCAAAGACAATTCTTATGAACGGTCCTGTCGGTGCATTTGAAAATCCTAAGTTTGCAGAAGGTACAAAGGCAGTTCTTGCTGCTGTTGTTGAAGCAACAAAGAATGGTGCTACTTCTGTTATCGGCGGCGGTGACAGTGTTTCTGCTGCTAAGAAATTCTTTAAGGCAGAAGACTTTACTCACGTATCAACAGGCGGCGGAGCTTCCTTAGAATTTATTGAAGGAAAAGTTCTTCCGGGTGTTGCTGCTTTAGACGACAAGTAAGATAAAAATGCAATACAAAAAGGACTTCTTTTGAACAAAAAGAAGTCCTTTTTTATATTCGCATATTAGCACATTATAATCCAGAAAAGTTTTCTTAATTGCTTACCCAGAATAATTGCTATTATCGTAAAGAATATATCATACAATATTTGTATTCCGCTCTGTGAAGAAATCCAGCTTGATACAAGTTCCCAGGGTGCATGACGGAGTGTGGAAATAAACAGCATATACAAAATTCCCAGAATGTGAATGGTTGTAACTCCAAAAAGTGAGATTACAGGGATTCTGAGATAATCAGTTTTGCCTTTAAGCAAAGTTCCTGCAAAAAATACGGCAGGCAGGTATGCAAGAATATATCCGAAACCGTATTCAAACAGATAAGTAATTCCACCGCCCAGAGCAAAAATAGGGAAAAACATTCCCAAAATTATGTACAATATAATTGCTGTAATCCCGAATTTTCTTCCCATAAGTGCAATAATAAAAAATATCATAGGGATTTGCGGAATGTAATCATAACTTTTTATAAAATGTCTGATAATCTCGGATTCGGTGTGGTCCTGTCCCAAAAAGTACAGCGTATCAGCCGGAATATAAGGATGATGAACTGTAATTTGGGTAAAAGTCGCAGTAATAATCAAAATTACACTCAGCATTGTCATTACAAGAGTCCCTGTTGTTATTCTGACAGGTTCTCCTTTGTATTTAAAGCTGTTTATCTGGTCTGCAACTCTTTTGCTCATTTATTTCTTTATTAAATTCCCTAATTTTTCACAATTTGTTTCAAAATTTTTTTTAAATTTATCGTAAAAGATATTTTCAGTCCACATTATAAGTGCATCTTCATTGTTGTCCTGATAATACCCTTTTCTTGTTCCCAAAGACTGGAAGCCGTACTTTTCGTAAAGTTTGATTGCCGGAATATTTGAAACTCTTACTTCCAGCGTAAGGTATTTGATATTATTTTTGTAACAATCGTCAATTATTTTCTGTATAATGGCTTCGCCAATATGATTTCTTTGGTATTCGTTTTTTACGGCAATTGTAGTAATATGTCCTTCGTCAATGATGTGCCAGGTTCCTGCATATCCGATAAGTTCTCCTGACGGAGTTTTTGCCGAATAATATTTTGCAAGGTTATTTGACATTTCATCATAAAAAGATGATTTTGCCCAGTGGTGTTTGCCGTATGCTTCTTCTTCAATTTTAACAACGGCTTCTATGTCATCTTTTGTCATCGGTGATATTGTTATATCTGTCAGATTAATTACGGGCATATACTCTCCCAATCTATGTCGTCTTCTGTTTCTTCTCCCGGCTCTATGATGTGTTCACCATCTTCAAGCATCAGCATTAAAGAAAGTTTTAATTGTTTTTTATAGTTTTCAAGAGCCTTTTCCCTTGTTTTTGCACAAAATGCAAAACTCGGAATTTCCTTTATTTCAATATAATGGTAAGGATTTCCGTTAAAGTCCAGGTCTGTTCCTTCGATTAAAGTCCAGGGAAGGTTCATGTAATAATTCAAATCTTTAGTCATCAAGCGACCTTTCCGTCAACGGTTGCTTAATCATAACTCCTTCGCCACCGATAACTTCTGCCTGTTTTCCGTTTATGTAAAGGAACACAGGAAGATTTGTATTAGCCTGAGAAGTTTTGATTAACTGATAAACTCTTATATATATGCTTTCTGCCCCGCCGCCGCCTTCAAATGCAGAAGAAAGATCTATAAGAACGTTGCTGGAGCCTTCTCTTACGGATAAAATTTTCGTATTTGGAGGAATCTCTGAGGATAAACCCTTATTTTTTTCCCATTGTGTCGGGGCAGAAATCAGTTCTTTTATAGCAAAAGCAAAACAGGATTTTTCAACGGCTGTGTCGCATTTTCTGCTGACGGAACGAAGTTTTCCCCTTGAATCAGTCACATAAATTTTTACGGTTTTAATCTGATGTTTTACAGGTTGTTCATCTTCCTTAACATCAGGGTCAGAAATCCTGGTATCATTTTCTTTCACAGTTACTTCTTCGCCGGTATTTTTCTTAGGCAGGTTAATACCGTCTTTTGAAAAGAACGAAAAATAAATATAAACAGTTGTTATGACAATTAAGCAAAAAATTCCTATTTTCTGAGAAAAATTCATTTATTACCCCTTAGGTTGTACCTGCTTTTAAGTATATTTTACCACTAATCTTAACCTGATTGTCAATAATATTAACATTCTCAATAATTATTTTTTGCTTTCCGCTGCCGAGAATATCAACTGCAAATTCAAGCGGATTAAGATAGTTTATCAGATTTGCAACTTTATTAAGCCCGAGGTTGCCGTATGCTGAATCAATGTGTATATTTTTGGCTTTGATTTTACCGTTAATAACCTCAAAGTCGGATTGTGCAACGAAAGAACGGTCTTTTGTCGTTGCCAGAGGCAGGTTATAATCAGTAATAATATAGAGTTTGTCGTCTTTAATTTTTGTTCTTACACCTTTAACAACAAAGAACGGCTTTGCGATTTTATTAACCCTTGTTAGTATTTTGCTGTATGCGGCATCTTTTAATGCTGTGTTTAAGCTTTCATCGTCCAGCCAGATTTCGTATGCATAGGTCATATCACACATAAATACAACCGGATTTTTAGTATAGTCTATGTAGTTGTAGTCATCTAACGACTGCAAATGAACGTGGGGGATAACCATTCCGTTATAATTAACATCTTTGCCCGTAAGCTCAATCGATTTGAATACACCTCTTTTTATGCTTGAAAGGGTGTATCCTTCAAAATTGATGTCAAAGTTTGTTCCGGTTTCTTTTTTCAGCGCTTTTCTGAGAGCGCTTTTAACGGATTTTTCCGCTATCTTTCTTGTCAGAGAAAAGTGATTCTTCCCCTGTAAATATTCTACCGAGTATCTGTCAACTGCAAAGCAGATGTTTGATGTTAAAAATGCAATAAGCAGAATAGTGAAAATCTTTTTCATAGAGTATTTCCTTTTGATTAAATACTATCTAACGTTTGCTATACTTTCGTTTACGCCTTTATAAAATTCGTTTGTTATAAGCTGTGAATACCGTTTTTTTTCGCTGAGTGAAAGTGCCAGTTTTTCATTTCCGTCAGAAGTTTTTACACTTGCGACAACGCCTGAAATATCAGAGAACGGAAGCCTTGTAACTTTTGCATCAAATTTTGCATACGGAACTTTTTGACCGTACATTTCCATTGTTCCGCGGTTAGTAACGGTTATTTCCTGTACTTTTACACCTTTATAATTAATTTTCTTGGATACATCTTTGAGGGTATTATCTATATTTTGGCTTCTTATGTCTTCTTTTGTTAAAATCGGTTTTTTGCCTGAATCAAGTATAACCATCTTTTGTCCTGAGGATTTATGCTCTGCAATAACGGCTTTGTATCCGGCAATGCTCATTGTGTTGTCGATTATGAATTCTTCGTTTATTTTTGAAAAGTCACCGATTTTTTTTACACTTTCTGCATTGTGTTGTGCGATAAAAGTTCCTATTCCGTCTTTTAGTGCTTCTACATATTTTTGTCCGCCAATTGCGTTAAATCCAATGAACGCAAGAACTATTATCGTGGCATTAAAAACAATTTTTATAACTCTTAACATAATATTAACCTCGTTGACTAACATTTTATCATGAATACAAAACAGATTAAAACGGAAATGATGTGTTGAGTAAAAATATTATTTAGTATAAAATTTATATAAGATAATAAGGAGTTAATATGGGCTGGGAAATCGGGCAGGAAATAATAGACAGATTAAGATGTAAGCGAAGAACATACGGTCACAGTGTTGCTGTGCATCACGCAAAGTACGGAAAAATATATTATCCGAACTATAATCTTGATTTGGAGTTT
>ONVC01000114.1 GCA_900321205.1 uncultured Acinetobacter sp. | reverse complement strand
GACTGAAACGTGCAAGAGATAAAATGAAAGTCTTACTTGGGGAGGAATCATTATGAATGAACAGGATAAAAAGCTTAGCAGGCTCTATAAAGAAACTTACGGAAATTTACGTGCAAGTGAAGATTTGAAAGGAAAAGTGATGGATATGACAAATAAAAAGAATCATAAAGCAAAAGTTATTAAATTGGTTTGTGCTGTTGCTGCTGCAACAATGGCTTTGACAATAGGAACATTGGCAGTTTCCGCTTCAAGAATCAAGCATGACAAGGTTTTTGTAAACGGTGAAGAAAAAAGTGCAAGATTTATTGACTACGGCATCAATACTCGTATGTGGGAATGTGAATGTAATGGAGTAGGCTACAGCGTATTTGTACACGGTGACTTTGACATGGAAAAAGATACCCTCTACTTCGTTGATCATGGTGACTATTTCCTTGCTTCAACAGATCCTAATCCGACACTTAATCTCTATCAGGATATAGACAAATCCTCTTTTGCAGAAATCAAAAAAGACGGCGATGAAACATATCTTTATGTAACAGATGATGCAGGCACTATGGAAATTCTTATGACAGACGACGAAAAAGACGGCACAGCAGATGGCAGAATAGAAATAGATGACAGTACTGATGAAGTATTTGCTCTCCTTCCCAACGGTGCCGTAGTAAATACCATGAAATACAGCTATACTCCCATTGTAGATGACATTATGAGATTGTTCGGTCAGGACAAAACTTCTTTCTGGAATCACCTCTATGACGAGGTAGAAAGCAATAATCAAAATAACTAAAACCCTGTGACATACTCCCGCCGCCTTAGAGGCTTGTAGCAGTTAAAACAATTTTATAAAAAGTTATAAAACTATGTTGACTCTTGTACTTTCAGAATGTTACACTAAATCCAAAGGTAGTGAAAAGTGTGATAAAAACTGTAAAAATCATGTTGTGTCCAAATAACAGGCAAAAAAATTCCCCCCTGCTAAAAAACAGGGGAGAATTTTTTTGTTTTGTCACACAATGGTAAACAACAATCCCGCTTTTTTATCGGTAACTGCCTATTTTTTAGATGAGCAAATTTTAAGCGGTTTTTTATGATAAAAAATCTTCAATTACATCGGGCAAATGTATAGGGTAAAGTTCAAGTCTTTCAATAAGATTTTTCAAATCAACAATTTTGTTATAGTCAGGAGAAATATTGTCAATGCGGCAATATTCATTTTTTTGATTTGCAAACTCTCTGTTTGAGTGACAAATCATAATGCCATAAGTTTTTAATCTGCCTGTTTCCTCAATAATTTCTTCACTTTCCGTGATTTCATAAAGATAAGTATCTTTCATTGTACAAAACTCCTTTGAAATATTCTTTCACGGATATTATATAACTATCAAGAAAATTTTTCCATACCACTTTAGTTTACATGAAGTCTGTCGAAAGGGATTAAATTTATGTTTCATAAATAAAAAATTATTATTATAACCTCTTGTGCCAGTAAAAATTAAAATATAGCAATCAAAAAACAAGATGTTTGATACAAGCCAGAAGCTGCTCAGAGTAAAACAACTTGTTTATAAGCAAAGCAAGATCGTAAGCCAATATCTTGTTAACCAATCGTGTACAAAGTCCACGAAAAGTTTTGGCGAGAACTCTTTCGGCATTAAGCTGCTGTGAAAGTTGCGAAAATACAGTTTCAACTCTCCTGCGGAATTTGAATATCATCTGTCTGAAAGGTTTAGACCACCGGATTTTGCTGTTGTTTCGTTTCAGGGCTAAAAGGCAGATATTCTGGTATTCCATATCTTCTCTCAATTGCTCTCCAACATACCCTTTATCCCCAATAACTGAAAGGGAATACTGTTCTCCCATTAAATCACGCAGTCCCTCTCGGTCATCAGTGGAAGCCGGAGTAATATCAAATGCAGTAATAAAGCCGTCAAGCGTAATGAGAGCATGAACTTTAAATCCAAAATAAGTTTCCTTTTTTGACGGGCATTTTCCGTAATTGGCACCATCGCTCTTAAAACTGCGGCAAAAATGAGCTCGGCCGAATTTGCAGACTTCCAGCGGAAGACTGTCCACAATATAATAATCGTGGGAACCAACATTGAAAAATCGAAACAATTTTTCTCGTATTAATTCCGTTACTTGAAGAAGATCTCTGCGTTTTCGGTTGAACTTGCTGCGGCAACAAAGGTCGGGAAACAGATAACGATAATTCTTTTTGACAAAGTTATACCAACTGTTTTCCGAATCTATACCTGCTAATTCTCCGCATATGCTTATGGTGATTATCTCGGAATCAGACAA
>ONVC01000068.1 GCA_900321205.1 uncultured Acinetobacter sp. | reverse complement strand
CGGTTCAACAAAACACCCTCATCCTGCAAAGTTGGCTAAAACAGCAGTAACAGAAGAGGATATAAAGCTTGCGAATAAAGAGCGGGATGAAAAACAAGGAATAAGCATGAAAGAAGCAAAAAACCTTTCCGTGATAGAAGCTAATATTAAAAATTATGAAAAAGAACTGTTGAGTTATGCAAAAAAACAGTTCAAACAAAATGTCATAGAAGGTCTTGAAGAAAAGGTTGAAAACGCTATTTCAGAGAATAAAACTCAGGCAAAAGAAATTAAAAACAAAAAAGATGAACTTGAAAAACAGCAATTAAGAAAACTAGACCTGGAAAAAGCCATAAAAGATTTTGATAAGATAAAAGAAGAGGCTGAAGCTGAGATAAACGCAGAAGAACAAAAACAAAGCGGACTAAAAAGTAATATTGCATCTGTCAGCGCGACTATTAAAGAAAAACAAAAAAATCTGAAATACAAAACCAAAGTAGAAGCTGAAGATGTTTTAAATCAAAAAAGGGAAAAATTATCTGAGTTAGAACAGGCTTTTAAAAAGGCAGAAGAAGCAAAGAATGAAGCTGCTCTGAAATTGTCAGAAGCAAAAGGCAGAAAAAAAGAGCTGGAAAATAAAATACCAAAAGACAGTGATATTGATGTCGAAGCTCTTAATCTGGTATTGACCGAAAAACAGACAATTCGGGATAATATGCTTAATTCCCAAAAGGTATTATTCAACAGGTATGAAAACAACAAAACAAGATTGACAAGTATCAGAGAATTAAGTAAAGATTTTGATGAAATCTCTCAAAAAGCAGGTATGCTGGATGAATTAAGCAGAACAGCAAATGGTCAGCTTAGCGGCAAACAAAGAATATCTTTTGAAAACTATGTTCTGGGAACATATTTTGATGAAATCCTTTTTGCAGCAAACAAGAGATTTCAGGAGATGACATCATACCAATTTGAACTAAGAAAATCAGAAGGTCAGTTTGGAAACAAACAAACAGGACTGGATTTGGATGTATTTGATGCATACACGGGAAAAGCCAGAGATGTAAGTTCTCTCTCCGGCGGAGAAAAGTTCAAAGCATCACTTGCTCTTTCTTTGGGGTTGTCTGATATTGTTCAGCAGCAGGCAGGCGGTATTCAAATTGATACAATGTTTATTGATGAAGGCTTTGGCTCTCTTGATGAGGAATCGCTTGAACAAACTATGAAAACTTTAGGCGAGCTTTCCGGAAATGCGACTTTGGTCGGCATAATTTCTCACGTTGAAGCTCTCCGTGAAAAAATAGAAAAGAAAATAGTTGTGACAAAAACTTCGCAGGGAAGCAAAATGACAATAAATGCAGACTAAACGACAAAGATTTTCACAAAGGTGAAACCTTATTTTTAAAATAAAAAAAGAAGTGGCTTTTGTCACTTCTCTTTTTGTGGCGAGCGTTAAAATACTCTCTTGTATTTACGGCTCAATTTTTGTTTTTATTAGATTTTACTTTTGAAAAAAGAGATTTTAATTTAGGTAACTATATACAATGTTACACAAAAAATAACTAAGTTGCTGTCATACAGAGCAAGGCGAGCAAAGGGTGAAAGCGTGAGCGCTGCCTGTTTAATGCGAGCCGCAAAGCGAAGTATCTCTATAAAATTATGAGATTCTACGGCAGAGCCTCAGAATGACAGCATTTTAGGCTGATTTATTGTGAAGTAGTATATAATTACCTAAATTTTTCTGCGCATGATTGCAGCAGAATATTCTTGTTTATCTGAAACAAATCTTGCAGGAATAATATTGTGTCCGTCTATTTCATAAATTTTGCAATCTGTATTTTTTAGATAATCTCTTTTTAAAATCGGGTTAAAATCAAGAATAGTATTTTTTAGATAATCTCTTTTTAAAATCGGGTTAAAATCAAGAATAATCAAGGCAGGTTTTAAGTTTTTAACAATTTCAGACGGAGTCTTTTTAATAACTTCAAAATCTACACCTATATTTTTAAATTGCTTTTCTGCTTGAGCAATTTGGTTGTCTGTAAATTCTTGTTTTGGTTGGTATTCGTAATTTATTTTTGGATGAATTATTTTTAAGGGTAAATTTAATTCTTTGTTTTTTTGAAGAGCAAATTGAAGGGCAAAATTGTCTTTGGCTCTGATTTCTCTTTCACAGAGATAAATAATTTCACCATTTTTTTAAGCTCAAAAATCCTTGCAGGATTAATAGCTTTCTCTGTTAGAAGATTAGTCGGAATATAATTTAAAAGAGTATTTTTTATAATTCTTGGCATTTAAAGATTTTAAGATACTTAATCAGAAAATACATTCGCTAACTGACATTTTTGAAATATTTATGTTATCTTATGAACGGAGGATATTTTTATGAATAATATTAAATTACAGGGACTTGATGCTGAGTGTAATGAAAAAGGATTTTCTTTAGATGATTTTAAAGGACAAAGAGTAATTTTATATTTTTACCCAAAAGATAATACATCCGGCTGTACTCAAGAAGCTTGCGATTTTAGGGATAATATTAATCGTTTAACAAGACACGCAACAGTAATTGGTGTAAGTCCTGACAGTATAAAAAGTCATAAATCTTTTAAAGAAAAACAAAGTTTGAATTTTATTCTGCTATCTGACCCAGAACACAAACTTGCCGAAGATTTTGAGGTTTGGAAAGAAAAATCAATGTATGGAAGAAAATATATGGGAATTGAACGTTCAACATTTATAATTGATAAAAATGGCAAAATTGAAAAAGAATGGCGTAAAGTAAAAGTTAAAGGTCATGTGGATGAAGTAATTGAATATTTAAACACTATTTAACACCATTTTCTATATTAAGCAATTTTTGTTTTATTTCGCTGCCATAAGCATATCCGCCTAAATTATTGTTTTTTGAAACAGCTCTATGACAAGGTATAATAATCATTATCGGATTTTTATTGCAGGCATTGCCAACTGCTCTTTGTGCATTTTTATTTCCTGCAACCGCAGCAATTTCAGAATAACTTTTTGTTTTACCATAAGGAATTTTTTGAAGTTCTTTCCATACCAATTGTTGAAAATCAGTTCAGGTAGGATTAATTTTTATATCAAAAACCTTTCTTTTTCCGGAAAAATATTCATCTAATTGTTTTTTTATATCTTTTATAAAATCAGCTTCAATATTTGATTTTTCGCAATAATCGACTAATTTTAGTGAAACAAGTTTGCTGTTTTCACAGATTATTTCTAATATTCCAATAGGAGACTTATAATATGATTTTTCCATATTCAAATTTTACAACAAACTTCCGAGGGGCAAATATAATTGTTTTTTGACCTAACTTCCGACTAAATATGTCAAACTCGGTATATATTATGTCAAAATCCATGATACAAAACACTCAATTTTGCTTCAATATAAGGCATCTTTTCTCTCCTATATAACACTAATTTTTTAAAATACAGAATTTTCTTTATATTTAAATTTATTAAAAAATCGGAACGACAGGATCTTTGAGCGTAATTTTTGCGAGAGCAAAAATAGCTCGAAGATAAAGATACAGAGGTTCAAATCCTGTTCTCCTGCCTGCAAATTTATTAAAAAATCGGAACGACAGGATTTGAACCTGCGACCCCTACCACCCCAAGGTAGTACGCTACCAAGCTGCGCCACGTCCCGATTTTTTGTTATTAAATTTTCAATTAACGTAGCAGCTTGCTAGCTTACGCTACCAAGTTCCTCCTTCTCGCAACGTGACATTTAGTCACCTTGCTCGGGGAGTCCTTGCCACGTCCCGATTTTTGTTATTAACTTGTCAATCTTTCAAAAACATTATACTTTGCTGAAAAATATTTTTAAAGGGCTTCTATAATCCTTTTTGATTTATCCCTGCCACTAACCCCAGAAGCTTTTTTCGTAACGGTTAAGGATTTTATCAACCTCTTTATAATTTCCAAAGGGGTTATAAGCTGAATTGCGTTTTATAAACTGTCTTATAAGACGTGTAGTTTTATTTTGTTCATTAATAAAATCCTGACACCATTTTCTGTGTGCAGTATTTACAACAACTTTTCCTACGTTCATAAAATCACCTTACAAATAAAGTTCCTGAATTATACCGATAATTTTATTTAAGAAGTTTTTATATTTTATTCTGTCTGCTGAACCTGATAAAACGATATCAGCCTTTGCCTGACAAGGTCTTATATAAACTTCTGCTTTTTCATTTGCATTTTCGTAAATATGCTCTGCAGAATCTCCTAAGCCACGCTCGTTAGCTCGGACAAAAAATCTTTCCTTTTTTATATCCTCTGCAATATCAACGTAAATTTTAAAATCAAATGCATCTCTGACTTTTTCGGTAAGCGTAAATAAACCTTCCGAAATAATAACTTTGGAAGGTTTAGCAAGTGTATAATTGTCATGACGAATAGCAGTACCGCTCATGTCATATTTAGGAAGATAAGTTGTCTTCCCTGAAAGAAGTTCTTTGATGTGTTTATGCATAAGTTCAAGTTCTAATGCCTGAGGAACATCAAGGTCATAGTTCTTTGCAAACTCTGCAAAACTTCCTGCGGCTTTTACCATCTCAGAACGGTCATAATAATAGTCGTCAGTATTAACTCTTGTTATTGCATCTTCTATATTAAACTCTGTTGCGAAAGATTCAATCGTATCAATCAAATCCATTGTAATTGTTGATTTTCCGCTTGCGGTTTCTCCTGCAATACCTATTGAGGCAGGCATTTTTATTTTACCTGAAAGATAACCCGCAATTTTTTTGATTACAAACGGATTATAACTCACAAGGATAGAACCCGGCTGAGCCATTTCGTTTTCAAAAATATTTGACAGATAGCGCTCAATACTGTCACTTATAGTGGTTGGATTTGTAACTGATGTATGTGATTTTAACGGACTTTTTGATTTGATGTTGGATATATTTAACATAATAAACTATTCTTTCCTTGTACTTATTATACACAAATCAAAACTAATGAAAAGATTTTTTTGCGAGGATATTGTGTTTTTTTTACAATTATTTACATGTTGAGGCTGCGTAAAAAGTCGAAAAATGACAATTTTTCGAGCTTTTTCAAATCCGGAAGCAGGTGTATGAGATGATACAGGTCTTATGCGGAATAGCACACAACCTGTATTAAAACCGTTCCTTTTGATTTACAAAATATCCAACGGGTCAACATCAATAGCAAGTCTTATATCTTTCGGCATAGCTATCTTGCTTAAAAACTTAGAAATAAAATCGTGTCCTTTTTGTGAAAGTTTATTCTTTATTATGATTTGGAATCTGTAAAATCCGTTGATTTTCTCTATAACGCAAGGTGTCGGACCCAGAACTTCCACATATTCACTGAACCCGAATTTTTCAGTCATTGTATTCAATCTCATACCAATTTCCATAGAAGATTTTTCCGCCCTGAATTGGTTTTCAGAAGAGATAATAAGTCTTACTATCTGGCTGAACGGAGGATAATCAAACTCCTGACGGGATTTTATCTCCGTTTCAAAGAATTTTTCATAGTTCTGAGATTTTGCAGTCTGGAACGCATAGTATTCCGGGTTATAAGTCTGAAATAAAACTTTTCCCTTAAACTCACCCCTGCCGGCTCTTCCCGCAACCTGAGTAAGAAGCTGAAAACCTCTTTCCGATGCTCTGTAGTCAGGAACACTGAAACCTGAATCTGCACTCAAAACCCCTACAAGCGTAACATTCGGGTTATCCAAACCTTTTGCTATCATCTGAGTTCCAACTAAAATGTCAATTTCACCCTTCTGAAATTTACCCAAAAGCTCAATATGTGCGTTCTTTTTCGTTAAAATATCACTATCTATTCTTTCAACTCTCGCATCGGGATAAAGTTCTTTAATCAGAACCTCAATTTTTTGTGTACCGACCCCCGAAGTTGAAAGCGCATCACTTCCGCATTGAGGACAATAATCAGGGAAGGTCATTTCTTTTCCGCAGTAATGGCATTTTAATTGTTTGATGCTTGCGTGCCAAATCATTGGAATAGAACAATCAGGACACTCTATAACCGTTCCGCAGGCTTTACACTGCGTATAAGTTGAATACCCCCTTCTGTTCATAAGCAAAATTACCTGCTGACCTCTTTCAAGAGTCTCAGTAATCTCTGTCTGAAGCGGTTTTGATATTATTCCTCTGTATGCGGCTTTGCCGTATTCCTGCATATTTATAACCTGAGGACGTGCAAGCGGTGAGTTGTTGTATCTGTGTTTCATCTCAAAGAGGTTATTGTTATTTGTTGCATAGTAATAAGTTGAAACATCAGGAGTTGCAGAACCCAAAATCAACGGTGCCTGGTAGAATTGAGCAAGTCTTCTTGCAACAACTCTTGCATCATACCTTGGTGCAGGATTAGTCTGTTTATATGCTCCTTCGTGCTCCTCATCAATAATAATCAAACCAATATTTGAAAGCGGCGCAAAGACAGCAGAGCGAGCACCTGCAAGTATTCTTATTTCATTTTTATACAGCCTTTGCCAGACATCATATTTTTCACCTTCACCGATTGAACTGTGCCAGATTGCAACATCCTTTATGCCAAACTTGCGTGCAAGTCTTTTTGTTAACTGTGAAGCGAGCGCAATCTCAGGAGCTAAAAAGAGAACATTTTTTCCTTCATCAAGAACATCCTGTATAAGTTTAAAATAAACTTCTGTCTTACCTGAAGCCGTAACACCATGCAAAAGAATAGGATTAGGCGATTTTAATTTTGCCTTAATGCCTTCATAAGCAGTTATCTGTTCGCCCTGAAGCTCAAACAAAGGTTCTTTTTTCACATCTTTAAAAATAGAAAGAGGATTTCTGTAAATATATTCTTCCTCTATTTTTACAAACCCTGACTCTGCAAGTTTTTTCATAGTTACACGGGTTGTTTTTGCAATCTCTTCAAACTCGATTAAAGAACATTTGCCTCTTTCTTTTAAAAGAGCTAAAATTTCTTTTTGACGTTTAGTTAAACCGTCTCCGTCTTCTTTTATAAGCGAAACAGCAAGCTCGATTTTGGCGTTTTTTTCTATTAGCCTCATTGGAAGAGCAGTGTTCAATACCGTTACAAAATCTGTGCAATAATAATTTGCAACCCATTCAAGAAGTTTTAAATATTTTAAAGAAAAAAGCGGTGTTTCATCCAAAATTTTGTTTATTTTTTTAACTCTGAAATCCCCCGGAATATAATCAGAAAATCCGACAACAAATGCATTAATAAGTCCCTGTCTGCCAAACGGCACCAAAACAGCCTGACCGATTTGGATAATATCCTTCATCTCTTCAGGTATCAGATAACTGAAAGTCTTTACTCCCAATCCCTTAATGTTTACAAGCACCATCGCATATTTCATAAATACATTATACCAAAGTTAATAAATATTATGAAATTTTACGGTAAATTTCTTCAAGTTTTGGCAATAAATCATTTTTTCCTCTTGATGTTGAAAGAGAATAAACAAAAGGATAATCTTTAATCTTAAAATCATTAATTGCAGAAACAAAAGCTGATAACGACTGATTCAGATACGGAATTTTTTTATCAGATATATCAGCACCTGCAAAAAGTCTGTTATACGGAAGGTCGTTAAGATAAAGTCTGAGTTGTCCGTCTTTCAGGGCTAAATTAAAAGAATCCGGCAATATTCTGACTCTGTTATCAATAAGAGTTTTTACATCTTTTACCAAAGGACTAAAAATCGCTTCAATATTATCTTCTGTAACTTTTGTTAAATCAAAATATTTACTCAAATCATCATTCGGATTTTTCTTATCAAAAATTTTAAAAGAATGCCTGTCATAAGGTTTTGAAATAAGAGCAGGAATCATTTGACCGTCAGCTTCAACAGGGATTATTTTGCAATAATCATTTGTAACCAACCCTAATTTTTTGAGTGCAAGAGTGTTTTGAGGTTCATTCATAACCTCGCTCCAATTGTTATGAGGTAACAGAACACATACTTCTTCCCCGTTAAGTTTAACTCTGTATGCACATTTGCTTCCACCGCCTTCGAGCCATTCTCCGACAACATTTTGTCCGTTAATTTTCATTTTTACTTTTTGATTAAACATGGAAAAAGTTTTTATGCTGTTATTGTATATAAAATCCTTTGCATCCTCTTTTGACATGGATTTTATTAATCCGGGACTAAGAAACTGAGATTCAGAAACATACCTTAGTTCACCCTTTGGTGAATATGGTCTTGTCTCAACAAGGCGTTTACTGTATTTATACAAATTTTCAGTTATTTTTATTCCGTCTAAACGCATAGAAATCCCATAATCTTACTTATCTATATAAAGTATTTTTATGCTGAAAAATTGCTTGTGGCATATATACAACAAACGTCGGGTTTACTTAAAAGCAAACCCGACGCTTATCTTTTATTAAAACAAGAGTATTTTATTTACCCCTAGTTAATACATTTACCCTTGTCTTCTTCGGTTACACCTTTGATTGTAAGGTTTATTCTGCCTTTATCATCGATTTTGATAACCTTAACAATTACTTCATCGCCGATATTAACGTGAGGTTCGATTGTTTCGATTCTTTCCTGACAGATTTGAGATATGTGAACCATACCGTCTTTTCCGCCGCCGAGCTCAACGAATGCACCGATAGGAATAATTCTTACAACCTTACCTTTTATAACCATACCGACTTCGGGTTTGAAGGTTAAATCGTTAATCATTTTCTTAGCGATTGCAGCACCTTCCTGGTCGTTAGAAGTAATAGTAACTACACCGTTATCCTGAATATCGATTTCAGCGCCTGATGCATCAATGATTGCTCTGATTTGTTTTCCGCCGGGTCCGATTACTGTTCCTATATCTTCAACAGGAATATTCATTGTAGTAATTGCAGGTGCAAACGGTGATAAGTGATCAGCAGGCTTAGTGATAACTTTTCTCATTTCGCCTAAGATATGAAGTCTGCCTTCTTTAGCTTGAGCTAATGCACGTCTAAGTGTATCGTTTGCAATACCTTTAGCTTTCATATCCATTTGAAGAGCGGTGATACCGTCATCATTACCTGTAACTTTGAAGTCCATATCGCCCAGGAAGTCTTCAATTCCCTGAATATCTGTTAATACAACAGGCTCTCTGCCGGGTTCTGTAATCATACCCATTGCAACACCGCCTATCATACATTTAACAGGAACACCTGCGTTCATTAATGCCATAGAAGAACCGCAAGTTGAACCCATTGATGTTGAACCGTTTGATTCTAGTACATCTGATGTTACACGGATTGTATAGCCAAACTCTTCCTGAGAAGGTAATGCAGGAACATTAGCTCTTTCAGCCAGGTTTCCGTGACCTACTTCTCTTCTGCCCGGACCTCTTAGAGGTTTAACTTCGCCAACAGAGAATCCCGGGAAGATGTATTTGTGCATATATGTTTTTTCTGTTTCAGGGTCAACGCCGTCAAGCTCCTGTTTCATACCCGGGCCTGCAAGAGTTGCAACTGATAAAATCTGAGTCTGACCTCTTGTAAATACAGCAGAACCGTGAGCACGAGGAATAACACCAACTTCACACCATATAGGACGTACTTCGGTTGGTTTTCTTCCGTCAGCTCTAACGCCTTCGTCAAGAATCATTGCACGCATAATGTGTTTTTCTGCATTCTTAAACTCTTCAGCAACGAAGTCAATTCCTGTTTCTTCAATAATTTGTTTGATGTAGTGGTCATCAGGAAGAGCTTCAACTTTTTCTTTTACAAGCTTTTTAGCTTCTTCAAGTTTGTTTTGTCTGTACTCTCTGTCAAAATGATGATATGCATCAAAAATCATATCGTGAGCAGTTTCTTCAATAATTTTTGCAAGTTCAGATGTATCATAAGGATTAACAAATTCTTCCTTAACAACACCGCAAGCCTTTGCAAACTCTAACTGAGCTTCACATTGTTTTCTGATTTCAACCTGAGCGAACTCAACAGCGTTCATAATATCGTCTTCTGTAACAAATTTGCAGCCAGCTTCAACCATGATAACGGAATCATGTGTACCTGCCACTACGATATCTAAGTCTGAATCATCAGCTTGTTTGTGAGTCGGGTTAGCAATAAGATTGCCGTCAGCATCTTTTGAAACTCTGACTGCACCGATAGGTCCTTCAAACGGTGCGCCTGATAACATTAAAGCACAAGAAGCACCTAACATAGCTAATGTGTCAGGCTGGTTTTCCTGGTCATAGCTGAATAACTGAGCTACGATTTGAATATCGTTTCTGTATCCCTTCGGGAACAGAGGTCTGATAGGTCTGTCAATCAAACGTGAAATAAGAATAGCTTTGTCACTTGCTTTACCTTCCGAACGGTTGTAACCACCGGGAATACGTCCTATTGCAGACATTCTTTCTTCATAATCAATAAGTAAAGGGAAGAAGTCGATACCGACTCTCGGTTCTTTACTAACACAGCAGTGAACGAACAACATTGTGTCTCCGCATCTTACTGTTACACTACCATTAGTTGACTGTGCATACTTACCTGTTTCAACGGTGACGGTCTTTCCGCCAATCTCTAACTGAAAACTTTTTGTTTCCGGTACTGTCATTTTTCCTTCTTTCTCCCGATTACTCGAAAATCGGGCGCTTCCATTATTTTTTTAATTCTATTCAAAATAGATTATAACATGAACATGCTAATTTTAAACAAAAAGGGGCAAAACCTGTTAAGATTATTTACCGATACAGAAATGATCAAAGATATTGTTTAAAATATCATCTGTAATCAGTTCGCCTGTAAGTTCATCAAGCGCAAGAATTGCAGCTTTTACATCAATAGAAATTAAATCCTGAAGTTCTCTTAATTGCGAAGCAAGAAGAGCCTGCTCGATTGAAGCTTTTGCTTTTCTGAGGCACTCCTGCTGACGGGTATTTGTTACAAAATCAAGGTTTTCGGGGTTGATGTCACAGACTTTTTTTGTAAGTTCCTGTTTAAGCTCATTTACCCCTTCGCCTGTGAGAGCAGATATGTAAGCAGAATCGTTATCGGATTTTTTTTCTGCTATATCAGATTTATTCGCAATCAAAATATACTTTTTATCCTTCAAAAGTTCCAAAACTTCTTTGTCTTCTTCCGTTATCCCCTGAGAAGCGTCATACACAAACAAAATTAAATCCGCTTCATCAAGCGATTGTTTCGAATATTCTATACCTATCTGTTCAACTTTATTCTCACTGTCATCGTGGATTCCCGCTGTATCAACAAGCGTGACAGGGATTCCCAGATCAAGTGTTTCTCTAATAACATCGCGGGTTGTACCTGCAATTTCAGTTACAATAGCTCTTTCAAGGTTTAAAAGAGCGTTAAACAAAGATGATTTTCCAACGTTCGGTTTCCCGATTATTGCAACAGACGCACCCTGACGGAAAATATTTGAGGTTTCCGCACCCGAAAGAACAGAATCTATTGCTGAGATTATATTTTCAAAAGACGATATCAGATAGTCGTATTCCGGTTCTTTAACATCTTCAGGAAAATCAATTCCTGCCGTAATTTTTGAAAGAACTTCAAATATCTGATTTCTTATATCGGTTACCCCTTCTTTTAAAACACCCGACAGATTCTTTACGGAAGCTTTTGCAAAATCAGACGTTTTTGAGTGAATAATATCAGCAACTGCCTCTGCCTGGGATAAATCCATTCTTTTATTCAAGAAAGCACGTTTGGTAAACTCACCTTTTTCTGCCATTCTTGCACCGTTTTTAAGCACAAGATTCAGAATGTTTTTTACTACATTAACTCCGCCATGACACTGGATTTCAATAACATCTTCACCGGTGTAACTATTTGGGGCAAAGAAAGGAAGCACAATTACTTCGTCCAGGGGTAAATATTGTTTCTGATTTTTATTATAACTACCCGCTTCTTGAGAATGAATTGAAACCTTTGGTTCGGAGCTGGGGTCTATTATCCAGCCGTGGTTAAATTTTCTCGGTTCAAAATCAGGTTTTGTAAATATTTTGGTTACAATATCAAATGCCTTATCTCCGGAAATACGTATCACTCCGACTCCTCCTGTTCCGATAGGAGTAGCAATTGCGGTTATTGTATCAAATTCATCTAATATATTCATA
>ONVC01000067.1 GCA_900321205.1 uncultured Acinetobacter sp. | reverse complement strand
AGTTACTCTTTATTTGATAGATATATCGGCATTTTTAAGCTGAAACTTTAATAAATTCCAAAAATTGTTACAAAAATTAACAAAACGAGCAATCAGATTTTCTGACCGCTCGTTTGTATTATTAGACTTCATAAATTTTATTATTTTACTTTTTTCTTATCATTATCATTTTTGTCATCTTCATCTGCATTTTTGGAGTTATGATTTTTGTCCGTTGTTGATTGTGACTTATCTTCCTCAATCGGTGTTCCCATCGGGTTTAATAAACCCTGTTCATCAGTTTCACCTGCGTCAGCTGCAATAGACATCATTGATGCTTCGCCTTCTCCTGCATCATCAGACGGAACCTCAATATCCTCAGGAATTTCAAGTTCCAAATCATCTACAATCTCCATATTAGCAGCATAGTTTTCAAGCTCTTCATCATAAATGTCACTTGTCTGAGTACCTTTATCCTGAGTTTCACGGCGCATATCTATTTCTTTTGACATATCACTCGCCCAGCTGAATTGTTGGCCAGAGGCAATTCCGCTTGCAACTGATGCTGCTGTTGCCAATACCGCAAAAGCGGTTGTGGCACCAAAGGTTGCAGAAGCTTCTGCGTATAACCGTGCAGCTGCAATTCCGGCAGAAACCGAATTAATACACTGACCGGCACCCTCAACGTACATCATTGTCCGGGCATTTTCATCAAAACCTTCCGCATAGTCAGTTAATCCTTCAACTTCTGCTATCGTCTCTGCCGATTCATCAAATGTATCCTGATACTCCGCAATATTATCATTCAACTCATTAACATCATCTGAAGTATCTTCACTTATCGTTGTTATGTCTTCATTTAAGTCTTCCATCAACGGTGCAAGCTGTTTCATTAATGCCTGCTCATCAAGTGTTAATGATTCGCCTGATTCTTTTTTTGCTTTAAGAGCTTCGTATTGCTGTCGATAAAAATCAAACAATGTTTTATCTTCTTCTATCTTGTCGTTTGCTTCTTCATTTGTATCTTCAGCTTCTTCTGTAAGTTCCGCAACTTGTTCTGATGAATCTTCCATAAGCCCCTGTGTTTCGCTTAATGAACCCTGAGCTTCCGGAAATTCTTGTTCCATAAGATGTTCGGCTGCCGAATGTTGTTCTTTATTTGGTTTTTCAATATAATATTTTGCTGCGATAACAGATGATATAATTGCACAAGCAATTGCACTGAGTTGGCCAAAAGCCGAAGGAGCAATTGCTCTCGCAGCTACGGCACCTCCTGTAGAAATTGCAGTATTAACAACCGAACCATATGATTTATGTCCGTCATAACCCGTAGATGCTATTGCAGTTTCTTTTCCTGCCTCCTTTGAGGTATTATAATCTGAATCATCAATCTGATATTCTGTGGTATCAACCGATAACCACTTATTTACATTTTCTGCTCCCCATTTTGCGACAAGCTGTCCCTTCTGTTCAGTTGATACTTTTCCCGAACGAAGCATCTGTTGTGCGTATGTTGCCGATTCTAAGGCTCTTTCCAAATCCACTGATTCGATTGACATAATGTTCTCCTTTTTAGACTATCCCTTTTTCAGAAAAATCCACTTTTAGAGTTACTCCGATTTAATAAATATATCGGCACTTTTAAGCTAATACTTTAATAAATTCAGAAAATTGTTACAAAAATTAACACAATTTGTATGTTAATATTTAAGTAAGAAATGGGTGCCTATGACATTAAAGATAACAAGTGTAAATAATGAAATTGTAAAAGAAACTGTAAAACTTCAGCAGAAAAAATACCGTGATGAAAGCGGGATGTTTTTGCTCGAAGGTAAAAAATGCATAGAAGAAGCAATCAAGTCCGGAATAAAAATAGAGCACCTGTTCGTTTTGGAAGGTTATGAACATTTTAAAAATAACAACGTTACAGAAACTACAGAAGCCGTTTTATCCAAAATTTCAACAACGTCAACCGCACCAAAATGCGTTGCATCTGCACACATAAGAAAAGCTGAATGGAAAAGCTCATTCAGACGTATAGTACTTCTTGAAGATATCAAGGATGCCGGAAACCTCGGAACGATTATACGTACAAGCTGCGCATTCGGAGTTGACGCAATTATTTTATACGGAGATACGGTTGACTTGTATAATCCTAAATGCGTAAGAGCAACAGTCGGAAATTTGTGGAAAATTCCCGTATTCAGCATAAAGGATTTTGGAGAACTGAAAACTTTATGCAAAGGGTTTATTCCTGTTTCCACTTTGCCAAAAAATAATGAGACAATCTTCTTAAAAGACTTTTCCTCCGACGAAAAACTTCTCATAATGTTCGGAACTGAATCAAACGGACTTAGCGAGGAGCTTAAAGATTTTGCAAAATCAAAAGGAAGGGGTATTACAATAGAAATGACGGATAAAGTTGAATCTCTAAATTTAAGCATTTCTGTCGGTGTAATATTATACAAGCTATTTGCTGAATAAAATGAACATAAAGAGAGAACTCCGTTTTAAGGAGTTCTCTATTGTTACCTATTAATGGTAAATTTAAAAAAGGAGGAAGAGGAATTATATTACTTATACCTAATTAGGGTATTTTATTGTTTTCTAGCCTGAGAATGTTTTGTAACCTCTGTCGATAGAATCCTGAATAACTTTCTTAACTGCTTCAAGTTCTGTATTCAGAGCATTTCTTTCATTGTCCAGACGTGTCAGTTTCATTTCTAACATTTTATCTTGTCTTTGATAAATTGATGTTTGTTTGTTCAGATTATTTTGTTCCTGGTCATAAACAGCTTTTTCATTATTATATTTAGCGACAGCTTCATCATAAGCTTCTTCATCAATTATCTTTTCTGCAACTAATGAAACATTACCGCCACCGATATTTGCTGCTGTAATATTACCTGTTGCATCATAGGTTACCTGGCTTGGGTCAAGATTACCGATTTTTTCTTCGTAGTCACCTTTACCGTATTCGTAAACATTTGTAAGTCCGTCACCTCGACCGCTTCCGTCTGCTGATAAATCATCTGTTTTGCAGAAACTAAATGTTGTTTTACCGCCATCGTTTGAAACAATTACTGTAAAATCAGAATCCCAGTTATCAGGGAATGTATGCTGTAAACCATTCTTAGCATTAATAAATGCCGTATCGTTTCCAAAAGTCTGTTCAGCAGCAGACATACTCATCGTCGAGTTACCGCCGACTGTTAATGAGTTTGTATCACCTCGTTTTTGAGCTTCACGAGCAGTAGAGAACTTATCAACATCAGTACATTCAAATAATGACATACCGGCAACCGGTGTTCCTACAAATAAGTCAAATGTACCGTCTGAATTTTGTTTTACAAATTGTTTATGTGAAAGTTCAATGACTTTATTATTGTGAGAAATCGCTTCTGTACCGCTTATATCTTCACCACCGATTCTTGACTTGTAATTTTTGCCTTCTCTGAATTCAGATACGCCTCTTGAACCTTCACAGTGGTGAGTGACAATACCGCTCAAATCATACTGCGAACCTTCCGGTAACTGTGTTTCTTTAATCGGTGAAGAAACTTTTTTCTCTACACGTTCTTCTTTTGTAGTACCATCTGCATCAGTCTTTTTAACTTTTTCATAATATGTACCAACTACGTATCTGGTATCATCTTCGTCCCAGTCAGCCCATTTTTCTGTAATATTATCCTGAGCTGTGACATATTCTTTGTAATCAGTTGCATTATATTTTGTAAAGTCTTCTGCATGATATGCAGTAGAAGTATTTACAAACTGGTTAGGGTCTAATGCAGAGCCAACTGCTTTTGCACCTGCGTTTATAACGACATCACCATTTTTAACTGTCTGGAATGCAGAAATAGAGCCATCGTCATTTATTTGTGCACTGACATCAGTACCACCCTGTTTTCCTTTAAATACGGTCTTATAGAATTGAGGATCTAATTTAGATGGTGGTGTAGGAACCTCCATATTACACATTGCTTCATAAACCGCATTCATCTGGTTTGATAAAGTTAGTCTCTGCTGGTTAATTTGCTGAGCTTCGTATTCTGTATCGCTCATTCTTGCGGTTAAGGCAATTAATCTTGCCTGAGATGCTGACATACCCATAATTAGTTCTCCTTTTTCCTTTTATTAAGTTTTTATTGATATATATATCGGCACAAATTTTGAAAACTTTAATGTTTAGAGCAATTTTGTTACAAATCTTTACATTAAATATATAAATTTTAAACATTAATGTATATTTTGAACTTGTAATTAATAAGCCGCCATGATACGATTTTGTTAAATCCAGCTCAATCAGAGGAGTACGTATCGTGAGATTAAAAAACATATTTGCGGTCTTTGCCGCATTAATTATATTTGCAATAATGTGTACAAACACAGAAGCAGCTTTAACGAGTGAATCAGATGCTTATATAAACAAAGCGTCTGACAGATTCAGTCAGAATGATATTAAAGGTGCAATATCCGTTCTTGACGAAGGTATAAGACTTAACCCAAATAATCCAAAGTTGTATTTAAACAGAGGATTTGCAGAACATTTTATCAGGGATTACGAAAATGCAATGGCTGATTATAACAAAGCAATCTCACTTAAACCGGATTTTGCCTATGCATACAATAATCGCGGAGCATTAAAAATATCTATTAACGACATAAGCGGAGCAATAGACGATTACAATAAAGCTATAAGTCTGGCACCAAAGTATTCGGATGCGTATTATAACAGAGCAAATCTGAGATATATGCTTGATGATAACAACGGTGCACTGGAAGATTATGACAAAGCTATCGCACTTAATCCAAAAGATTCTGACGCATATAACAACAGAGGTGTTGTAAAAAAAAGAATGAATTTTAACGTTGGAGCTCTTAGCGACTACTCTCAGGCAATTGCCATAAACCCAAATGACAGCATTGCTTATGCTAACAGAGGACGACTCAAAAAACTGTATTTTGATAACGAAGGTGCAGCTATGGACTTAAATCAGGCAATAGAACTGGCTGAAAATCAGGCGTTTATAAAAAATGTTAAACCGTTGTTATCGAATCAGCAATACATAGCAGCAATACCTGCTGCCAGCAATACACACGCAAGGGATATAAATATAAAGCCGGAAGAAACAATAAGTCAGGAAAAAATTGCAATGTACAGTCCTGAAAAAACTGTTGCCGATATTAATAATAAACCAAAAGTTAAAGAAGCGCCCGTACAGCAAACAAAAACAATCGCAAAACAGGAAAAGCCTGCTAAAACGCTTAACGCAGGAGTCGGTAAAGTGGTTGTTGCAGAAAATCCTGACATCAGAACAACTGCTGTTACAAAAAATGCAACAAATAACGTAAAACTGGCAGAAAGTTACTATATAAGAGGTTTACAAAAATGTATTCTGCACGACCTTACGGGAGCAATCGCAGACCTCGATAAAGCTATCTCAAATAACTCCAAATATGCAGATGCATACTTCTACCGTGCTGCTATAAAGAAAGAACTTGGTGACACGGAAGGATTCAGAAAAGATTACGCCTCCGCTATTCAAATAAAACCGTCTTTACAAACTTTTAACGACACAGATGCTCCAAGTTTGATAGCAGGTTAAAATATTTAAGCCAAATTTATAAATTATATACTCTTAAATACTGTTATATATACTGTTTTAAGTACTGTAACAATTGTGAAAAAATTTATCCCAAAAAGGCAATTTCTTAAAAGAAAAAAACTTTATATATATGTAAGACAGGGGTAAACGAAATCCAAAAGATGGAAGATACAAAATATAAATAAAAGGTGAATACAAATAAGTTATAAACCTTTGTAAAACAGACTTTTTATACTCTCTCTTAATATCCTCGTGTTTATTTAATGTTGCTGAAATTTCTCAGCAACTTTTTATTTTGGCATAATATATACAAGGTTGTAATTCATTCATATTTCAAGTAAGCTAAAAATGTACGCGTATTTAAGGAGTATGAAAAATGTATAATGTTGCAATTATTGGCGCAGGACCGGCTGGGATATTTACAGCTTTGGAAATTGTAAAATTAAAACCTGACTGGAAAGTTATTTTAATAGAAAAAGGACAAAAAATTGAAAAAAGAAAATGTCCGATTAGAGAAGGTTCTCCAAAATGCGTTAATTGCAAAAGATGCGGATTACTTTGCGGCTGGGGCGGTGCAGGTGCTTTTTCGGACGGAAAGCTTACTCTTACTCCCGATGTAGGCGGTCACCTTGTTGATTATATGCCGAGAGAAAAAGTTGAAGAACTAATTAAATACGCAGATAATATGTACCTTGAGCACGGCGCAACAGACGAAGTGTTTGGTACGGATATGGAAACTTTCAGAGAAATTGAACGTCAGGCAGTACTTGCAGAACTTAAACTCGTTCATTCTCCCGTACGTCACCTCGGAACAGAAAGAAGTCTTGATGTATTAAAGCACATGCAGGATTTTCTTGATAAAAAAATTACTATTTTAAACAATGTTCGAGCTGAAAGCCTTATTGTTGAATGCGAACAGGTTAAAGGTATTGTCCTGGATAACGGTGATACAATTAAAGCGGAATACACAATTATTGCACCCGGAAGAGAAGGCGCTGACTGGCTTACGCATGAGTTTGCAAAAAATAAAATCGGTATGGTTAATAACGCAGTTGACGTAGGTGTACGTGTTGAACTTCCTGCACCGGTATTTGCACCGTTAACAGATAAATTATACGAATCTAAACTTGTTTACCATTCACCAACTTTTGGTGACGAAGTTCGTACCTTCTGTATGAACCCGAACGGCGAAGTTGTTCAGGAAAATTATAACGGAATTGCAACTGTTAACGGTCACAGTTACGCAAACATAAAAACCAATAATACAAACTTTGCTCTTTTAGTCAGCAAAAAATTCACTGAACCGTTTAAAGAACCTATTGCTTACGGTCAGCATATCGCAAGCCTTGCAAATATGCTTGCAGGCGGAATCCTTGTTCAGAGATTCGGCGATTTGCTGGAAGGACGTCGTTCAACTCCTGACAGAATCAAATCAAGCATTATTACTCCGACACTTACGTGTGCAACTCCGGGGGATTTGAGTCTTGTTATACCTTACCGTCAGATGAAAAGTATTATTGAAATGCTTTTTGCACTTGATAAAATTGCTCCGGGAACTGCTTCAAGATATACACTACTCTATGGTATTGAAGTTAAGTTCTACTCCGCTCGTGTAAAACTAACAAACGAGCTTGAAACAGAAGGGGTTAAAAATTTATTCACAATCGGCGACGGTGCAGGCGTTACAAGAGGCTTAATTCAGGCTTCAGCATCGGGGGTTTACGTTGCTCAAACCATCTGCGAAAGAGGATAGAAAAATAAATATAAAAGCATTATAAAAAATGACGGATTTTATCCGTCATTTTTATTTATTTCTCAATTTATTCACAAACCTGTAAAGTCTTATCATTGCTTCTTTTAGGTTTTCAATAGAGTAAGCATAAGATATTCTTAAAAATCCTTCGCCGGTATCACCAAAAGCACTACCGGGAACTGCCGCAACACGTTCTTCTTCTAAGAACTTTGTTGCAAACTCTTCAGATGTCATTCCAAACTCTTTTATACAAGGAAATACATAAAAAGCCCCATACGGTTCAAAACAGGGTAAATTCATTTCCTTAAAAGCATTCATCAAAAATCTTCTGCGCTGATTATAAGCTCCGCGCATCAACCTTACATCATCGTCACCGTTTTTAAGTGCTTCAACAGCTGCATACTGACTGGTTGTTGGAGCACACATAATTGCGAACTGGTGTATTTTTGTCATTTGCTTAATAATCTCAGCAGGTCCGCATGCATAACCTAATCTCCAGCCTGTCATAGCATAAGCTTTTGAAAAACCATTTATAAGAATTGTTCGTTCTTTCATACCCTCTATTGAAGCTATAGAAACGTGTTTTCCCTTATAAGTCAGCGCAGAATATATTTCATCAGACATTACGTAAATATCTTTTTCAACACAGACTTTTGCAATCTGCTCCAAATCCTTTCTTTCCATAATTGCACCTGTAGGATTATTTGGAAACGGAAGAATCAAAACTTTTGTTTTTGAAGTAATTGCATTTAACAATTCCTCTGCTTTAAGTCTGAACTCATTTTCCGATTTTAAGTCAATAATAACAGGTTTTGCTCCGGCTAAAAGTGCACAGGGATAATATGATACATACGCAGGCTGAGGAATAATAACCTCGTCACCAGGATTTATCATTGCTCTTAAACCAATATCAATAGCCTCAGAACCGCCAACCGTTACAAGTACTTCATTCAAAGGATTATATTCAATTCCCTGAGTTCTGTTCAAATAATTACATATTTCTTCTCTGAGTTCTTTTAAACCGGCATTGGAAGTATAGAAAGTTTTACCCTGTTCAAGAGCATAAATACCTTCATCTCTTATATGCCAGGGCGTATCAAAATCAGGTTCACCAACACCAAGAGAAATAACACCTTTCATCTCTGAAACAAGGTCAAAGAATTTTCTTATTCCGGAAGGTTTAATATTTAAGATGGTTTCATTCAGAGGGATACTCATGGAGTAACAACCTCTCTTTCATCTCTTATATGCTCATCAATAATTGTGCCGTGATCTTTATACTTTTTAAGAATAAAATGAGTACCTGTACTGATAATACTATCAAGCGTAGAAAGCTTTTCAGATACAAACATCGCAATATCTTTCAAAGATTTTTCTTCTAATATAACAAGCAGATCAAATCCGCCGGACATCAAATAAACATCACGTACTTCCGGATAGTTATATATTCTTGCTGCAATCCTGTCAAATCCCTTGCCTCTTTGCGGTGTAACTTTTACTTCTATGAGCGCGGTAACCTTATCAATAGAAGTTTTTTCCCAATTTATAAGTGTATGATATCCGCAAATTATTCTTTCGTCTTCAAGTTTCTGAAGCTCATTAATTACATCAATTTCTTCTTTACCGAGTCTTACAGCAAGTTCTTTCAAATCTATTCTGCTGTTTTTTTCAATTATTGATAAAAGCTCTTCTCTCATATTTGTTACCTTTTCAACTACTGTCTACCTTATAAAATCAGTCTTAATTTTTGTATCCGGCGTTGGATGATTAATTCCCGAGTTTTTACCTGCTTCAATACATTTTAACATCCAGGCCATATTGTGCCCCAAAAGACGCATTGTTTGCAAGCCTTCCAAATCCTGACGTGCCTGTTCCATACCGTTACCGTATATATTATTCCAGTATTGAGATGAAACAACCGGCATATTACATATAGTAAAATACTTATTCAAGACATCAAAACTCGCAGTAGTACCAGAACGTCTGGCAGCAGCAACAGCCGCAGCCGGTTTATAAGCAAAAGCTGACGCTGCGGAGAAGAAAGCTCTGTCAAGAAAAGACAGAATTCTGCCTGACGGGTGAGCATAATATACAGGGGTTCCAAAAATAAAACCATCCGCCATACGTGCTTTCGCGACAAATTCATTAACTATATCATCATAAACGCATTTACCAATTCGTCTGCAGGCACAACAACCTGAGCAGTCACGCAAATCAGGATTGCCAAGCTGAAATATTTCAGTACTTATCTGCTCACTCTGAAGAGTAAGTGAGATTTCTTCAAGAGCAGTAAATGTCGTTCCGTTTTTACGTGCACTCCCGTTTAACAATAACACTTTCATCAGGAAACCCTCAATTTCATCTTTGTTAACCTACAAAATTTGCCGATGGGGAGACTGTCTTGCTCGTTCGCATTAAACATTAGCACTTCGCCTTGCTGCGCCTCGCATTAAACGGCACCGCTTGCACTTGCATCGGGAACCAGCATTCCCGATGACGCGTGCCGCGTCTTTCCCTAACGGTCTTGCCTTTGCTCGGCTTGTTCGAACTCTGACAAGACTTCCGTCTTGTGGAGTTCTCGTCTCCTTATCATCCTTTGTCAATTTTCAAGA
>ONVC01000071.1 GCA_900321205.1 uncultured Acinetobacter sp. | reverse complement strand
TCTCCTGCTTTCCATGATGATGACAGGTATTTTATCATTATATTTTTTTGCTGTCTCTAAAAAGCTTGGATGACATTTTTCAATGCTGTCTGCAATAGATAAAAGTGCTGCCGGGACCGGATCAAATGTAATAACTTCGCTTTGAACATTTTTACTATCAAACAATCTTTCTAATGTTCTGTTTAAACAATCAACAAGAGTTACTGCCGGGATGCAGTGTTTGCCGATTTTTACCGGTTCGCCTGTCAATTCTCCTTTTAGATTTGGTTTTGTGATTTGTGTTAAATATTTTTTTGTCATCAGATATTTGGTTAAATCCGCATATTCGCCTTCGCTAAGTTCAAAACCTTCTTTTTTAAGATTTTCCAGCATAATATTTCTTAAATATAACCAGGAATCTCCTCCGCAAGCATCAAAAACTTGTTTTTTGTTTATTGTTTTATCTCCGATAACAATATCTTCATTGATATTTTGAAGACGAGCTTTTTCCGTAATAATTTTATGTAATTGCAGACGTTCTTCCTGAGTAAGCTCAACACCTAATTTTCCTGTGTCGTAATGCAATATTTTGCCAAACAAAATATCTCTGAAATCTTCTAGTGTCTTATTGTTACCGCTTGCAATATTTTCATAAAATGCATCTGCAAAATTTGCCTGATTTGCGTGAAAAGCAAAACCGCATGCCAGATTTTCATACGTTACATTATTTGATGGTTTAATTATACTTGTTGACCAGGTGCTGTGTAAACCGTTCTGTGTAAGATAAATTACGGATTCCAGGTTAGATGTGTTTGGTTTTGTCATATGAACCAGAAATCTTACATTTTCTTTTGTAGTTCCCGGCGGAAATCCGTATTGTTCAAGGCTTGTATCATCTGATAATTTGTTTAGGTCCAGAACTCTCAGTTCAACTTCTTCATTACCTATTTTAACTTTTTCCACAGGAAACAGTCTGCCATTTCCCGTAAATCTTGTATAAAAAACCGGATTGTGTCTTGTATATAACTGGTTTAAAGCCTGATTAACCGGTGTCATTTTTTCTTCCATATACTTATTAAACTCAGCCTGAGTCTGCGCACCTCCGGATTTTGCGCCGAGGTGGAAATACTTGTTGACATTTTCAAAATCAGCTTTTGCCATAATTTGGTATATTTTGAAATCTTCCGGGCGTCTGCTGATAACAGCAATATCTTCTGCAGATAATAATCCTGTATTATATTTTCCAAACCAGTGATGATTTTTGATTATATCTGTTATTCTGTTTTTAACTTCTGCCGATAGTTTAAATTTTTCTAATATTCCGTCAGCATAGTAAGCGCTTGTGTTTGCGTGTGTATCATCTATTCTTCCCCCCGGCTTGCCAAGGTCGTGAAGAAGTACAGACAATTTTAAAACAGTTTTGTCCTTGTCTGAAAGTGTTGAATATAGCGGATTATTCATTGCACTTTGCAATACTTTTAGAGTATGTATGTCAACTGAGTATTCATGAGTATTGTGCTGTTCTTTTCCGATAACCTCTGTGAATTCGGGAAGTCCTTTTACAACAGCGTCAAATAACTTTTTTAGTCCTGCATCTTCAAATAAAGTTTCATTTTTTACTGTATAATTTTCAATTTCTTCCGATATCTTTTCAGCGGCTTTTAAAACCTCTGCCCTTGTATTATTTTTCTCAAACTTTCTGTTGTTTAATATTCCGTCAAAATTAACGGTTCCGTCTGTATATTTATGTCCTCTTTTTAACCCAAAGTGTTGAAGAAGGATAGTTTGTTCTTCTTCCGTCAATGCAGAGATTAAAGTGTCAATGTTTTTACAAAAATCTTTTCTGGAATATTTAAGCGGAATACCTTCTTTTCCGTATTGAGAAAAGTCGTGGGTTTTAAAGATATTTTCTGCGGAAGTATTATTGTTTGATAAAAATGCAGATAAAAAGCTTTTTTGTGCTTCTGTCAGAACTCTTATTACTGGAACTTTTTCGCCTAACATTTTATTTAATGCACTTATATAATAATCAATATCAAAGCCATTTTTTGCAAACAGCGGTTTTATTTCTGCCGGAAGGGATTGCAAATTTTTTAATAAATTTATTTTGTCTGATAACTGTAAATTATTTGCGTTTGAGAGATTTCTGCCCAATGAATTAAACATCTCAATATACTCAGGAATTCTGTTTGGTTCGATTTTTATTGATTTATCAGCGCAAAGACTGTTTATAAAACCTACATTTTTTTCATTAATTAATGAAGCTATATTATCCGCATTTTTAAGAGAGATATCTTCTCTTTGTGCAATTTTTGAAATAATAGTTTTGTTTTCGCTGTCTGTTTTGTGTAAAAGAGCAGGAATATAATACCAATAACTGTCTATATCAGCTCGTTTTTCAATTATATCCAGCACCTTGTTTTTTGAATCGATATCTTCTGTTGTAACTGGAGTTCCTTTCCATTTTGTAATAACTTCCATTTCATAAATGTTGTTAGACTTTTCAATTAATTTCTTAAATCTGTATATCAAATCTAATGAGGTATTTGTTACTTTATCATTGTGAGCCTGGAATTGAGAAATTATACGTGGTGCCGAGTTTTCACCGTATTTGTTTGCATATTCCGAGACTCTCAGACCTGTTTTGTCGGAGTCAAAACGGCTCATTAACAAAGCCTGTTGAGGTGTTGTTTTATCTAACAGATTTCTTTCTAATATATTTTCGGCACATTTCTTGTCAATATTATAAATGCTGCTCATCAGAGTGCTGATATCAAGTCCTTTTTGCATGCAAAGTCCCCAAACTTTTGCAATTAAAGGTTCTTTCGTAAAGTTTCCCTGTAAAAGTCTCAACAAATAGCCATACTCATCTTCTTTCATTGAAACACTTTTTATAAGTTTCAAAAACTCTAATTTTGTTTGTTTGAGTTCATCACTGCTCTTGCGTATAATATTTAGGATTTCTTCTTTCTTTGGGTGGCTTTCCAAAATATTCAGAGCTTCTTTTTCTGCCTCTGTAACTGTTTTTACAAAGACATCTTTTGATTCTTGTGCAATTTTCGTTCCGCTATCAATTAATCCGCCTAATAAACTTTTAGCTGATAAATCATTAACTTGTTTAGCAAGTTTTAACGGGTTCTGGGCGAATCTTGGCTGAAATGTTTGGTTCTGAGGGATGCTGTATATTTTCATAATATTACCACTACTCATATAAAAACCAAACAAAATATTTTTTGCTATTTTTTACATTATTTTTATTGCAAAATACCGGGCAGTTATTCATAGTGCTTTAATATTGCTTTTGCTCTTTCGCATTGTTCTGTTGTTAATGATGAGAATACAGAATCCAGTGTTTTCATTGTAATAACCAGCGAACTGTTATTTATAAATTTGTTAATATTTTCTGCCTGTTTTTGCATAAAATCATCTGCCGCATTTTTTATTGCAACTGCAATGCCGGAGTTTTGAATCTCTTCCGGAATATTATCTTTTAAAAATTGTTCGGTTTTTTGTATAAACGTATTTTGCTGAATCTCAAATGAAGGTAAATGAATCATCGGAAATTTATCTTTTATAAAAGCCGAAAGATTCGGATAGTCTTTTAACGGGTTATTTTTGTCAAAATACCACAAAGACAATGCTTCATTTTGAGTTAAATTTTTAGGTCTTTTGAATATTTTGCCCATTGTGTCTTTTGAATATTTAAAAATGCCTTCGTGGGTTGTAAACAGCACATTATTTATAACTTCTGTTGAATCATCCGTATCAAGAGTTTTCAGCGGTATTTGGCTGATTAAGTACGTTTCACCTACGTGCTCACCATACATTCCGCACCAGTCATTTACAACAGCATAATTTCTGATAAATGAATAGTTATATTCTGTATTACAGTCATAAACATCCAAAAGGTGTCTGCAGCCGGGTGCGTTATATGTATGAGTTTCAAACTTTTTACGATTTACGGTATATTCTTTGGCTGCAACTATTTGCGCTATTGCACCGCCTAATGATTGACCTGCTATAATGATTTTTCTTTTTGGGTTTTGAGCTTTGACTGCTTTAAAGAATTTCCATGCATCATTGAATTGTTCATCATAACTTCCTGTAAAAAGGCTTAAATCTGTCACAACATCTTTCATCATAGAAGGAAAATCTTTTTCGTTTTCACCCAAACCGAAACGCTCTGTTCCGCGATATACAACAACAAGTTCGTTTGATTTAGTACTTTCAAACAGACACGCACTAAAACCGCTTTTGGTACTCTTATAACAGTAAAAATTATTGTTGCCTCTTTGTGATAAAATCTCATCAGTGCATTTTATAAAATTGGAGTTCTGAAAATCAACTTCTTTTAATCTGTAATTTCCCAGCTCCAGAAAAAAATCTCCGCCGTATATAACGTGACATAAATTTAAATAGTCTTTATTGATTTTTTTTTCAAACAATTATAATCTCCTTTTGCCTGATATTAATATAATAACAGGAATATTTTAAATAAAAAAATATTCATCAGAACGTAATAACTTCGTTAAACGTATCTATTGCAAATGTATCACTCATTCCTGAAAGGAAGTCTAATACACAGTTTTTGTATTCGATTTCATCATCCAAATGGTAAATTAGTTTGTTTTTGCAGCACCTGTTTTCTTTTTCTTTCAGATTATAGTCTGAATACTTGATTAACCAGCCTTCAAAAGTGGTATAAAGTTTCGGATACAGGATTTTTTCCCGTTGAATTATATCTCTTACGTTTTTGCCGGTCATGTATTCACCAAGTTGTTCAAACAGGGTTTCAATAATAAGTGTGGCATAACGTTTGAACTTTTCGATTCTCGGGTGATTACAAATATATTTATAATTAAACTGTTTTACAAGTTTCAGAACCTGAAAACAGTCTTCCGAAAAACAAAGTCCGTTTTCAACTGATGAGTTAGAACAGAGGTTCAGCACGAGCGAGTGTGTAAAAGACGAGGTGTTAAGTTCATTAATCTTTAAATCCGGATAGATAGTGTGTACCACATCAAGCAAATCCTGTCTTTGTTCTTTTCCGAGAATTCCGTATGAAACGCCATCTTCTATATCACGCCCGATATAACCGATTTTATCCGAAATCTTAACTACGCAGCCTTCATAAGTAAACGAGCCGCATTTCCCGCCTTTTTGTATGGTGTACAGATCGCATGCATTTTCTCTAGGCTTAACAAATCGTTCATCAACTTCACCGCAGTGACAAACGATGCCGTCGCGAACGGCATAAGTAAGATTCATATTCTGCTGATAGCCGTTATAGTCCGTCAACGTTTCAATTTTATCAATAAACCTTAAACTGTTATTTTCGTGCCAGAAAGAATGCAGATTATTTGCTTCCGCAAGATCCTGTAAAACAGTTTCACCGTGGTGTCCAAAAGGTGCGTGCCCTATGTCATGGCCAAGTGCTATCGCTCTTACCAGAGCTTCATTCAGGTTCAGGAATTTTGCTATTGTTTCGGCAACTGATGCAACCAGCTGTACGTGCTCCATTCTTGTGCAAACGTGGTCATTTTGAGGGGCAAAGAAAACCTGAGTTTTATGTTTTAATCTTCTGTATCCTTTTGAGTGCATAATCCTCATAACATCACGTTCAAAGGGTGTACGGAGATCGCCTTCTCTTTTATATAATTCTTGTTCCCTTGATACAGCCAATTCCCAGTTTGGATTTTTTTCATCCATTTTGACTTCTGAAAAATCTGCAAAATTATTCATATTTCTTCCTTTGTGTCTTTTTTATTTGTTAAAACTATTATAAATATATTTGCACCTCTTGTAAAATTTTTTTTGAATATTAATCTGAATTTTATGCAAAACTGCTCGTAATGTGGTATAATTAACAAGGTTGAACTTTATATATCAGGAGTCTAAGAATGAATAATTATATTTTTGGAATTGCAGATGCTTTGATTATTTCTGCAATATACTGTTTAATGTTTTCCGCATTTCAAATCAGTACAGCAAAACTCGCATTAATTGTACTGTTTATAGTAGTTGTAACAATAGCTCTTGTTGCTTCAAAAGGAATCTACTCGGCAAAAAAAATTACGCTTAAAAATTATTATTCTATTTTTGAGGGAGTTGCCGTATCAGGAGCAGTTTTCTCTGTCTTAATTTTCCTCTTGGGCTTGGATCAATTATTGTTTATGATAGTAATTTTCAACTCAATTTTAATAGGCGCAATGATGATGCTTATAAGAGCTGTTTATTCTCTGTTTATAAAATGTTTTAAACGAACGAGAAATGTTTTAATTGTTGGTGCGGGACAAGACGGAAAGCTTATTGCCGAAGAAATTAAACAGAGACCGGAACTTAAACTTAATGTTGTAGGCTTCTTAGATGATAATATGAATAACATTGAAGATGAAGATTCATCAATTAACATACTCGGTTTGACCTGTGACTCAGAAGCCGTTATCAAAGACAATAACGTTAAATTAGTTATAGTTGCCGTTAAATCACGCATGGATTCCGATATTTTAACTGACCTTGTAAAAGGTATTCCGCTAGGTGTTAAAGTGTGGAGGATGTACAGATTTTATGAAAGAATTACTCATAAATTCCTGGTTTCAAAGATGTCTGTAAACTGGCTTTTCTACGATTGCGTAAGAAAAAGAGCTTTGTTGTATGCATACCTTAAAAGGGTTTGTGATATTTTTGCATCAATCGGTATATTAGTTATAACCCTTCCGATTTCTGTTATTGCTGCAATTGGCATTAAACTGACCGACCTTGGACCTATATTTTTCACTCAAACCAGAATAGGTAAATTCGGAAAGCCGTTTAAAATGATTAAGTTCAGAATAATGTATCAGGACAAAATCAGTGATGATTTTGATGATGATGCAAATGAAATACCAACCGATGACTTACGTGTAATGCCATTAGGTAAGATACTAAGGAAATTCCATCTTGATGAAATACCGCAAATGATAAACGTACTTCGCGGTGATATGAGTATTGTTGGACCTCGTCCGGTGAGAGAAGAAGTTTATTACGAAAACAAAGAAAGCATACCGTTCTGGGAATGCAGAAACTGGGTTCGCCCGGGTTGGTGCGGCTGGCAGCAGCTGAAAATTAATGATCCTGCCCCCGAACAAAGAGTCGGATACGATTTATACTTTATCAAACACCAAAATCTGATTTGGGAAATCGCTATATTTATTGAGTTTGTCGGAAAAGCAATTCTTGGCAAAACGTATAGCGGTAAATAGATTTAACAAAAAGAAGGCTGTTTGATTTATCAAACAGCCTTCTTTTTTTATTAAAAATCTTAATCAATAAATATTGTTTGTTCTCTGTCAGGACCAACGCTTATTATACCTATCGGAGCACCGATTAAGTCCTCAACTCTTGCAATATATTTCTTAGCATTTTCAGGTAAATCTTCGTACTTTCTTATTCCGCTCAGAGATGTTTTCCAGCCGGGAAGTGTTTCATAAACAGGCTCTAAGTATTTATGTATAAATACATCCGTAGGATACGAAGTGTACACTTTGTCATTTCTGCAATCTTTATAAGCAGTACAAACCTTTATCTCATCAAAAGTATCAAATACGTCAATTTTTGTAAGTGCAACATTTGTGATACCGCCAACGAGTACCGCATACCTCATAATAACAGCGTCAAACCAGCCGCATCTTCTCGGTCTGCCGGTTGTTACACCAAACTCGTGTCCGATATTCTGAATTTGTTTTCCGACTTCATCAGTCAGCTCTGTAACAAACGGACCTTCGCCTACTCTGGTTACATAAGCCTTTGAAACGCCGACTACTTCCTGAATCATACAAGGTCCGTAACCGCTTCCTGTTGCAGCACCGCCGCCAATCGGATTTGAACTTGTTACAAACGGATATGTTCCATAATCTACATCAAGCATTACACCCTGAGCACCTTCAAACAGAATTGTTCGGTCTTTGTATCTGTTCAGTAAATCCTGCCAGTCAAAAGCAACGTACGGTTTGAACAGTTTGGCATACTTTTCACATAAAGATATAATGCAGTCTTTTGTATATGGTTCAAGACCGTAAACTTTTTCAAGCTGCTTATTTTTTATCGGTAAAATTATATCAAGTTTTTCGGATAGTGCTTCATATGAATACAAGTCCTGAATTTTTAAACCGATTCTTTGCATTTTATCTGTATAAGTCGGTCCGATGCCTCGTTTAGTCGTTCCTATTTTACCTTTGCCTGCGGTATTTTCGCTATATCCGTCAATTTCTATATGATATGGCATAGTAATTGATGCAAGCGGAGATATTTTAAGGTTCTTAAAATCAACTCCCTGAGCTTTTAGCTCGTTATATTCTTTTTCAAAAGATTCAGGATGGATAACAGTTCCTGCACCGATAAAACAAATTGTTTTATCGTACAAAATACCTGACGGAATGAGATGAAATTTATAGGTTTGTCCGCCTGTAACAACAGTATGACCTGCGTTGCAGCCTCCCTGATATCTTATAATCAAATCCGCTTTTTCGGCAAGCAAATCCGTAATTTTTGCTTTTCCCTCATCTCCCCACTGAGCACCGATAACAACCGTATTTTTCATTTTTTCTCCTTAACGCTGTATAATATTCCGTAATTTTTCTAAAAAATGGCATAAAAAAGCCGGCATTATAACCGACTTTTATAAAATTTTACTGTTGTGCCTGTTTTGCAGCTTTTTGTTTAGCCTGAACATCCAGCATTGAATTGTGAGCCATCATATATACAGAACAAATCTTATAATTTTTCAAATACCATGCACAGTTTTCCTGCATACAAACAATTTCTACCTGTGAGCCTACACTCATTAAGGGACATAAAGGTATTGCTTTTTCATCTGATGCCATCTGTTTTTCTCCTTAGTTATTTGGCTGCTTTCAGCAGATTACAATTTTCATCTCTTTTTCGTTCCTGCTCTTTGTAAATTCTCGTTCGGTTAATAACCTCATCAAAATCTATTTCGTGAGCATTAAAATCAGGACCATCCACACAAGCAAATTTTGTCTTTCCGCCAACTGTAACTCTGCATGCTCCGCACATACCTGTACCGTCTACCATAATCGGATTCATGCTTGCTTCTGTGTATATTCCTTTGTCTTTTGTCATATTTGCAACAGCTCTCATCATAGGCATAGGACCTACTGCAATTGCGTAATCAACTTTTTCATTATTTATTATTTTTTCAAGAACCTGTGTTACAAACCCTTTTTCACCCAGCGTTCCGTCATCTGTTGTTATGAATAATTCTGTGCAGGCATCCTTCATTTTGTCCTGCCAGAAGATTAAATCTTTATTTCTTGCTCCCATTATCATATAAACTTTATTGCCTGCTTCTTTAAAAGCTTTTGCAATTAAGTAACAAGGTGCGGCACCATATCCTCCTGCAAGACAAACAACAGTGCCGTATTTTTTGATGTGAGTAGGCTGTCCGAGAGGACCGACAATGTCAACAAGCTCATCACCCACGTTGAGCTCCGCAAGTTTTTTAGTGGAATATCCGACTGCCATGAAAA
Organism: uncultured Acinetobacter sp.; assembly: GCA_900321205.1. Classification (GTDB taxonomy): domain Bacteria; phylum Cyanobacteriota; class Vampirovibrionia; order Gastranaerophilales; family Gastranaerophilaceae; genus CAG-196. The sequence goes on along the minus strand of ONVC01000071.1, from coordinate 8,761 downwards.
CAAGAGTAAGAGCCCCTGTTTCTTTATTTATATCAGCTATTGTGAGCGGAACTCTTTCACCGTTTTCTTCCGCTCTGAATATGATAAATTGTCCTGCACGTGCATTTCTAACAACATACGGTGCATCAACAGTAATCTCATACTGATTCGGACACAATTCTCTTTTTGATAATATTTTATAGCCCATAATGTTTATACTCTTTCTCCACATTACTAATATTACTACAAATTGTACCAACCCGAATCTTAGAGATTAGGGTTTGGAATCTTTTTTAATAATTCCTCATGTGTAGAAGGTTAGTGTGTAGGTTGTATGAAAGGTTGTGTTGTGTTTCTTGTTTTATGTCTTACATATATATAAAGTATATTTCAAAACAGGAATTTCAAAAATTATTAAAATAGTTACAAATCTTTACAATAAAAAAGAAGACGTTTATAAAACATCTTCTTTTTTATTCATTTCTATTGGTTTTATATGCTAATCTAAGTCATAATTAAGCATTGATATTACTTTATAACCTTGTGATTCAATCTTTTCTCTGCCTTTTAACGGGTCAAGTTCGATTATAAATGCTGTTGAAACAACTTCTGCACCGACACGTTTAATAAGATTGCAGGCTGCAATTGCCGTTCCTCCGGTTGCAAGAAGGTCATCTATTACTACAACTCTGTCACCCGGCTTAATAGCATCTTCGTGTATTTCAATCGTGTTTGTACCGTATTCAAGTGTATAGTCCTCTTTTATAGTTTTTGCAGGAAGCTTGTTTGGTTTTCTTATTGTTACAAATCCGCATCCGAGTTTATAGGCCAGTGCTGCTCCGAATATAAATCCTCTTGATTCAATTCCGGCTACATAGTCAATGTTTTCGGACTTAAATTTTTCATATAAAAAATCTACCATAACCTGCATTGCTTGTGCATCTTTTAAAGCAGTTGTTATATCTAAAAACATTATTCCTTTCTTCGGAAAATCGGGAACAATTCTGATATGTTCTTTTACATAATTATAATTTTCAGCTAATGTTGTCATTTTGTAGCACCTTCCTTTTTACCTAATTTTTTAAAACGTCCTGTAATTTACTTTGCATCTCCTGAATTTTTGTCTGCAAGTTTTGTAACTCTTTTGTAATTCTTTCTTTTATTTTTTTCTTTTCTTCCAAAACAAGTCCGTGAGCTGTTTTACCCCAGTTCATATCTTTTTTGCAGAACAAGATTTTTGCGCAAATAAATATTTCCATAGGAAACCAGATTATAAGAAAATAGATTGTTGTTTCCAATGCCTGAATGAAAGCCTCTTTCCTTGGTAAATTATCAAATTTTCTGAGGCTGTATCTGATAGTCATATAGAAACCGGCTCCTACAACAGCGGAAACGATAAGAGATGACCAAAGTGTATTATGCAGACTAAACGGATCAATTTTGTCCGTAAACAATTTTATAATCCTGAATGTAACCTCCATCATAAACCACATAGGCATTATAAACTCTGTTATATACATTGCCATATCAAACTGAGCGCGTAAAGACATTTTTTTTGAGCACATTGCCTGCCATGAGTATTCCAGATATCTTCTGATTGTGCCTTCAAGCCATCTTCTGCGCTGTCTGAATAAAGGAAGCAGATATACTATTCCTTCTTCATAAACACATACATCAGGACAAAAACGAACATCCCAGCCTTTTATATGAAGTCTTGTGGACATATCTAAATCGTCTGTTATCGTTTCATTATTCCAGCCTCCTATATCTTCAAGAGCGGCTCTTTTTATAAGTTCACCGTTACCTCTTAGTTCAACAGCCCCTTTTATAGCATCTCTTCCGACCTGAAGTTGCGTATCCATTGTATATTCATTGTTCTGACATCTTGTTAAAAAGTTTACGTCTTTATTTCTTATGATTTTTCTTGCCTGAACTGCACCAACATCAGCAGGCTCAAGTTTCGGTAAAAGTTTTTTGATAAAATCCGGTTCTACTGTTGCGTCCGCGTCAAAAACCAGAATAGCATCTCCGTGAGCAACTTCAAAAGCATCATTCAAAACAGCCGATTTACCGGGAAAAGCATCTGCACTTCTGACCATAGCAACAACATTTTCATGTTTGTCTGCAAGTTCTTTAATTACGGAAGCTGTGTTATCAGTGCTTCTGTCATCTATTACTATGACTTCAAGGTTCGGATAATCAATATTTAAAATATTTTCTACGGTATTAGAAATAACACTTTCTTCATTGTGAGCAGGTATCATGACAGAGATAAAAGGCTTATAATCTTCATTAATAACCGGAGGATACTTCTTCTGTTTACGCATTTGGTATTTTGTTGCAGCAATTGAGTACAGTCCATACACAATCATGCATGCACACAAAATTACAAACCCTTTTGTTGTGTCAACGTGATTCTGGAATATGTACAGAAATACTCCCAAACCAAACAATATAAAAAATAAAAGTAATCTTTCTCTCATATCTCAACCATTACTGAAATATTATACCAAAACAGGCATTAATACACAATAAATTTTCTTAATTTCTTAATTTCAGGATTTCTTTTGCCTGTTTTCCGCTTAATCTTTTTGCGCCGCCTAAGATTTCCGTATTTAAAACGACCTGCGCATATGATTCTGCAAGTTCAAGTTTCAGGTATGCGTCTCTCATTGTTTTTGAGCCGATAACAAAACCGTGGTTTGCCATTAGAACGGCATCGTATTTATCAAAGTGTTTAACAGTGTTTTTTACAAGTTCCATACTTGAAGGCAGCGCATATTTTGCAAGCGGGATTCCGCCAAAATAGAAAACATTTTCAGCCATGATTGGTTTCATTAAATCTTTTCCTGCTGAGGCAAAACTGCTTAAAAACGGAGCGTGAACATGTATTATATAGTTTATATCAGGTCGTTTTTTGTATATTTCTATATGCAGAAATTTTTCGCTTGAAGGCTTTTTACCTTCTTCCATCGACTCGCCTTTAAAGTTTGTGTAAACTATATCATTTGTCTGTAAATACCCGTTAGCGGAACCGGAAACAGTAATGAGCATACCTTTTTGATAACGAGCGGAAATGTTACCTGAATAACCGGGAGTAAAATTTTTTTCTCCGCATAACTTTCCGCATTTAACAATTTCTTCGGTTAAAACAACACTAGAGAACATCATCCACCGCTTTAATATCTTCTACAACTGCATGTTCAAGAACAGGAGCTTTGTCAGAGTTTTTAAAATCTGATTGCTTCGTATTTTGTTCTTTGGCTTCCTCAGACGGTTTTTTATCACGTTTTATTACCATCTTGTCATAATTAATATGTGCACCTTTTGCATCGGTCATTACTTCAAAAGCGAAAAATGTATTCTGACGAATAATATCATAGCCGACGTTTAACTTAAAATCATCAGGACCAATTGTCAGCCAGAAAGAGTTTTCCTGAAATCTGTTATCACTCGGCGAATCACCGGTAACATTTATTGAACCGTACCAGGAAACTGTAAGATATTTACAAATTCTAAAATATTCACGTAAATATACGTTACCTTTGCCGTATCTGTATGAGTCAAATACCGGCATTGGAGAGTCTTCGTTGTATACAGATTGAAAATATCCTATATCCTGCATCCATCTTCTGTATTGTGAATGAATTGTAGGACCTAATCTTCCGACTGCCTGTACGTTACCGGTACCGTAAACACCTGCCGATAATTGTCCTGTTATATTGAAATCAAATGCTGTTTGTTTCTCTTTATTTATGTGGTGAAACAGAGTTTGTTCAAATTGTGCCATATAACGAAGTCTGGTTGTTCCTATATGTGAACTTTTCAACTTACTGTAATGATGTTCTTCATCAGAATCCTGGAAGTAACCAAAATCAAGCATGTGCTTGAAAGTTGAGTTACGGTCTTTTAATAAAAATCCGTTTTGTGAATACATATTCTTGTAAGCTAAGCTGACACCGTATTTTGGTCTGCGGCGTCCCATAAACCATTCATCCATAAAGTCATTCATAACATACTGTAAGAACAAATGGTCATCTAATTTTTGATAACCTCTTACCAGAATCTTACTGTTTGTTGTTCCGTATGCTGCGTGAGTCTGGTTTGTACCGCTGCTGAAACGTCCCATAACACCAACGCCGATTTTGTGATCATAATTCAGTATCGGCATTGCTTTCAGTACGCTGCCTTTTGGTAGCTCAAAAACAAACCCGGGACCTATATATGACCCCAACCGGCTGTATGAACCTAATTCCCAGACGTTAGATTCTGCATAATCATGATTTTTATTAGTATAAATTTTTACAGCAGGAAATTTAAGGAGTGTGTACTTATCTTTTTTTACGTTGATGCCCTTTATCGCAACAGTTTCCAAATCTCCTTTTTGGGTAATAATTACCTTTTTGACTTTTATTTTTACTTTATTTTTCTCCATATCTTCTCTTATCGTTTGATCCTTAGGAAGAATCATTCTGGATAAAATTCGGGGTGCACCCGAAGATGGAGCCATTTTAATCGGAAAGGAGTCTTCTACATCAATAGTACCATTTTCCTGAACAATTTTATCTCCGTAAACATAACCCTTTTCAGCTTTCATTTCAATTGTTGCCGATTTTGTTAACGGATTTTCTATCAGTGCATTTTCTTCGTTCATATCTACAAAGATATAGTCACCGTATATGTTTTGACCATTTTTGACAATTTTGACATTACCTTCTGCTTTAATGGTATTATTCATTCTGTCAAAAGTGATTTTGTCTGCTTTTACCTTAACTTCCTGTTTGACAAATTCTACGTTAACGTTACCTGTCGCATACAGACAGTAATTCTCGGTGTCGTAGTCCATGTTGTCGCAGTCTAATATTATGTTTTCTGTGTCTTCTTCGGCAATAGCTGTTTTAGCCTTATTTTTATCAGATTTTTTTTGCCAGAAGTGTTTTTTGTTTTCTTCAACAGACTGTTCATCTGCTTCAAACCCATCAGGCATCATATTTTCGTCAAACTCTTCTTTCTGTTCTTTTGATGCAAAGTCAGAAGTCTCGGTATCTGAGTTATAAATACTGCTTTCTTCCATAACAGGGGCTAACTGAGTTCGTTTTTCTTTTCTTTCGGCGCTCTTTCTCTGGATGGCCTGGCGAAGCTGCTTCAAAGGAGGTGTTGTTCTGCCTGTACTATCCGATTCGGAATTATCATAAGAGTATGTATCATTTGAATCTTCCGGTGTTGATTTTTCTATATAACTGGGGGCTGTAAAATATGATTCACCGGTATAATAAGCCCTCTCATCAAGAGGCACGTCTGCATACGCATTGCCAGAGGCAATGGCCAAAACTGTTAATGCTGTAAGAATTTTTGTTTTCAATTTATTTACCTGTGTTTAATTTCAAATTTTATAAATGTACGTAACCGCTGGGATTACTTGGCTTACCGTTTTCTCTGACTTCAAAGTGGCAATGAGGTCCGGTACTGTATCCTGTTGTTCCTTCGTATCCGATTACATCACCTTTTTTAACACTCTGACCGTTAACGGCTTTTACGCTGCTCATGTGGGCATACAGAGTTGAAACAGGTTTTCCGCCTACAATACCGTGTTCTATGATTACAACTTTTCCGTAACCGCCATACCAACCTGTATATATAACTTTACCTGAGTTAGATGCTTTTATTGCACCGTAATTCGGGCCGCCGATATCAACTCCGGAATGAAAGGTTCTGCTGTTAAATATCGGGTGAATTCTCCAGCCGAACGGTGAAGTTATGCGTCCCTGAATAGGTTTCATAAAACCTGATGCAACTATGTTTGCATTATTATCTTTTGAGTTTCTGTTAATGTAATGCTGAAGGCTTTTTGACTGCTTGCTAAGTTCTCTTTCCGCACGTTCGTATGCAATTCTGTCTGTTTTAAGCTTGTTTATCATGCTCTCGTTTCTTGCGATTGCTCTTTGAATATAAGCTTTTTGAGTATTCATAAGTGCAATTGAACGTTCATAATTTCGTTTTTTTGCTTCAATGTTATACTTCATAAGAGCTATTTCACGTGCTTTTTGTTTTGCAACAGACATTCTGTCATAGTCTTCTTTGAGTATCAGTTTTTGAAAGTAGATTCTGTCAACCAGCATATTTATATCTTCTGAGGTGATAAGAAGTTCAAAAAATGCTTTTCTCTGAGTTTTAAAAACTTTTCGGATTCTTTCCGCCAAAACCCTGTTAAGTGAATTATACTCGTAAGTTGCGTTATTTAACTGATACTGCATGCTGTTGAGTTCTTTTTCGGCAGAGAAAATCTGAGTCTTTGACTCATTAAGGGTGTTTTTTGCACTTTCAAGTTTTTGTTGGTTTTTGTACAGCTTGTTTTGTTCCATATTTTCAAGCCATCTTACGTGATTAATTTTTTTCTGAATATCTTTTTTCTGCTTTTCAATATCAGTTGCATGTGCAGGAACACATACAGCCGTATTAAGCAAAAAACACAGGAATATAAATAATTTTATTACTGTACTAATATTCAAGATATCCCCCAAAAATTAATTTCCGACAGGTGCCATCAACATTAATAATCCAAGACCGACCGTCCAGACAATAAATGATATCGTTATTATTCCAATAATAAGTTTTTTATGTTCTCTAAAAAATTCCATATAACACCTCTTAATTACATCATATTATAAAAATATTCTGAGAGCAAACATAGAAACATATTTTACAATGTAAAAACAATTATTTGGTTTGGAAATTATGTATGGTCACCATAGCTGTCAAATATATATTTGATAGGCATTGTGTCATTTTCGTCAATTTTATATTTTTTTCTGTCTTCTTCAGTAATCTCTCTTGTGTACATTCGCATTCCGCCGCCGACTCCTTTAAGCTTCAGTTCTGCGCTTCCGTCATCAAATACTTTTATTCCGGGCATACCTTCTTTCGGCGCATATTTATTTGCAGCTTTATAATATTTTTTAAGCTCTGAGCCAAAATCTTTATAATTGCCGTTATATTTAGCCCACAATTCATCTTTTGCTTTTTTGGTGATAATAACTTTTTTGTTTATACCTGCTTCGTTAAGAATAATAATTTCCGCTTTATCCATGTGCCAGCTTTTTATCATTGTAATTGAAGATTTTATCTCATCTAAAGCAGCCGGCGTATAACATTTATCAGAATTATTGATAATTTGTTTTATTACGGGTTTAACTTCTTCAGGTATCTGCAAATAATCTTTTATAAGCTTATTTGCCTCTTCATAAGTGAATTGCGGATTTTTTATTTTAAAATTAACCGTATATCTCGCCATTTCTTCATCATTGTTATATTCAAGTTCATTTATATAGGTATAAAAATCAAGTTCAGATTTCATCTCGTTATAATAAGCATCATAATCATAACCACTTTCCGGAAGTCTGTATGCCTTCAGTTCATTTGAAATAAATTCTTCTTCGGATAATTGTCCGTCACTGTTTTCCAAAAATTTGTCATGAAGTTTTAATATAACAAGAACCTTCATTTCATTAAGATACTTGTTACCGTCCTTGTCTGTTTCATAGGAATTCTGTATAAGATTATAGACATATTCAAAATAAGCCGCATCGGGATTATCATCACTTGCACAAGCACTGCAGCGAGCCTTTAGCTCATTGTTAACAATTGTTTGTGAAATAAATTTAAGCTTTCTCAGTTTTTCTTTATCGATAGTACCGGAATTACTTCCTCCGTCAAGTTCATCAAGCAAAGCCTGAGCATCGCTTTCGGTTACGCCGTTTGCTTTTGTATGCTGTTTGTCAGCAAGCAGTAATTTCTCATAAATAATTTCCAGGGCTTCATTAATATTGTCTTTATATTGTTCTGCCCTTCCTGTCTTTGCGTGGTACATTCTGTAAAATTTAGAGTGATAGAGCTGTTCAATCTTCATTAAAGATTCAGCAACAGCTTCTTTATCAAAGTTATTTTCTTCGCAGAATCTTTTAAAATCTGCTCTTTCATATATTTGTTCCGGCATACACCAATTCAACCTACGACAACCCCTACTTTGACAAGGAGACTGCCTACAGGTATTACAATGAATTCATGTGGGGAACGCGCTACGCGAAAATCATTACCGTTGAACAGGCGATTCAGCTCCTGCAGGGCAATGCAGTCAATATAACCTGAACATTATTGACGAGATCAGAACGGTATGATTCCGTTTTGACGGAGGAAAATAACATGAGTATAACAACAAAACAGTTTCAGTTATTGACTGACATAAATCTTGTGTGGGATTTTCTGGTCGATATTTATGACAGGGAGAATGGCAGCGGTATGCCGGCTCCGTTTTTCGAGCATGCGATCCGCGCATCGTGGATGGATTCTTCTTATTCACATTTGGACAGGCTGTGGTTCGACGGTGATAAGGTCGTTGCCTTTGTATATTATGAGGCACCGGTGACTGATATTTATTTCGCAGTTCGAAAAGGCTACGAGCATCTTGCTGATGAATTGATAGATTATGCGGTCACGACCATGCCAAGTTTTGACGGCAATCAGCAATTTGTGCTTTTCAACGGACAGGAATTCCTAATGGAGGCTGCTAAAAAGCGCGGATTTGAAATGGTATTTGAATACGAGAGCCGCGTGTTTGACTTTGAGAACGAACTGAATTATGAATTGCCGGAAGGATATCTTTTTGTTGAGCCTTCCGATATTGATGTTCTCAAGCTGTCCAAGCTCTGCTGGTACGGGTTCGATCATGGCGAAATAGAGTTCACGGATTTGGATAAGTATGATGACAGTAATGACTGGACCCCTG
>ONVC01000087.1 GCA_900321205.1 uncultured Acinetobacter sp. | reverse complement strand
ATCAGGCAAACTTGAACTTATTGAGCAATCTAAAAAAGCGGATGTTCCGATAATCTGTTCAATGGGCGCAGGAAATAAAATGCACCCTGAACTTTTTGAAATTGCGGACATCTCAAAGACCTCTGTCTGTCCGCTTGCAAAAGTTATCCGTCAGGAACTGAAAAAGCGAAAAATAAAAAAAGTAAAAGTTGTTTATTCTAAAGAGATTCCGCTAAAACCTGCAAATAGTGACGAAAGGGTTGAAGGCAAAAAACAAATACCGGGAAGCAATGCTTTTGTTCCGTCTGCAGTCGGGTTAATTATTGCAGGCGAAGTTATCCGCAGTTTAATCTCTAAATAACTGTTAATATTTCGCATAATTTGCCCTTTTGTAGTACAATATCAGAGTAAAGGAGTATGTCTGATGCCCATATTAACTCAACAATCACAAAAAGAAGCTGACAGACTGTCTGCTATTAATACTATAAACTCAGAGATAGATACACTTAATCATCTTAAAGATTCTCTGAACTCAGAAAGCCTTTCAACCGCACTTGATTTAATGCAGAAGGCAACAAGTAACTCAGGCAGAATAATTGTTACAGGTATGGGGAAATCGGGACACATCGGACGTAAAATAGCAGCATCACTTGCTTCAACAGGCAGTCCTTCATTTTTTGTTCACCCGGCAGAAGCAAGTCATGGTGATTTGGGAATGATTACGGAAAGCGATGTTGTGGTTGCAATCTCTAACAGCGGTGAATCAAAAGAGCTTATTGATATACTCAATTACTGCAAACGCTTTGGAATAACAATAATAGCAATAACTAAAAATCCTGAAAGTTCTCTCGGGAAAGCAGGAAATGTAGTCTTAGCTCTCCCAAATAACGGAGAAGCTTGTCCGCTCGGACTTGCACCAACAAGTTCGACAACAGCAACTCTTGTGCTGGGTGATATCCTGACAATAGGATTAATTGAACGTAACGGTTTTTCTAAAGAAGATTTTAATGACAGACACCCCGGAGGCAAACTCGGTTCGATACTTAAAAAAGTTTCGGATTTGATGCATACAGGTTCGGAAATGCCAATCTTAGAAGAAAACGCAAACATGCAGGCAGTACTTTTGGAGATGACATCAAAACGACTCGGTTGTGTCGGATTTATTAACACAAACGGTGATTTAACTGGAATCCTTACAGATGGCGATTTAAGAAGATGCCTGTCAGCAGATATTTTAAGTTCAAAGGCATGCGATTTAATGACCAAAAACCCAAAAACTATATCACCTGATGCAATGACAGCGGAAGCGTTAAAACTTATGCATGACAAGAAAATTACAAACCTGTTTGTTCTTGAAGGCAAAAAACCGGTAGGCGTCATCCATATCCACGACTTGTTAAACAACGGTGTTGCATAAATTGTAAAGATTTATAAAAAATATATAATTTATATATTGTATATATCAAAATATGGTTTATAATTATAATAGAAGGCATAATGGGACTCTTACCAGATGAGCATATTATCTTCTATAGACACATCACAACATACGCCCCCTTTATCACTCTTACAGCTTGGAAATGACAAATTAACCACAACTGCAAAAGAAGTTGATAAAAATGCAAAGCTCGATACACCGAATATCGCGGCTTTGAATCGTGAAACACCAAAAGTTGATTTGAATAGCTACTATTCAAACATTCAGGGTTCAGAGTTATATTCGGATGCGTTATCATACGTAACACAAGCAGAGCATAACTTCGGGGATGCTGTTATGAGTGCTTTAGAAAATGGTTTGAATCCGCAGGATGCCGTAAATATTCAAATGGCAAAAGCTGCGTACGGTGCATCCTTAAAGGTTGCGGAAGTCGCAAATTCGACTTTCGAGTTACTGATTTAGCCACTAGAATTACCACAATATCTTTCCGGCAAAGGTCTCTTTGTCGGGTGTTGTGGTGTTTTTACAGACTGAACAACCATTTGTAAAAATGGTGAACATTAGTATTCCAGCAGAGGAAAAATTGCAGAATTATCAGAATTATAACCAGCAAAATTATTTGCGGTGATTTAGGATTAAAATGTTCGTGTATCTGCAAAACTCTGTTTGTATATGTATCTATAAAATGTATTAAATATAAAATGTTGAAAAATACGATATAGTACGGGTTATATTCAAGGACAACATCATAACGCTGCTGAGTATATTTTTGAATAATTCTCAGCACCCTGTACGTAATTGCCATAAAGATTATACATTGAAATACCGTAAGCAGAGGGACCAGGTTTGTAACCTGAGAATAAGCCAGGCAGAACATATAGGCACATATATCCAATATTGATATCGCAAGAAGTGTATTAAATTTCATACTGTCTTTTGGGTTTATAACGAGCTTGTTTATAGCTTTTATGTTGATAAAAAGCCATATAATACCGAACAAACCGAAGGTTAAGACAAGTAGTGCAACGAAAACAGCAAAATCTTTAAATTTTAGATTTGGCAATTCAGGGTCTGCAAACAGAGAGCCGCAGGACTTACATTTATATGCGTCTGAATCAACTATATTACCGCAAAACGGACAATTAACTTTTTCACTCATAACTTTATTCTACCACATTATACGATTTTAGCGCAATATTTTTCGATAGGACAAGATGAGCACAACGGCTTTATTGGTTTACAAACATTTTGACCGTGGGTTACAATAAGCGTATTAATATCTATCCAGTATTTTTTCGGCAGTTTTTCCCTGAGAGCAAACTCTGTTTCCTCAGGATTTTTTGTTTTTACGTAACCTAATCGGTTAAAAATTCTGTGAACATGTACATCTACACAAATTGCAGGCTTATTAAACCCTCTTGCAAGAACAAGGTTTGCAGTTTTTCTTCCTACACCGTTAAACTTACATAAATCTTCAATCTCATCAGGAACTTTTCCCCCGAGCTCTTCAACTATCTGACGGGATAGTTCAATAATCTGACGTGCTTTATTCTCATAAAATCCAACAGGATAAATCGCTTTCGCTAAATCTTTTACCTCAACCTTCATCATATCTTGCGGTGTTTTTGCAAGTTCAAGCATCCTGAGTGTTGCAGGATAAGTAGTTCTGTCGTTGGTTCTGAGGCTCAGAATACACCCGATAAGAACAAGATACGGGTCATCAAAAGTATCCATCAGATTTACAAACTCACTTTTCGGTTGTTCTGCATTTTTTAAAAGTTCTACTATTTCATCTATATCAGCCATTTTTCCCCGCTATCTTTTTAACCAGTTCAGACACATTTTTGAAAAATCTTCCTTAAAATAAAGAAACAAATCCTCTGCATGAATCCCGTCTTTATACAACTTAAACTCTTTTTCGCACTCTGCTTTGTTATAAAGTTCCTCTGTGTGCCGGGGGTAAACAGTAGGGTCTTTACTACCTGCAACAAATAAAGTCGGTGATTTTACTTCTTTAATTATATCAACAGGCTTAATCTTTTTTCTCGGAATAATATCAGGGCGAATCGATAAAAATCTCATTAGTTCAAACTTTTTAAATGTTTCTGCCCAGGCTTCTTTTTTCCACATATGATTTTCTATTTTTGAAAAATCCGTGTATGGAGAAACCGATATAACTTTATCTATATTACTGTTTTTAGCTGCGTAAATAAGTGCAAGCCCGGCGCCCAGCGAGAACCCTGCAAGGTGTATTTTTGAATAATTTTTTGCATAGTTAACAACCGCATCCAAATCAAGAAGCTCTTTTGAAGCAAATGTAAAAAGACCTCCGCTTTTTCCGTGTCCTCTGAAATCAAGAGACAAAACATCATATTCAGATGCAAACATCTATGATATTTGTCTGAATGCATTTGAATCTTTTGTCATACACCAGCCGGGTGCAACAATCACAACTTCGTCATTTGACGAAAAATAGCCGTTAACGGCTATTTTTACATTATCTTTTGTTTTTAATATTACTTCCTGCATATTTTTATATTGACTAAAAGTTTTTAAAATTACCTTTTACACCAGTTCCTAAGAATAGATAGAGAGATTGTCCAACCAGTCGGAGTATATTTACCCCTTTACCCCTTTACCCCTACATTCTTTCGGGAGCAGATACCCCGAGAATATCAAGAGCATTTTTGAGTGTAATCTTAATTGCCGCAACAAGCCCCAATCTTGCATACATCAAATCTTTGTCCTCACCTATTACACGATTTGAGTTATAGAAAGAATGGAACTCCTGAGCAAGTTCCTGAACGTATCTGCAAATTGTGTAAACAGTTCTGTTCTGAGCGGAAGATGAGATAACTGATTTGAACTCTTCAAGTTTTAATATCAGAGATTTTGCAGTATCAGCTGTTTTTGCTATTAAGTTTTTATCGAAATTATTTAACAAATCCTCTAACTCTTTTTCACTCATCGGAGCAGGTGACTTTTCGCCTGTTTCAGGATTAAGTTTTTCATTTACTGCATTTCTTAATATTGAACATACACGGGCATGAGCGTATTGAACATAGAATACGGGGTTTTCATCTGTTGAGCGTTTTGCAAGCTCAATATCAAAATCAAGCGTAATATCAATATTTCTCATACACATCCAGTAACGTGTCGCATCAACTCCAACTTCTTCAATCAAATCGTCAAGCGTAACCATATTTTTACGTTTGCCCATTCTGACTTCATTACCGTCAATAAGCAGGTTAACAAGCTGACCGAGAAGCACTTCAAGTTTTTCAGGGTCATATCCGAGAGCTTGCAGAGACGCTTTAACACGTGCAATATAACCATGGTGGTCTGCTCCCCAAATATCAATAAGTCTGTCAAAACCTCTGTCAAACTTATCTGCATGATAAGCTATATCAGCTGTAAGGTATGTATTTGAACCGTTTAAACCACATAGCACCATCCTGTTCATACAGATAACCCTTATCCATAAGCTCTTTATATCGTTTTTCAACCTTGCCTGATTTATGTAAATCAAGTTCAGAATAGAATTTGTCAAAATGTACTCTGAAACCTTCTAGGAGCTTTCTCTGACAAGATTCCATCTCAGCCTTGGCGTAATCACAAAGAATCTTGATATCACAAGTGTGAACATCAACTTCGGGGTGTTCTTTTAAAAATTTCTTCGCAACAGGAATCAAATAATCACCGGGGTAGAAGTTTTTTCTTTCAACTTCGTCTGTCGGAAAATCAACACTTTCGCCCAGCTCTTGCTGAATTCTGATTTTAAGTGAGTTGCCAAGTTTCTGAATCTGACTTCCTGCATCATTTATATAAAATTCCTGATAAACTTCGTGCCCATAGAATTTTAACAGATTTGCGAGTGCACTTCCCATAGCAGCCCAACGTCCGTGGCCGATATGAAATGGACCTGTGGGGTTAGCGGAAACATATTCAAGAAGGATTTTTTCTTTTTCAAAATCTTTTCCTTTTCCGTAATTTTCTTTTTTATTTAAGATTTCTTCAATTGTATTTGCAAGCATATTGTCACTTATCTTAAAGTTTATAAAACCACCGACAACAGAAACTGTATAATTTTCTTTTGACAATTTATCAACAATTGCCTGAGCAATCATCGGGGGTGCAATCTTTGCCATACGTGCAAGTGATGATACGTTAACCGCAAAGTCTCCGAACTCGGGATTCTTTGGTTTTTCAACAATTAGAGTATATTCATCATTTACGCCCATTTGACCGAGAGTTCCTGCCTTAATTGATTCATTTACAGCTTTTTCAACTTCTTTTAAGAAAAAATCTTTTAACATAATTATCCTCATTTAATATTTTTATAAGTTAATTATAGAATAAACAGGGGTTTTTTGTTATACTGATATTGAATAAATTTATCGGAGAAAGTTTTATGGGCAAAGAGAATCCAAAAGAAGCCGCAAAAAAGATTAAAATGCTTGTTTTTGATGTTGACGGAGTAATGACAGACGGAAGCATTACTTATGATGAAGACGGAAAAGAGTACAAGACTTTTAACGCTAAAGACGGACACGGAATTGTAAGAATGAATAAATCCGGTTTTATAACCGCAATAATTACTGCAAGAAATAACGGAACCGTTGCACACAGAGCAAAAAATCTTAATTTTACGGAACTTTATCAGGGATACAAATACAAACTTCCGGCTCTGGAAGAGCTGATGCAAAAATATAACTTAACTTACGATAATGTATCTTATATGGGTGATGATCTTCCTGATATCTGTATTTTAGAAAAAGTAGGTCTTGCATGCTGCCCGGGTGATGCAGTAAAAGAAGTACAAGACATCTGCAATTTTAAATCTCAATATAACGGCGGAAAAGGAGCGGTAAGAGAACTTTGTGACTTTATTCTTGAAGTGCAGGGAATAGAAAAAGAGTACATAGTTGCAGAAGGTCCCAACAGATAATCAATAAATATTTCTAAAAAAAAGAGAGATTTACAAGTGTAAATTCCTCTTTTTTTGCCGATTGTAAACATTTTTTACAAAGGTATATACTACCTATTGTTATGTTTGAGGAATATAAGTATAATAGTGTACAGATTACACTATGTTGAAATAATAGGGATTAAAATTTGAAAATAGCCTCAATTAACACTAACCACAGTATTAACAGTGCTGACAGAAAAAATCAGAATCCTAATTTTAAAGCTTCTTCTTTGGGCATGAATCTTTTGAGTGCATCCGGCGCTTTAATGCAGGGCATTGAGAATAAAGGTTATGTCGCATCATTCCTTATTCAGGACGGTTTAGGTATGACATTACCCAGAACTGTTACGGGTTTTTATCGTGACAGAGAAGTAACCGGCGAATACAATGTTAAAGAAGGACTGGAAGTATTGGGCAGAGAAGGTATGACCGGACCTTTTATGATGGCTGTTGCTCCGCTTATGATTTGGCTGACCGGAAAGTTCTGCAAGTCTGCAAGCTCTAATACAAGACTGATTAAAATTATCGGAGACAATTTCAAATCTATGCTTGAAAACTCAAAATTTAATCAGGCAATAAAAAATGATAAAGAGGCGTTTAAAAACGAATTTATCAGATATAATATTGAAAAATTTTACAAGGATACCATTCCTGAAGATAAAAACGCTGACAAAACAATAAACTACATCGTAAAAGAGTATGAGAAATTTAACTCCAAAGACAAGAAAATTTCCGAAGAAGGTTACAAAAATATCCTTAACAGATTAAATGATGAGATGGTAAAAGTTTCTCCGAATCTGGAAAATATTTGCAGACTTTCTGCAAAAACCCAAAACGGAAAGCAAACTTTTGCAGCAGGTGATGTTATTAAAGCAATAAACAATTTTGCAACTGATGCTATTGAAAGGAATCAGGGCTTCAAAGATATAGATTCAAAATCTGCTGAAAATATCAAAAATAATTTTGCCGCAAAACGTTTGGGCTTTAATATAGGAACTATTGCTGCTACTTTAGCCGGTTTATCATATCTTCCTAAGCTATATGCTTATAACTCTGTTGCTCCCGGTGCACAACATTTGGTTGAACAGGATGATGAAAGCAGTAACGAAAACGTATCATTCAAAGGTAAGGGTATAAACTCTGAAGGAATATTATCAAAAATAGGCAATTACCTGACAAAGAAAGTTCCGGCATGGTTCCAGAAAGAATTTGAATACAACGGATACAACTTTACAATGAGTTTAATGGCTTGTATCTCACTCTTTGGTCTGCTGCTCCCGAGAGGGTTAAGAGCTTACGACAGGGCACTTGTTGACGAGAACGGCAAGAAAGATATGACGGAAATCCATGAAATATTGCTAAGAGACACTATTTCTTCGCTCGGAGTTGTTTATATTGTTCCTATTATGCAAAAAGGAATAATAAGTTTGTATGAAGACAAAAAAGGTTTCATACTTTCTAACCGTGCATCAATGAATAAAAAATGGTATCAAAAGGTTATAGACGCAATAAATCCGTACAGCGACTTAAAACTGCTTTCAAACACTGAACTTCAGGCACTTTACGGAAATATTGATTCAAAAGCAAAAATGATTAATTTTGCCAAATTTATCGATAAAAAAGGCGGCGACTTAGAGAAAATTCTATCAAAATCAGAAACTGCAAAAGAGGTTTTTGACGGTAAAGAGTTCACTCTTGATTCCATACGTGAAAAATCTCTGCACGAAAAGAACAGCAAGATTATATCATTCTTTGAAAATCTTAAAGATAATGAAAAAACAAAAGAACTGGTAACAAAACTTATGAATGACAACGGTCTCGGC
>ONVC01000122.1 GCA_900321205.1 uncultured Acinetobacter sp. | reverse complement strand
TCCATGACGGTTGAAGCCTGCCAATATATCTTTTCTCTCGGAAGATGCGAAACAGACGACGTAATCATGAATACGCTCGGTGTGGCGATTGGTGTTACATCATTTTTAATATTTCGAATAGTAATTAAGATTAAACTTGCAAAAAAATAGAACTACAAAATCACACCCTTTCACTGAAGGGTGTGATTTTGCGTCTTGGAATCATGCAAGCGGTTTGTCCATTATTTCCTTTATCATTGAATTTGTTAAAGCTTTTTTAACAGTCGTTTCTCCTTCACTGATAAAGATTAGAATCAATTTTTTCCCGGTGTCATCAATGTGTTCGCGCAAAAGGGTTTGCGCAACAATATACGCAAAACGGAAAATATTGCTATGCATTTGTTTTTGTCACGTATTGTTTTGTATTCAGGAGTTGTCTTCAAACTGATGCAGAACGGTTTAATGGTTTTAGTGATGTTTTCTGTTTCGAAAATATCGTCACTATCGTTTTTCGAAATTACAGTATTGCTTCTATAATTAAGAATGAGAGGGAAAACAACCTGATAAACAGTGCCGCTATAAACTTTGTTATTCTTGTGTGTATAATTGCCGTTTGCCAGTCGATACATATATCCTTCGTTAATGTTTTGGCTGTTTGGAGTTGATATTATGAATGAGCCATAATTGTTAAAGACTGTACGTCGAAAAAAGCGAAGGCCGTAATGTTCCGTCAAATCCTCTTCGCTCTCTGGATTCGATTCAAAAAGTTCTATTAAACTGTTTGCGGCTTTATATTGATGTGTTCGATTGTAATGGTCGATCATTCCTGAGATGCCCCGACCGTCAAAAGCACTGTCTATAAAACAAAATTCCAAATGCAAGTCTGTATCTTTTGAAAAATTGTGCGGAGAGTAACGTTGTGCGAGTGTTTGAAGATCTCTGATTTGCTTTTCTTCCTCTTTCAAATCATTTTCTTTATTTTTTCCATATACCCGTAGATAGAAATATCCGTTATGAATACATGAATGAAAGCACGAGTTCTCAATCAGTTGATATAATCCTTCGCCAAAGGATATGGCTCTGTTAGCTGTTGTTTCCATAACAGGCTTAAACAGATCTTGCTTTTGTGTGTCAGGATGGATTAGTTCTTTCTTTATTAACAGGAAGCGTAGAAGAATTGACCAAATATAGAGAGATAATAAAGGTAGATCCTTTACAGTGTCATTGAAATAGTCAAAGAGTTTGTTTGCCAACTCTTCCTTTTGCTGTTTGGAAAGTTTGTTTTCTCTGTTTCCTGAGAGATTTCCCAGCATATATATTATGTTTGACATAATAAATTTGCATAAAATCAAATTGATATTATCATTTTGATGAACCTCAAACAGTTCGCTCCATATAATACATTTATCTGTTTGATGAAGTGTTAAAATATTATTATTTGTTTTCAGAAATCTTTGGCTAACCAGATCTTCGTGTGAAGAAATAATATTATTGAGCTTTTCAATAGTAGCTATATCGTTTTTTCTGTAGATAATCGAACTGATTAAAATAGGTTTAAGCTGAAATAATAGGTCAAATGATATTTGCGGTTCATATAAATGCTGATAGCAAAAGCTACCTTCTCTGTTTGTTACTGCAATTACCGGCTGTATTTTTCCAAAACGGGCTTGATGCTCTAACTTTTTGCCGTTAATTGTAATAGTCAAGCCTTCCCTGATGATGCTTTGGACGCATAAAAAATGACTGACAGCATTTATTAATTCCGTCGTTTGGTTATCAATTACAATATTAATACTGCATTTCCACCTTAATATTCTTGCCGAGTCAACAATCGGAAAAGAATATATTAAGTTTTCCGGATTGTTTTTTACATAAACTTCTATTTGTAAATTCTTTTCTTCAGAAGTGTGGTTATTCAGTAAGCCATTTTCAATCTCATTTTTTAAGTTTTTCCACTCGTCGGGATTATTGTTTATTGTTATGGTCATGGATTACGCCTCCTTTTTTATTATTTTAGCACTATTTGAAAATGAAATAAATGTGAGCAAATGTAAAAAAACAAGGTGAGTATTTGTGCAAAATGCATGGGTGATTTGGGATACCTTTAATAAAATAAGTAATTTGAAAGCGGAAAATCCCGTGATTTCCTCTA
>ONVC01000066.1 GCA_900321205.1 uncultured Acinetobacter sp. | reverse complement strand
ACACCCGGGAAAATGTTAATGAAAGCACCAAAAGTAGTAACTTTGTTAACAGTTCCCTTTACTGTTTGTCCTTCTTCAAATTGACCTTCAATTTGCTGCCATGGGTTTTCGCCCATTCTCTTTAATGATAATGAGATTCTCTTAAGTTCGTGGTCAATTTTGATAATTTTAACTTCAATAGTATCACCCAAAGTTAAAACATCTGACGGGTGTTTAATTCTCTGCCAAGAAATTTCTGAGATAGGAAGTAAGCCGTCAATGCCGTTAATGTCAACGAAAGCACCAAAGTCTGTGATTCTTACTACGTTACCTGAAACAACCTGACCTTCTTCAAGAGAAGAAAGAACATTATCAACAACCTGATCTCTTTGTTCAGCAACAGCTTGTCTCTGAGAAAGGATAAGTTTGTTTTTCTTAGGATCTGCTTCAAGAACTTTAACTTCAATTTTTGTATCAACAAGACCTTCAAACGGAGTTCCTGTTCTTAATTGAGAAGAAGGAATGAAACCTTTAAGGTCGGCGATATCAACGATAACACCACCCTTAACAGGTTTTTCGACCTTAGCAAGGATTGTATCACCCTGAATTTTAGCATCATTTAACTGAGCCCAAGCCTGAGCGTATGCGATTCTCTTAAGTGATAACTGCATGCAGTCTTCATTGTTTTCTTCTTTTGTTACATAAAATTCTCTGATATCACCGATTTCCAAATCTTCTGATTCTGATGATAATTCTTTGTTAGGTAAGAAAGCTTCCATTTTTGCGCCTTTAACGCTTACAAGATAACCTTCTGATTCTTTTTTGATTACTGTACCTTCTACGATATCAGCAATGTTGTTGGATTTAGCAAAGCTTTCTTCCAGCAATTGTTCAAATTCGTCTAATGTTTGAGTTGTCATTTTTTATTTTCCTTTCTTTATTTTTGTTATTACTTTGTCAATAACCACCTGCGGAGTAGACGCTCCGGCAGTTATTCCTATATTATTTATGTTCTTGATTAAATTTTCATCAAGTTCGCTGTCATTTTCTATGTGGATTGTTTTGGTGCAATTTTTAAGTATCTCTGCCAGGTGAGTAGTGTTAGCACTCTTTTTAGAACCAACAACAACCATTAAATCGCTTTCAGAGGCAAGTTCTCTTGCTTCTTTCTGGCGCATGGCGGTGGACTGGCAGATGGTGTTGTGGATTAAAACCTCTTTTGCGACTGTGTTTAAATAATTAACAATAAGATTCAGTGATGAAACCATCTGGGTTGTCTGGACAACAACACCGACCTTTTTGTGAGATTTAATCTGTTCTGCATATGGTTCGAGTTCTTCAATTGTAGTTGCCACAACGACTTTATCTGAGTATAAATCTGCATTCGCTTTTATTGCCATAACTTCGGGGTGATTTGGCTTGCCTACGATTACGACAAAATAATCGTTTTGAGCAAGTTCAATTGCACGCTGCTGAACTTTTTTTACGTCGGGGCAAGTCAGGTCAACAAGTTCAAATCCCGCATTTTTGATTTTTTCAAATGTTTCCGGGCTTTCTCCGTGTGAACGGATAATGCAAATTCCGTTTCCTTTGTCAGGAACTTCATAAATTGTTTTTATGCCCAAAGATTCAAGCTCATTGATAACATCTGTGTTATGAATGAGTTCGCCTAAAATATATATATTCTTGTCAGGGTTTTCCTGTTTGAGTTTTTTTGCTGTTTCAACGGCTCTCTTAACACCGTAACAGAACCCTGCAAACTTTGCCAATTTGATATTTTGATTACTCAAAAATTTATATTTCGCTTTCTATAGAACTAGGAGGGGTAAATATATTGTTCTTACCGCATCCAGTAATTAAATTAAACAATAAAGAAAAATAAATGTAAAGTTTTATATATTATTATTCTTTTTTATTGTTATTGTTTAACCATTCGGTATATGTTACTCCGCTGTATTTGTCAGGTAATGAACAATAGAAAGGTAATAAAAAGACGTGTTTAGCTATATTCCAAATAAACTTAATTATTCTCCATATAATATTTAAAAACTTTTTCAATGTTTCTATCCTCGTTTTTTTGTCCGTGTGGCGGTTTGTATATTTGTCATTATAGCGGACAATTTGATTATGGACAAGTGTTTGCTTGAAAAATTAGCCAAAAGAATAAAAGAACTGAGGAAGTTGAATAAAATCACTCAGGATGAGTTGTCATATCGTGCAAAAATTGGTCGTTCAACATTAGGAAATATTGAAACCGCACAAAACGACGTAACATTTAGTAAAGTAAATCGTATAGCAAAAGCATTTAACTTGTCATTATCAGAATTTTTAAATTTCTGATAACCCTTATCTGACTTTGTTTTCGCAGCCGTCTTTTAGACGCTTAATATTTTCTCTGTGAAGATAAATTATATAGATTGCACCGATTGCACAGTAACAAATGTATGCAAGTGGTGAACCAAGGAAGTACATAATAAACGGAGAAAGAGCAAGTGCAATAATTGAACCTACTGAAACATATTTGGTTGTATATGTAATTGTTCCCCAGATTACTGCAATTATTAGTCCTGCCACCCAGTTAAGAGCAAGAATTGTCCCGACCCCTGATGCAACTGATTTTCCGCCTTTGAATCCCAAAAATATTGACTTGCTGTGTCCTATAATCACAAATATAGAAGCGATAACGGGGGCGATACCGAATTTTGCGCCCGCGTGGACAAAAAGAGATGCTAAAATTACAGGAAGTGCACCTTTAAAGGCATCAAGTAAAAGAACAATAAAGAACCATTTTTTGCCGAGTACTCTTTTAACGTTTGTTGCGCCCGTTGAGCCTGAACCTATTGTTCTGATATCTTGTCCTGTTTTTGATTTAACTATTAAATACCCGGTTGATATTGAACCGATTAAATATGAAATAACTGCTGTTAAAACTAACTCTAAAATCTTTATTATCATACTAAACTCTCCTTACAATTTATTATATCTTAAAAATAATGTATTTGAAGGTTTGCAAAAAAAGTGAATATAATTTAGAATCTTTGTATGGATTATAAATTTCTGGATAATATTAATACAGAAGAGTTGAAACTTCCCGAAACGTTAAAAATCAACAACTTTTTATTAAAAAATCACTATGCGGAGGCAGTTAAAGCTATTGATTTTTTTGCATCTGACGGGAAGTTACTCTACATTCATGGTTTTTTGGGTACAGGAAAACGCCAGTTTATAAATTATATATCCGATTTTCTGAACAAAGACGTTATTAAATTAGAGTATCACTGCAAGGCATCAACCGTAAGTGACGATATTTTATTAGCGTTTATTGATAAATTGGAAAAAAACTCAATATCAAAAGCACTTGTTCATACTGCAAAAATTACGACCTTAAACGTCAAATTTCAGCAGTATATTTCAGCAATAAAAAAACCTTTTGTTATTATATTACATTCCTTTGATGATATATCTCCCGAAAACAGAACGCTTGTTGTTGAGTGTATGTCTGCGGCAGCTGCGAACCCGAATGTAAAAATAGTTTTATCTACAAGGGCAATGATTCAGTCTGTTTTGGGAGATATTAACGTTGACAGAAAAATATTTCTTAAACCGTTATCTAAAGAGATTTTTACGGATTATATCAAATCGAGCAGAATACAGGCTACTGATGATGCAATAAACGATTTCTATAAATATTCAAGAGGATATTATTACTATACGGTTTTATCCGTAAGAATAATTCAGTCGATGAAAATATCTTTGAATGAGTTTATATCAAAGTATGCAATGTCCGGAATGTCATTTGATTCATATATAGGGTTTACTTATGTCAATCTCGTTCCGAAAGCAATACGAAACTTTTTCTGGTTTTTGTGTTCCGTAAGACACGGCATCAGTCTTAATGCTCTTGCCGTATTAGAGCTATATGGTGACTTTTCTATAGGATATTTAAAAAATAATCTGATGATATATGAGGCAGATGAGATGTTGTATGTACAGGATTATTTCCAGCATGATGTCGACATTTCAATTCCTGTTAAAACAGAAATAAAATTACATAAATACATAATAAGCATTTATGAAAAAGAACTCAAAGAGCCTTTACAGACAAGAGCCATTTTAATCTCAAGGCAGGCTCTCAGAGCAGAAATAGAGTATCATACAAAGAAAATTTCCGAACTGGAAAATAAACCGAAAACGGAAGTTGTTAAGCCCGAACCGGATCAGGAACAAAAAGAAGCTCCGCCTCAGATTACGGAAGAGCAAACTAATATTACAAACAAAATGGAAACAGCAAAGAAATATGCTGAACAGAAAAAATATACGGATGCAATTGAAATATACAGGAAAATTACGCAAGAATTTAATGTTGATTTTAATACTCTTGCAGAAATAAGAACCGAACTTGCAAGATTGTACTTTTTGACAAATGAATATGAAACTTCTCAGCATTATTACGAACTTGCGGAAAATTATTACAAAAAGAATGATGAGTTTATAAACCTCAACTATCTTTATTATGAAATGGCAGAGCTGTATTATATGATGTATAAAAATGACAGGGCAGAGGAGACAATAAAAAAAGTTATTTATTCCGTTGATACTCCGCAGTCTTTGCTTGTTGATGCCTGTGTGAGATTGGGAAATATATACAGCAACACGAAAAAACCTGAAGACGCATACAAATATTACATTAAGGCTTTGGAGTCTGTTGATGAAAATATAAACGAAGACCGGATAGCCGAATTATACTTCAAGCTGGCATTGGTATGCGAAGATATGGAGGACACAAAAAAAGCGTTTGAGTATTATAATAAATGTATTCAAACGGGAGATGAAAATAAGTTTAAGTCGCTTGCTTATTCAAATCTTGGAGCGTGTTATTTTGAAAGTGAAAATTATGAGGAAGCGGAAAAGTACTTTTTAATTGCGCATGAAATGGAAAAAGCCGGCAACAATTATGACGGAATATATTATGCTGCTTCGTATCTGGCAAAAATTTATGTAAAAAATCATTCTGATAAAGCAATAGAGTTTTTGATAGAAGCAAAACAGAATGCAGAATTTGTAAATGACGATTTCTATATATTGGAATCAACCATTGCTTTGGGTGATTATTATTATAACTGCAAGGATAAGATGAAAAAGGCTCTTGCGGAATATTTCAGTGCACGAAAAACTGCGCAAAATTTGGGTGGTGCAGTTGATATTACGAAAATAGAAGAACGCATTAATGATATGAAACTGAGAATTCCAAAGGAAGAGTTTGAAGATTTGGAACGCAAATATGAATAGAGAGTTTAAAATCGAACACGACTTTTCTGAGTTTAAAAAAGTGTTTTTGGAACAAAATAATTTATTGAATCTCATCTCAAAAAATGATGAAAAAGTTTTGTACGAAAAACACATATATGACTCTCTTGCTATAAAGCTGACGAATAAAACAGGTGCCGGAAAAACTCTTTTGGATATAGGATGCGGCGGAGGATTCCCCTGCGTTCCGATTGCTCTTGAATTTCCTGAAATGAACGTTACAGGAGTCGACAGTATAAGAAAAAAAATTAATGCAGTAAACAGTATAAAAGAACAATTAAGTATAAAAAATTTATCTGCAATATGTAACAGGGCAGAAAATATAAAAGGACAGAGTTTTGATATTATTACAAGCCGTGCGGTTGCAGAATTGTCCGTCATCTCAAAATATGCATTACCGCTTTTGAAAAAAGACGGAATTTTTGTTGCTTATAAATCAAAAAAAGCATTGACGGAAATAGAATCAGCAAAACAGATTTTATTAAAAAACGGAGCGAAGGTTCTTGATATTATTGAATATACTTTACCGCTTGATGAAGTTTATGAAAGAAATCTTATTGTAATAGGCTTTTAGTGTATAATTACCGGCATGGGGCATTTTTATTCCTGTTTGTTCTTTCAGAATGTACGGCTCGGGAGAATAAATGTAATTTTTTATTACAGGATTTGGATTTTGCATAAATATATATTAGAATAGTTAAAGGTGGAGAGTATCTGACGTATGCATAGGTGTACGGACAGTTATAATATCGGGATTAATTTTAATGAGAAGACGAAGAAAGACAGATTTATATATAGTAATAATTCTTCTTGTTGCGACAGTTGGATTTTTTATTTATAACAATATTTCTGCTGGCTCAAAAGGATACACAAGATATGCGGAAGCTCTGAAAATATACAAAACAAATGATTATGAAGCTGCGTTTGTTGCTTTCGGAAAGGTTCCTTATAACTCAAATCTCAAAGAGGCAGCTCTTTTTCGTCAGGCAAGGTGTGCTACTGCGCTGGATAAAAAAGAACTTGCACTAAGAAAATATAAAAAGGTTATCCACTCAAACTCTAAAACTGCTATAGTTCCTATCAGTCATTACAATATGGCAGTTTTGCTTTATGAACTAAAAGAAAAAAGTGCAAAAAAACATTTCAAACAGATTATAAAAAGATATCCGACAAGCGATTATGCTATTGCTTCAAATTATTATCTCGGTATGATTGAGGTTCAGAATCCGCCACGCTCTTCAAAACGTATTAAGAAGTCTCAGGAACGGGCATTATTATACTTCAAGGAATACATACAAAAAGCTCCTGACGGAAGATTTTCAATAAACTCAATTAATGAAATTAACAAGCTTAGCGTCAAATTAACAAACTATGATAATCTTTTAATAGCCAAAAGCTATTATCTAAACGGTGAATATGAAAAAGCAAAAGGTTTTCTGCAAAAAACGACTTTGTCTGAAAGCTGGGCAGACTTTGCTAAGAATGAATATAAACTTGGAAATAAACAAAAAGCTAACGAATATGCAGAACATGGATTTAAGGATTTTATAGACTCTGTTGAGCCGAAAGAAGTTTATGAAGTTATCGACAGTTATATAGCAACATTTCCTTCAAGAAAAGACGGTATAAAAAAGCTTATGTCTATTAATCTTAAATCTACAGGTGCGGATTATGTCGGATATTTAAACTGCAACGAAGTTGTCGATAAAAATGTAAAGGAGGCTTGTTACAGAACCCTGTATGAGAAATATCCGAACGGACAGTTCTCTGCTGATGTTTTATACAATATATTTCTGAGTAAGTATATTCAGAAAAAATATTATGATGCCCAAAGACTCGGAATACTTCATACTAAAAAATTCTCAAATGCGAAATCCAGCGCTGCCGTAAATTATTACATGGGCAGAATTGCTTTTAAACTTAAACATTATGAGAATGCTAACAGTTATTATAAACTTGTGGTATCTCATTTCCCGGACAGTTATTATGCATTCAGGGCAAATAATAATCTGTATAAAGATGACGGATTTTTACCGTTTTTGGAGCTGACACCGAAGCCGGTGGTTTTTCCTTATAAAAAATCCTTAGACAATAATTTGGTTGTACATCTTGCTGTCTTGAAAGATTATGATTTGGTTGAGGAGCTATGCAAAAAGGATAAATTTATTCAGAGCTGGATAGCATACGAAAAAGGCGATTATACTGTTTCTGCCGTTATGGCAAGAAATGCTCTGGAAGAAATGTCCGTTAAGCCCTCTTTTGAAGATTTAAGATGGAGGCTTGCATACCCGCTTCACTATTACGAAATAGTTGATAAAGCAAAAGGAAATAACAATCCGATAATACTTGAGTCGATTTTAAAAGAGGAAAGTCATTTTAACCCACAAGCAAGAAGTATGGCAGGAGCGTCAGGTCTTATGCAGCTGATGCCTTCCACATATTCCGAGGTGGCTCAAAAATACGGCATTACCAAACCTGCTGATTCAATCCCGGCAAATATAGCAGCAGGTAGCTTGTATTATTCAGGACTGAAAAAATCTTTGCTGGGCAGAGATTTGTATGCAATATCCGCGTATAATGGTGGCATAGGCTCCGTAACAGGCTGGTTTACGAAAATAAATTATAATGATACAGATGAGTTTGTAGAACAGATTCCGTATCCTGAAACAAAAAATTATGTTAAAAAAGTTTTGAGGACATACTGGGTTTACGGAAATATATATTAATAAAGTTTTATGTGATATACTCATGTGGAGGTTGATATGTTTTTAGTTATAGGATTTTTTATAATTGTTCTGCTTATTTGTTTGTGGCTTGGGATAAAATACCTGTTGCTTTTAAATGCAAAAAGAATTGCTGATAAATCAATGAACAATATTTTTAATAAAATTAATAACCAATATGATGTAATAATGTCATTATTCTCTCAGTTTTCTGTGCTCTCACTCGAAAGCAGAAATCTTGTTCAGAACACTAAGAAACTTATTGCTCAGGCACAGGACTTTTCTGTTGAAAAAGACGGCAATGAAATAATTATAGCGTATGCAAATACTATTTTTGAAAATGTACAGAAATTTACTGATTCCATTATAGAGAAAACTCCTGATGATAATAATGTAACGAAATACTATTATCAGCTTGCAGTTTTCAATAAGTCTAAGGAAGAATACAATACTTGTGCAAAAAACCTCCGTCATTATGTTGATACCTTCCCGACATCATTTTTTGCAAGATTAAAAAGCATAAAAACTATAGATTATTTAAATGACTGATTGTAAAAAAACTTAACATGTTTTCCGCATGTGAGCAATTTCTTTTTTATATAAAACTTTATATATGTAGAGAACGTATAAAAAGGGATTACCACTATGGTCGGCGATGTTTATAATACAACCGTAAATGTAAACGGCAGGACTATGTATTCAAGTACATTTTACCCCGGTAATTGCTGCTGCGGCAGTTATATGAACAGCTGTTTCGGATACGGGTACGGCGGATTCGGCGGCGGACTCGGTTTCGGAGTCGGGCTTGCAGCAGGTATGGCAATGGTTCCGTTAATGCCGGTTGCAATTAAAGGTGTCTGGAGCGGTATTAAGTGGTTTGGTTCCAAAGTTATTGCACCTGCCGCAAAAGGTGTATGGAGTGGTATTAAATGGGCAGGTAATACAATTGCAAAAGGTGCTTGTGCAGTTGCCAAAGGGGTTAAAAATCTTTGGAACAAAATATTCCATAAAAAATCGAAATCTAAGGCAGAGAAAGCGGAGTAGGAATCTCTAAAAGACTTTTGTCAAACTCATAAAAATCTTTTATGATTTGATGCAGTCCGCTCATGTTTTTGTAAAATTCTATCGGTTCTATGGAAGCTATAGCAATTATTTTTCCCATACCGGCGCTTTTTGCGGAATTTATCCCTGCAATAGCGTCTTCTACGACTAAACAATCTTTTGGCTTTAGTCCTATTTTTTCTGCTGCAATAAGAAAAATATCGGGAGCAGGTTTCCCCGGGATTGTTCCATCTGAATATACTATTTTATCAATATCAAACCACTTTTCAAGACGGAACTCTTTTATATAAAACTCAACATTATCCCATTCAGACATTGTTGCAATTGTTCGGGGTATGTTGTTTTCTTTAAGGTAGTCTAAAAGTTCAACAGCACCGGGGGCAAGTTTGAATTTGTCCGGTTCCAGAAGGCAGCGTTTCCTATAAACAGCTTCCTTTTCCTTTCCGTATTTGTCAACCATCTCCTGTGTCGGTTTGTGTCCGATAAGGTATTCTATTATATCAGAGTTTGTGTGCCCAAACATTTTGTCACGCATCTCTTCATCTGTAAACGGTGTTTCGCGTAAAAGTGCTGAAAATTCTCTCCACGCATCATAATGTAGCTGCGAATCCCAATATAAAGTTCCGTTAAAATCAAAAATTATGCCCTTCATATTCAATATTATATTATAAAAAGAGGTAACACGATGCCAAAAATATGATATAATGTCATTATGAAAAAGTTTTTTGTTATATTCCTTTTGCTGGCTTTTATTTCACCCGTTTGGGCTGAGTTGAATACAAAAAAAATAAATAATACTCCCGAGGGAGTTTTCAGAAAAACCCGGAATGGCGAAATTGCCCAGTATGATAAAAAAGGAAAAAAAATCGGTGTTTATAAAGTTGTTAA
>ONVC01000043.1 GCA_900321205.1 uncultured Acinetobacter sp. | reverse complement strand
AATAATCGACAACAGCAGACAGAAAGTTTGCTGGTGACCAATCGTAAGTAAACCACCCGTTCCCATCCCGAACACGGTCGTAAAGACTTACAGAGGTGACAATACTTGGAGGGCCACCTCCCGGGAAGATAGCACGTTGCCAGCATCTATTTTAGAAGAAAAGACAATTGCTTAGGATTAAGTGATTGTCTTTTTTATTTTATTTATCAATTTTCATTGGTATTTATTGTTTGTTTATTATAATATTTTGTAAGTTGGTATGGAAAAGAAGTTTTTTAAATTTAATTTAGATAAAATATTTATTATATTTTTACTGCTTCATGTGTTGCTTTGGTCATTGTTACCCTTGATAAGGGAAATATTACCTATTGATGCAATGGAATGTATTTACTGGGGAAGTCTGCTTGACTTTGGTACAAATAAACACCCACCTTTAGCTGCATGGCTTGCATATTTTGTTCATAATATTTTTAAATCTGATTTCTCAATTTATTTGCTGGGACAAATATCTATTTTATTCGGTTTTATATATTTGTTTAAACTTGGCACCATATTTTTTGATAAAACAAAAGCTATGCTTTCCGTTATGATAATGGAAGCATGTTTTGCTTATACCTATATGGGTATTTATGACGGATTTAATCCGAATTTCTTGTTGTTAGCATTTTTGCCTGCAATAACTTATTACTTTTATAAAGCAACACACGAAACAAATATTAAATACTGGATTTTGCTTGGTTTTTTTGTCGGCTTGTCTTTCCTTGCAAAATATCAGACATTAATGTTATTCATTCCGTTATTTTTATATCTTATAATTACAAAAAATGGTCGGAAGTCTTTTAAAAATAAAGGTTTTTATTTAGCATCTGTAATTGCATTTATACTTGTATTACCACATATTATATGGCTTTATAAAAACGACTTCTTTTCTTTTAACTATTTTTTACAGTGTGAAGACAGGTATGCAACTTTTTATCAAGGACCTTTAAAATATTTATATTCACCGTTTATATTTTTATTTAATCAGTTTATTGCTGTTTTTGGGACTTTATTTATATATTTGACTGCATTATTATTTTCAAAAGAGAAATTATCAAAATTTGAAAACAATAGTGATACAAAAATATTTTTAATATGTTCGGGAATTTTGCCTGTATTTTTGCAGTCACTCCACGGTCTTAACGGTAACTATATGATTCCTCAATGGGGGTATTCTTTATTGTTTCTGTGCGGAATTTTGTTATTTTATTTTTTCCCGTTTAAAGTATCCGATAAGGTTATAAAATACATTGTAAGCTGGGTGTTTGCGGCAATGTTTATAACACTTATTGTTTTAGCTATTGTTTTTACAACAGAGAAAAATTTTGCAAACCGTTTTCCTGTAAATCAAGTAACTGAAACATTAACAAAAATCTATGAAAAAGAAACAGGGGATGATTTAAAATATCTTGGTGGTTTTATAGAATTAACCATACCGCTGCATTTGTATAATGATAAATATAATGTAATTTTAGATACTTACGGTCATGCAAATCCGTGGTTAGACAAGCAAGATGTAAGAAAAACAGGTGTTCTTGTTATAGGCAGAAACCCTGCGTTTATGAATAGTTATATTGAGGCTGCTGCTCCGGGTTTGATTCAAAAACCGGAGGTTAAAGATTTTTCTTTTGTCGTAAAAAGTGCAGTCGGAATAGAACGTGTATATACTATGCACTACGCAATAGTTCCTCCGAATGCGGTTTATATAAATGATTAAATTGAATGAATCTCTTTCAGGTATTTTACCGTAGCCTGCACTCTGTTGTTAACTTCAAGTTTTTCAAAAATTGAAGCAACATGAGCCTTTGTAGTGTGTTTTGTAATCATTAACTTGTCTGAGATTTCCGTGTTACTATATCCTTGAATTAGCAATTCAAGAACTTCCAGTTCTCTTTTTGTAAGCATATTATCCTTTCCGGGTGTAAATAGTTTATAATTAATATTTTCAACACTATAGGTAAAATGTCTATCGGTAAAACGGCTAGTTTTTATTATGAACCGGCAGTTTTTAAAATTTCCATAATTGATAAATAGTGTGAAATCGCTCCGGCAAGAACAAATAAGTGCCAGATAAAATGCATGTATTTTCTTTTAGAAAGGTAAAATATACAGCCGGTTGAATAAAATATTCCGCCCAGTAATAACAGCCATACTGCCAGATGGCTTGCATTATTCCAGATTGCATAAAACAAAAATAATGATAACCAGCCCATTACTAAATATAAACCTGTTGACAGATACTTAAATTTTAAAGTAAGGCATGAATATATAATTCCTGTGATTGCCAGATACCAAGTCATTGCCAACAGTGCAACAGATAAAGGAAATTTTACTACAAGAAGAAGTATAGGTGTATAAGTTCCTGCTATAAGCATAAAAATTGCACTATGGTCAATTTTTCTGAAAACTTTTTTTGCCGTTTCATTAACCATAGCATGATAAAGTGCCGATGACTGAAAGAGTATGAACAGTGTAGCCCCGAATATTGCTGTCGAAGAAGCTTCCATTGCGTTATGTGATGCTACTGCAAGCATAACTATTGCATATATTGAAAATAATGCACCTATTGAATGAGAAAACGCATTTAAAAATTCCTCCGCTCCCGTATATTTAACTTCTTCGCTCATATTAACTCCTTTTTTATATTCCCATTATATTAACTTATAGTTTGTAAGTCAAACGGTTGCGATATCAACAAACTTCGAGTTTATATTACTTAACAATATCCTTTGTAAGTTATAACATTTATTGACAACTTTTTTTGTTCATTTTAGTATAAAAGTACCCTAGTCGAAATTTTCTTGCCGGATTTGACGGCTCAGGGGGCGGGGTGAATATAACTCAGCTGTTTTAGAAACTACTAGCCAAAAGATTTTTAAATAGCTCGTATTATATTTATCTTGTGAGATGGTACTACAACAAGCATAAAGGAGAAAAAGTTATGCCTACAATGAATCAGCTGGTTCGCCAAGAACGTAAAAAGCTGTCAGACAAAACCAAATCGCCGGCTCTTATGGATTGTCCACAAAGACGCGGCGTATGTACAAGGGTTTACACTACAACCCCTAAAAAACCTAACTCAGCTTTGAGAAAGGTTGCCAGAGTCAGATTAACAAACGGATTTGAAGTTACTTCATATATTCCGGGTATCGGACACAACCTCCAGGAACACAGTGTTGTTCTAATCAGAGGCGGTAGGGTTAAAGACCTTCCTGGTGTAAGATATCACATCGTTCGTGGTACATTAGATACCGCCGGTGTTGCTAACAGAACACAAAGCCGTTCTAAATACGGAGCAAAAAGAGCTAAGGGAGGTAAGAAATAATGTCTAGAAGATCAAAACCCGAAAGAAGAATCCCCTCAGCGGATCCTATTTACAACAGTGTAGATGTATCTAAATTTATCAACCGTGTTATGAGACGCGGAAAAAAATCTTTAGCTGAAAAAATATTCTATGCAACAATCGCTAAGATTGAAGAAAGAACAAATGAAAAAGGCTTGGAAATTTTCCAGAAAGCTGTTACAAATGCAACTCCTTTGTTGGAAGTTAAAGCAAGACGTATCGGTGGTTCAACTTACCAAGTACCTATCGATGTTAAACCTGACAGAGGTTTTGCACTTGCTTCTTCATGGATTATTGCAGCAGCTAAGAACAGAAGCGGTAAATCATTCGTAGAAAAATTAACTAACGAAATGATTGATGCTTCAAACGGAAGCGGACAAGCTTGCAAAAAGCGTGAAGATACCCACAAAATGGCAGAAGCTAACAAGGCTTTTTCACACTATAAATACTAATAAACAAACAATAAAATCGGCGGTAGTTCATTCTACCGCCGATTTTTTATTTCATTAATTAATGTTAAAAATTTTGAACCTTTTACCCTTTTTGTCGTTTTAATTATATAATTCTATTATGCATTGAGAAAGGATTTATATGGAATTAGGCTTGATAGGAATAATTGTTGTAGTTTTAGCTGCAGTTTTGCTTATAAAATTAATAAAGTTCGGACTGAAAATGGTATTATTTTTAGTTCTTGCAATTGTTGTATCAATTACGTTATGGATATGCGTTGCAACTCCTGAAATGCACGACCCGTTCTCGGTTAACACTATTGAATATCTGTTTAAGGTTAACAAAGACGGTTCGTTAACTACTACAAAACAGGTTACTGAAACCGTTATAAAAAATGATGGTAAGTAGGTAAATCCGGGCTGTGAGGCAAAAGATGAAAAAGACAATAGCATTAATATTGACATTTTTTTATATGACAGTTTCTAATTGTTATGCATTTAGCGCGCTTTATTATTTGAAAGGTGTTAAGACTTCCGATATGGAGCCTGTTGTAGAAAATGCTTATGCGTCACAATATTTCAGTCTTGCAAAGAAAAATCCGTATTACGGTGTTTCCAAAAAAGGTGATGAATCTGTTGTTATAATCTTAAATCAAAGCGGCGATAACATGTTTTATTATTATCAGTCACCGGAAGAAAATCTGAAAGTTAATAAATCTGTTATTAAAGAGATAAAAAAACAGGGCATTGTTTGTGAGCAGTCTTTTAATTCAAGCCTGATAGAGATTTATGATAATCTTGCAAAGGAGGTTTCATCAAATACGGTAACTTTAAAAACATATAATTTTGAAGAACCGAGACAAAATGCTTTTGAACCTCCTGTTCAGAATGAAGTTCAAACAAAGCAATCAACTCCTGCAACATATAAAGGTTATGTTGCGCAGCTCTCACCAGGGACAAAAATTGAGGCATATCTTCAAAACTCAATTAATACTGCGACTGCAAATAAGGGAGATGAAATTACGGCAGTTCTTACGAATCCGTTAAAATTTAACGGAATGGAGGTTGCTCCCCAGGGGAGTGTAGTCTATGGCTCTTTATCAAAAGCAAGGCATGCAACATACGGTTCAAGGAATGGACGTGTTGTAATAAATTTTAACCGGCTTGTAACACCTGAAAATAAAGTTTATGATATTTCTACGGAAGAAATAGATTTTACCGTTTCTAATGAAGGTAAAGTCGGTAATGCGTTTAAAAGTGCAGCAGGAGCAGCGGTTGCCGGTGCACTTGTCGGGTTGCTGGTTGGTGCCTTATCCGGTGGTGACCACATAGGAAGGAGTGTTGCAATAGGTGCAGGTGTAGGTGCAGGTTCTTCTGTAATTTATACAACTGCTGAAGCAGGCGTTGATGCTGAAATACCTTCTTTTACAGAAATTGAGATTACACTCACTCAGCCGTTGAACGTTACGGTAGGATATTAGGGTGTAAGTTAAGGGGTAAAATTAAAGGGGTAAATTTAAAGGGTAAATTAAAAAGGAAAGAAACATGAACAAACGATTAATTATATTAGGACTTTTAATAGTATTCATAGCGATTATAGGTAAATTGATTTTTGTGGCGTGCAAGAATATAAAAGTAGATGAGTTTCATAAAGCTGCAATAATTTTCGCAGTAGATTCCTCTGCTTCAAATCAGAAAAATTTACCTGAGCAAATAAGGTATTTAAAATCACTTTGTTCAATATTAGACCCGGAAGACGAGATTAAGATACTTAAGGTATCAGAAAGTTCTTATCTTATTTATGAAGGTTCTCCTTCTAATACAAAAGGAATTACAAAAGCCGTTGAAGCGTTTACACAATACAATGCAAATGACTACGGAACAGCTTATGGTGAAGCAATTAAAAAAGCATTTGATCATTGCCTTACTATGAAAAAAGAAGGTTTTGTTCCTGCTGTTGTTGTAATAGGTGACCTTGAAAATGAAGGTGCTGCAGATAAGCAGATTAACTGGGAAACTTTGCCTGAAAATGTTAAAAAAGTTCAGGAGTACATCCCTGAAATCTCTATGATGTTTGTGTATGCTCATCCTGAAAAACTGGATATGGTTAAAACTAAGCTTAATCCTGTTTTGGGTGAAAAGAAACTCATTGTTGCAAACGAGACAAACGTTGACAAAGCTAACAGAAAATTCCTTGAAGCAATAGGAAGATAGAGATTTTACTTAAATATAAAAATAGGAGAATAATATAATGGCATTTACAATAGTTACAAAACATGGTGAAAAGACTTTTGCAGACAAAGAACTTGTTAATATTTCATCAAACGCAAATGCTGACTATCAGGTAAATTTTGGATTCCAGTTTATGCTGACCGTTCAGTATGACCCGAGAAGGGGCAAATGTGTTCTTTTAAATCAGTTTAATAACCAGAGATTTTTGTTTAAAGGAAGACCGATTCCGGCTCAATTGGAAATTGATAAAGTCTGTAAAATTATGGTTGACGGAACGGATGAGTTTATTACGGTAAAAATTGTAGGTGAAACTTCAACAAGACAAATTGCGGAAGAAAATTTATCTGAAAATGATATAAAAGCTATTTACGGAAATGACGTTAACGCTGCTGCTAAAATTATGGTTGAAAAACGAAAAGCTGAGATTGAAAATGCCAGAGTGGGAATAATTAAAGAAGTCGGAGCAAGAATAAGTGATTTAAAAAGAAAAATCTCACAAAACTCAAAAGGCGGTATATTCCTTCATATTGCTTTGTTCTTTGCGTCTTTTGTCTGTGCGTTTGGTGTTTCAAACTACCTGACGGGACTGCCTCTTAAAGACGCTGGCTCGGTTGTTCAGATGCCTACAAATATGAAACTGATTTTTGTGTATGCTTTTATAATATACGGAGTAGGTTTAATCCTGAAACAAGGCGTATATAACTATCTTCAAAACAGAATAGGAAATGATTCCACGACTTCAAAACTTGCAGAAGGTGTTATGGTTATATCTTCGCTTGTATTTTATTCGGCTATTTATTTAATAAATGTTCTCTATTATATAGCACCTAAAACATTCCCTATGTTCGCGGTTTTGATATCCTTGTTCTTTGTAGGAACTGCCGCAACTCTTGCAATTGCCTGCGGCTATTACAAAAATTCCAGCGTTGAAATGAAGGCTGAACTTGATTCTATTGAATACAGGGAAGATTTTGAACATGTTATTAAAGAATATCAGCAGTGGATTGAAAGATATACAAATACTTTAAGTCCTGCAAAGATAAGAAACATAAAAGATAAACAGTTTATGCTCCAGATAAAAGCTTTCGGTGAAATGGTGCTCGGTTTTATTACAGCTCCTTTCCTTGCTTATGGTGTATCAAACACTCTTGCAATGTGTTTTCCTGAAGCAGCCGGCTGGGTAAGAATTTCAGGACTGAGATTAAGTCCCGTATTCCTCGTACTTGCAACTTTCTTAATTATATTTGCCTTTTTCGCTTTTGCAAATGCATTTTTAAACGGCAAGAAAATCGCAGGTTCAAATGTCTTGAAACAAGACGGTTTTAGTAACTATCTTCAACACGGTGTTGAAATATACGGTATTGAAGGTGTAAACAGATTAAACAGAGATATGCGCCGTTCTTTCTTAATCGGCTGCGTAATTATCGGTATTGAGTTTACAATGAACGCATCTTACTTTATGGGTGAAATCGGCGGTGACCTCGGCGGTATGCTTTTGAGTGCTCTTGCGGCTCTTGTTCCGACTGCATTATTAATAGCAGAAACATTTATGCTTAGCTCAACTCAGTTTGAGACATATGCTTGTGATGAAATTGTGGCTAAAATAGACAGATTAAACTAGGAATAAAAACCCGTAATGAAATTTATTCTTCAAATATTACTAATATTCGTTATTGTTGCAACAATCTCAATTTGTGCAATTCAGCCTGAAATGCATAAAAATATGATAGTGTATGATTCAGCATATACGCTTGTTACAGAGCAGGAAGTTAAAACCGAAACAAAAGATGTTCCGGTCATGGAAATGCCTGCAAAACCTGTTGAAACTACCGTTAAGGCAGAAACTATGACAAAACCTGTTACCGTAACGAAAAAAACTCAGGAGGTTAAAGTTAAACAACAGACAAAGACCACTCCTAAACAAACAACAGTAAAAGCACAGGCTGTAATCAACCCTCAGACTATATTAAAGCCCGTAAAAACTACAACGGTAGTAAAACCAAATGTTGTTCGGCAAGTACAAAAAACAGAAACTCCGAAGGTTGAAACAAAAGTTGTAAACAACCCGTCCCCCCAACCCTATCCCCAAAGGGGCGAGGGAGTGATTGCCCCAAAAGTTTTGACTCAGCAGGAAGAAACAATCGCCTGGAATATTTGGCGTTCAAATTTAACTAATAAAATTATGCAGGATACAAAACTTCCTTACATTCCAAACGGTGTTCTGTTTGAATTTTCGTTTAACGTTGATAAGTTCGGAAAAATAACAAATGTTCAGACAGGTGCAAGCCCGGTAAACTATACACCATACGCAATACAGTATATTGCTCCAGTCATAAGAAATTGTCAGGGGCGTTCAATACTAAATTTTCCGGAAGGTACGGCAAGAACTTCTACAACAGTAACCGGAAAATGGCGTATTTCAAATACTGAAAAATTCAGCACTCCTCAGGATTATAATGATATTGAAAAAGTTATCAAATAGATTTCTGCTATAATATAAAAAAAGGAAAAATGATGTACAGATGTAAAGAATGTGGTACTGAATACGAAGTTAAACCCGATTATTGCGATTGCGGAAATGATGAGTTTGAACAGCTTCAGCCTGAACTTGATATTAAACCTGCCGAGGAAAAACCGGAAATAAAAAGAGTAAAACCTGCAGAAGCGCGAAGCAATAAAACTTTTACTCCGCCTCCGGTAAGAACTGAGTACAATGAACAATATTCTTTTATGAAAAGACTGTTTTCAGCAGTTGACCCATTATCGTTAGCATTTTTCTGCGTGTGTATAGTAGTTTCTTTTTATATAGTTTTTTGTGCCTGGAACCCTAAGGAATTAGAAACTCCGGCGGAGCAAACCAACGAATTATCAATTCCAAAAAACATTCCTTCCATTGATAAAATATGGAATAATGCATTACCCGTACAGGTGTCGGCTGATAAAAAGGCAGAACAGAAAGAAGAAGTCATATCAAAAATTATACCGGTAATTCTTCCTCAGCAAACTGCTGAGACAAAAAAAATTATTCAGCAAGTCTCTCAGCCAAAAGTGACAAGAGTTCCGCTTAAAAAAGTTGAAACAAAACCCAAAAAAGTTCAGAAAAATACAGCAACAGTAAAAACAAATACATCTGTTCAGGAAAAGGCTAAAAAAGAAGCGGAAGAAAAAGCAAGACAAGAGGCTTTGATAAAACAAAAGGCAGAGCAGGAAAGAAAAGCCGCAGAAGCGGAACATCTGAAGATTTTACGGGCGGAGCAGGCAAAAAAAGCCGAGGCAGAAAAAGTGAAACAGGAAGCTGCCGCAAGACAGGATTATATAAATTATAAAGCTCAACTTAGGAATACTCTCGGAAGAAAAATTGATTTTACCAGGGTTATAGGTGACGGTTCGTGCACTGTTGCATTTAAAATCGACCCGTACGGAAACCTTATTAACCGTTCATTTGCCAAACAGTCAACGAATAACACCCTTAACGATGCTGTATATAATGCCGTAATGTCAACACCGACTTTTAATCCGCCTCCAAGAGCGTACAAAAACGAGACTTTAAATCTGAGTATCAGATTTTATAACGGAAACTTTGAAATATCGTTGCCTTGAAGAAATGGTTGTAATATAATAAAAGTAATATCAGGTTATATAAAAAGGGAAGAGGTATGAATAATCAGAAAATAGCAGTTATAGGAATGGGCATGTGGGGAAAAAATATTGTCCGTAATTTTTATAACTTGAATGTTTTGGAATATGTGTGTGACTTAGATGACGATTCATTAAAAACCGTAAAGGAACAATTTCCCGGTGTTAAGACAACAAAAGATTTTAATGAGGTTCTGAATAATCCGGAGATAACAGGTGTTGCTGTTGTTACTCCGAGCCATACTCATTTTAAGCTGGTTAAAGCTGCACTTGAAGCAGGTAAAAATGTTTATGTTGAAAAACCGATTTCAACAGTTGCTCAAGAAGCAAAAATTCTTATGGAGCTTGCAGATGAAAAAGGTTTAATCCTTATGGTTGACCACCTTCTTTTATATCATCCTGCCGTAAACAGATTAAAAATGCTTATTGAAGAAGGAACTTTGGGTGAAATTGTTTATGCTCAAAGTGACAGACTGAATGTTAATTATCATAAAAATGACAGAAGCGTAATGTGGGATTTGGCTCCGCATGATGTTGCCATGGTTGCATATGTTACAGGAAAAAGCCCGGTAAGGGTAATTTCTGCAATTGGTGCTTCAAGCGACAGGAATAATATTATGGATATAACTCATCTGGGTATTGAGTTTGAAGATGGAATGATAGCTCATATCTCAGACAGCTGGATTACACCGCAAAAGCACGTTAATCTTTTAATCAGAGGCACAAAAGCAACTGCAATTTTTGATGACTGTGCTCCGACCGACAAGCTAAAAATTTACGACAACTTTATTCCTGCGAATACCCAAAATCTGACGCTTGATTATTTGGAAATTGAACCGCTTAAACTTGCCTGTCAGCATTTTGTAAACTGTATCGAAACCGGTCAAAAAGCTCGTTCTGACGGTGCAAACGGATATGAAGTTGTAAGCATCTTAGAAGAAGCTGAACGCATAATGCTTGGTTCCAAAAAAGAAGAACTTGATAAGAAAGACTTTGCTCTTTCAAGAATGAAGGGTTAGTTTTTTCGCCAAAGGAGTATAAATATGAAAATTTTGCCGGTTCAAAATCCAAGCGTAAATGTAAAGACCGTTTCTTCAAAAGGTCGTGTAGGATTTGATACAGCTCTTTTGTACAAAAAAGTAGGAGATAAATGGCTTGATACTGCCGCTTCCGGAAGGTATAAAACTATGGAAATAATATCTACTTGTTTATCCTTTGCGGAAAGAGTTAATAACGTATATTTAAATTTATCATCAATAATGGAGCGTTTTGGACATGATTGTGAGTTATCATATAGACAATCAAAGAAAACTGGTAAGTACAGATTTTTTATTGAAAATAAATACTCAAATTATAAGGTTATGTGCGGAGATGCGGAATTATCAAACAAGATAAATAAGGTACACGATATTGAGGAATTAGAATCAATAGAAGAAAGTATGGTTAAACTCGATCCGTATAAAGAAAATTCGCATTTTATACTACAAAGAAAACCGGAGGCTCAACAGTCAAATTTTGTTCCGGATAACGATTATACATTTTTAGAAGATAAGCTTGTCGGCAAAGACAAAAAGGAAGCTACATTAGAAGATGTAAATCGTTTTCTTGAGGCAGCTAAAGAAGATGGGATTATATAGTTAGTCAATCAGTAGGGTGCAATTATTTGCACCAAATCAAAAGAGGGAGTAAAAATGGCAAATTTTATTTCAATATTCAGAATTTTTATAATGTTTGCGGCAGTGTATTTGATTTATACACAGGTCGGAAATACGCAAGCTTACATTTGGGCTTTGATTTTAACAATTCTTGCATTTTCCCTTGACGGAGTTGACGGCTGGGTTGCAAGAAAATTTAACGAAGTCTCTAAATTTGGCGCATTACTTGATATTATGGGTGACAGAATCGTTGAAAATACTTACTGGGTATTGTTTGCAGTAATGGGCTGGCTCAATATTCTGTTTCCGCTTATTGCTCTGACCCGTGGATTTGTAACCGATACAATCAGAAGTGCCGCTATGGAAAAAGGCTTAACTCCTTTTGGCATGCAGGTTAATCCGATTTGTAAATGGATTACAGGCTCTAAATTTATGAGAATATCTTATGCAGTTGCAAAAGTTCTTGCATTTATACTTATTGTTGCAGCAAAGATTCCTAATATTGCTCACGCAGAACTTCTTTGGACAATAGCTTACTGGACAGCAGTCGCAGCGATTGTATTTTGTGTAATCCGCGGTTTGCCCGTCGTAATAGAAGCAAAAAGAGTAATTGAGGGGTAGGGGTAAATATATTAACTTCACTCCCTTGCCTGACGCGAGAGTGTCAGGATGAGGTTTAAAAATGTCAAAAATCAATGTAGTTTTATATGAACCTGAAATTCCTGCTAATACAGGAAATATTGCTCGTCTTTGTGTTTGTACTGGAGCTTCCTTGTATCTCGTAGGAAAATTAGGTTTTGCTCTTACTGATAAATACGTTAAACGTGCCGGCATGGACTATTTTCAGAATGTTGATTTACACAAAATTGAATCAATGGATGAACTTTATAAACAGTTTCCCGATGGAAGATTTTTTTATTTGACTACAAAATCAAAGAAAAGATATACTGACATAGAGTTTAAAGAAGGTGATTTTCTTGTGTTTGGGCCTGAGTCACGAGGACTTCCGCAACAATATGTAACTCTGGATACGGCGATAACACTGCCTATGAAGGAAGGTCAAAG
This sequence comes from uncultured Acinetobacter sp., assembly GCA_900321205.1. GTDB lineage: Bacteria > Cyanobacteriota > Vampirovibrionia > Gastranaerophilales > Gastranaerophilaceae > CAG-196. The sequence continues at coordinate 947 of ONVC01000043.1, read as the reverse complement.
AAGCCTTAATCTTTCTAACTCTGTTGCAATAACAGTGTACGAAGTAATCCGTCAAATCGGACTGTAGGGGTAAATAATAAATATTTCCTCGCCCCTTGTGGGAGAGGGTTAGGGGTAATAAATGTCAGATTATAAAATGCCAATAAGAGAACAAGACTCAAACAAAAGAACTTTCGGAAAAATTCTGAATGTTGCAGGATGTGATAACTATATCGGTGCAGCTTATCTTTCTTCTTATAGTGCATACAAAGTCGGTGCAGGTTATGTTGCACTGGCATCTGATATGAATGTAATAAAATCTGTGTCACAAATGTTGCCGGAAGCCGTTTATATGGAAGTCCCTTATGCATACAGAAGACTGAATGAATTTGACGTTATTCTTATCGGCTGCGGAATAGGAAAAAGCTTTGCCGCTAAAAACAATTTTAAATTTTTAATAAATTTTTTTAAAGATAAAGAGGTTCCTGTTGTTATTGATGCAGACGGGTTGAATATATTATCCGAAATGCATAATTTATCCCTTCCTGTTAATACGATTATAACTCCGCATCCTGCTGAAGCAGCAAGACTTTTAGTTAAAGATATAAGTGATGTTTTGGCTGATTTGGAAGGCTCTGCAATGGAGCTTTGTGAAAAATATAATTGTACCGTTGTTCTAAAAACTCACAGAACAATTATTTGTGACAAAAGTAATATGTTTATTAACGAACACGGAAATTCGGCTCTTGCAAAAGCCGGTACGGGCGATGTTCTTGCGGGAATAATTTCAGGACTTCTTGCTCAAAAAGTCGAACCCCTTGAGGCTGCAAAACTGGGGGTTTATCTCCATTCCAGAGCAGGTGAAATCGCATCAGAAGAACTCACGGAATATTCAGTAATGGCATCCGATATTTTAAAATATTTACCGCGTGCAATAAAAGAAATTCTACATTCTTAATCTGAATAAT
>ONVC01000063.1:10645-14913 GCA_900321205.1 uncultured Acinetobacter sp. | reverse complement strand
CGAAGATAAAGAAACTGTTAACCGAGCAAGAAAAATCCAAAGATTCTTGTCTCAACCGTTCTTCGTTGCTGAACAATTCTCCGGCATCCCTGGAAAATATGTTAAACTTGATGACACAATCAGAGGATTTAAAGAAATCATTGAAGGTAAACACGACAACCTTCCTGAACAGGCTTTCTACATGGTTGGTACTATTGAAGAAGCAATCGAAAAAGCAAAAACATTAAGTTAAGTGAATGAGTGAGGAAAAATAAAGTGCATTTAAAAATAATTACTCATGAAAAAATTGTGTTTGATAACGAAGCAGAAGAACTTGTCGTTAATACAACGAGCGGTCAAATAGGTGTGTTAAAGGACCACATCCCGATAACCACTTCTTTAAAAATCGGTATTACAAAGGCAAAAGTCGGTGATGACTATAAGCATTTTGCAACCATGGGCGGTGTTTTCCAGTTTAAAGACAACAATGCGGTAATCCTTACCGATGTTTGTGAAGAAAGCTGTGATATTGATGTTTCAAGAGCCAAAGCTGCAAAAGAAAGAGCCGAAGCCCGACTGGCAGAAGCAAATGCCGAGATTGATGTTAAGCGTGCTGAAGCAGCTCTTGCGAGAGCTTTGGCAAGACTTCAGGCCACTTTGAATAAATAAGCACAAACTGATTAATGCATGAGAAAACTTATGAAACGATATATTATTCTTGTCTTGATTTTGGTTTTGATGTGTATATGTACAACATATGCTAAAAATCAGGATGCATTTATAAACGCTCTCAGAAATTGTACACCATATAACGCTTCAGGCGATATGGTTATTAACGGTGTTGCAACATCAACAACCAAGCAAATGCAGGGCTGGAATAACGGCAAGTGCACTTATAAAGAAACGCTCATTTTTAACGGTCAGCAAATAACAACTGTATGCAGATTCTCTAAACCCCAAATACAGGAAATAGTGTCTGTTGCTGATGCTTTTGATATTACACAAAAATATACAGAAGAAGATATTGACTTATCTTCAACAGAAGCAGTAAAAAATAATCCGGTAGCAAAAGTCCTCGGTAAGTATCTTCAGGACCCCGATGTTTGTACAATTAGCGGAATGGATTAAACCGTCGCACTTGCCAAAATCCGCTGTCTTAGATTATTGGCAGTTCACAACCTTTATACTCCGCTCTTGTTTTCTTACGAAAACAGCGCTTCGTCAGGTTGTTCACAGGGACGTGTCTAGGTTGCTTGCGCAACCGTCGCACTTGCCAAAATCCGCTGTCTTGGATTATTGGCAGTTCACAACCTTTACGCTCCGCTCTTGTTTTCTTACGAAAACAGCGCTTCGTCAGGTTGTTCACAGGGACGTGCCTAGGTTGCTTGCGCAACCGTCGCACTTGCCAAAATCCGCTGTCTTGCTCACTCGCACTGAACAGGTCTGCGGATTGCCTTTTTGCCTTGCCTACACAAGCCAAACGGCAACTCCTCCGCCCTCCGCTCGTTCGCGCGTCTTGGATTTTTTGCGTTAAACGAGTCTACGGATTTTCTTTTCACAAACAAAGTTTGTTCCAAAGAAAAATCCTTCGCTCTCTGCAAAAAATCCGCAATAAAAAACCCTAGTCTTTAAGATTAGGGTTCGGAATTCTTTTTGTTAATTCCTCATGTGTAGAAGGTTAGTGTGTAGGTTGTATGAAAGGTTGTGTTATGTTTCTCAATTAATATCTATGTATATATAAAGTATTTCTCGTTTAAATAATTGCCAAACTCTGTGAATTCTTTACAAAACTTAACACTGTTTTTTTGCAAATTTTTATTTTTCAGTAAAATCAATAGTTTCCATTTTACCGTGTAACGATTTGTAACGATTATTACAAAAAAACTAAAGTTTTCAAAAAATCTGCCGATAACAAAGTTGTATGGATTAAAGAATGAATTTGATATCAAGTATAGTTGTTTTTTAGGGAACAAATAGTATCAGTTTTGAAGGAGTAGTTATGAAACTAGATGAACAGGAAATGCAAATACAATACTCGGAAATGACAGCTTTCGATTTTAATTCAGAAGAGTTTCAAAGAATCAGAGACGATTATATGGAATGTAAAAGTTTTGCTCAGAAGTTTGTATATAAAATGAACCAATTCTTCAGCAAAATTAACCCCGTTGAATCAGTATAAGCGTACTAATAATTTTGAGGATAATGTGTATGGCAAACAAAGAATTTGAAAATAAATGCTTTTCACCGAACTGGATTGAAATTGATTTGAGTGATACGGTGAATGGCAACCGGACAGCAGCTAATAAGGAGGTATATTCAGAGAGCAATCAGCGAAAAGACTTAAAAACATTATTACAAGAGCTTGATGAAATCAAGAAAAACATTGAAAAAGCTGCAGAAAAGCAGCACAGACTGGCAAATCTTATCGGATTTTATACCGGTGAACTTGCGCAATAACCGATAAATTGTCAGAACGAAACTTAGAGCAAAAGCAGACGGAAGTTATGAGATTCCGCCTGCTTTTGTTTTGTGATAGTATTGTGTAAAAGGGGTTTTGATTTGGAACTGCGTAAAAATCTTTATATTGAAGGAGATAACATTGCTGTTCTTGAAAAATTACAGGAACAGTTTAAAAACAAAATCCGCATGATTTATATTGACCCGCCATATAATACGGGAAACGATTTTGTTTACAAAGATTCTTTTAAAGACTGGGAAAATATGATTACCCCAAGACTTGAACTCTCAAAAAATCTTCTGACAAAAAATGGAGTTATTTTTATCTCAATCGGCGAAGAAGAAGTCGATACTCTTAAAACTATTTGCAACAAAGTATTTGGAAAAGAAAATTTTATTACAAAATTTATTTATGAAAAAACCCAACACTTCGGACGGCAAAAACTCAATGCTTATTCAAATGCCGAATATATTTTGTGTTATGCCAAAGAACTTATATCAAACGGTAAGACAAAAGAACTTCTGGCAGAGAGAATAAATGCAAATTTGCTTGATGCACCTCTATACAATGCATCTAACAGAATTACGGATATTGTTTTTCCGGTGGGAAGCGTAAAATTTAATATTAAAGACTTGGTTTATACTAAAACATCATCAAAAAAATATGAGCTTTTGAATAAAGTAACCGTAAAAAACGGTACCAACTCAAATGATTTAATCCTTCGGTTCCGCTCAAGATGGTCTGCAAAAACGGTTTTGGAAGAATACAAAAAAGGAACCAGATTTTGGATAAAAACAGAGAGTTTTGCAGTAAGAGCAGTTTACCATGAAGAAAAATCAACGGTTATTGCGCCTAAGCAAATCATTTTCACCAACCCTAAAAATCCGACTGTATCAAGATTCGGAGAGCGTGTCACATCAAGCGAAACCGCAACTGCTGAACTTGAAAAACTCCTGGAGGGCAAGTATTTTAATTATCCAAAGGCTGTTTCTTTGATATCTTATCTGACATCACTCATTTTTGATGAAGATACAAAAACATTTCCGAATGATTTTACAGTTTTGGACTTCTTTTCAGGCTCAGGCACAACTGCCCATGCCTGCATGCACTTAAACTCTTTAGATAACGGCAAGCGTAAATTTATACTTGTACAAAAACCCGAACAGCCTTCTAAAACTTCCCTTGCCCATAAAAAAGGATACAAAACCATTTGTGAAATAGGAAAAGAAAGAATCAAAAAAGCAGGAAAAGAAATCAAAAAAAACAGTCCTGAAACAGATGTGAGTTTTAAATCTGAAAGTTACAAATAAGTACTTCCTGCGTTTCTTTGTCTTTGTTTTTGCGCTGATAGTTAGAGTTATTGTAATCTTTTTCTATATGTTTAACATTGTAATTTTTGCTCCACTCAATAAGTTTTTCATTAGACATTCCTTTATGGATAAGAACATTTGAGAGCGCAAATTTAACTTTCTTGTAATCCAGAAAATCAAGCAGGTCAAGAAGCTGGATTTCTTCATCTGTTCCCCAATTTTTGAACCCCCGTTTCCCGTCATTATAAGAAGCATTTGAAATAAGATACGGAGGATCACAATACACAAAATCATTTTCTTTCAGCTCCAAACCATATAAGAAAGTAAAGTCTTTTGAATAAAACTCAATATTTTTACTCTGCAATGCCTTTATAAAATTAATCAGGTTTTCTTCAATCGTTTTATTATAAGCACTTCTGTTTTTGCCGAAGGGGGTATTAAACTCATGATGAGAGTTAAATCTGATTTGGTGATTAAAAGAGTAACACGTTAAAATAAACAAGTCCAAAATATCTTTGTTT
>ONVC01000063.1:0-10617 GCA_900321205.1 uncultured Acinetobacter sp. | reverse complement strand
ACAATTCAAACATCTTGGGTAAATATAATATGTGGTCGTTGTATATTATTTTTTGAGCATCAACATTTATCCCCACATTGAATCCGCCGCCAAAGAGGTCAACAAAAGTTCCGATGTTTTTAGGAAAACAGGGAAGAATATATTTTAAGATTTTATATTTACCCCCTGTATAATTCAGAGGTGATTTGATATAATTGCCCATTAAACACCTTTCCTTACATAGAAAATCAGCTCTTTTAAGTCGTTTTCAGGATTGCACTTACCCCTGCTTTTAAATCGCCTGTAATCTATTTCATACAATTTATAATCCGTACCGTATTTGGTTAAAACTGATTTTATATCATTTACCGCCATTATACCTTCTGTGCTGTAACTTAAAATTATATGTTTAAATTGTGCATTCTGTATCAAGTCTTCAAAAGATTTGAGAACGGTGTTTTTCCTGCAATAGTCCGATTTCGTTTCGTTTTCTCTTAAACCCGTAACCCCTTTAAGTGTTGGATTATCGTACTTTGAAACGGTTTCAAGAAGATGATAATTTGATGAATACTGCCTTTTATTATACGGAGGGTCTATATACAAAATATCACCGTTAATTTGCTTAACGAGTTCATTCCCGTCAAGGTTATATGCTCTGTTTTCTTTTTCATTATCAAAAATATTAATATCTTTTAAAACCAAATCCTTTAAAGAGCGTTTATCCCAAAATTTATTATATGCTCCGTAAGTTCCGGATATATTTGACACGAAAGGAATTGCCTCAATTAAAACAGCTAAAAGGTAATAATATTCACTTTCACTAATTTTACATTTACCCCTCCAGTCATTAATTTTATTTCTTATAAAATCAACTCTCAGGGCGTTTTTTTCAGAAAGATACATTCTGCTTCCGCCGGGAGAATAGTTATTAACACAAAATCTTTTTTCATAGGGTAATGTATTCTGTTCTTTTTCTGATAAATTATTGAAATATTCAATCGGATTAAACCCGAGTTTTTCAAATTGCGGAACAGAGTTATTTTCTATAATGGCACGCTGAATACAGTATGAAAAATAAAGCAGGTCATTAGTAATTATTTTGTATTTTTTCTTAAAATAATCACCCACACAAACAGTACCGGAAAAAATATCACAAAAAGTTTCAGCATATTTGACATTTTCATCAATAACTCGTTCAATATCCTCTAATAAAAGCTTTTTACTCCCGATATAACGCATAGTTTTATTTTAGCATAAAGTTGAAAAAATCCCCATTTTCACAGATAATAAAAACATGGCAAGGAAGAAAAAAATACAGGGTATAGGAAAAAGTAAGGTAATCAGCTTTGGGATTACGTTTTTTCTTATGGCAACAGGATTGTACTATTTAGGTTTAAATTATGTTCCTCAAAAATGGTATGAAACACAAACCATGATGCCAAACCAGGTAGAATCATACTATGTTAACCAGTGGTGTACAACCGATTTCGGGCGAAAAGAAGCTATACTGTGGGATATGACAAGAGTAGACTGTCTTACAAAAGATTATGCGATAGAGTTTGATTTTGCAAAGAAGTGGGCAGAAAGCATAGGTCAGTCACTTTATTACTCTAAAATGACCGGCAAAGCTCCGGCTGTTGTGCTGATTTTGACATCTCTGACAGATTACCATTACGTAAAACGTATCGAAAGGCTTGATAACGGAATAAAAATATTTTTAATTAAAGCGTTTTAATTTCTTGTAAATTGCTCAACTAACCCAAATATATTTACCCCCCTTAGCCTCTGAGGAAGTTTGTAATTAACCTTTTTGTTTTGCACCATATACAGGAATCCTTCGGTATAACGTCTTTGATTTCAGATATTGAATAAGGCTCCGGCTGTGGTATTCTCATGTATTTAACAGCAGGTTTTCCTAATAACATAGCATAAACCGGCGTATATCCTTTCGGAACTTCGAGTATTTCACAAAGTTCAGGGAAAAGTTTTATACACGCTTCCGCATATCCGCACCAGCATGTACCATACCCGAGGCTTCTTGCATAAAGTTCAATATAACTCAAAGCAATAATCGGGTCCTGCGGAGCACAGGGTGCTGAAACAGGAGATGATACAACTATCATATGAGGAGCATTTCTGAACACGATGTCCTCATCTCTGTCAAAAGCTTCTTTATACGCTGCAAAATGCTTTACAAGCGGTGATAATATTCTGCTGTTTAAAAGCTTTCTGAATCGTTTATTAACATTATTTTTTAACTCAACCATAACAGATTTTTTCTCTACGATTGAAAAATGCAGTTTGTGAGAGTTGCAGCCTGTCGGAATAAACGGAAGCATCTCTTTTATAGTTTGCAACTCCTCTTCTGTAAGTTCATCATCCTTATAAAGCCTTATACTTCTGCGAGATTTTATGAGAGATAAAACATCTTTTGCCGAAACTTTTTCTGAGTCTTCAGGATTTTTTCCGTTAAAAGACAACGCTCCGGTCGGACAAATCATCATGCAGTGCTGACATGCAAGACACATCCCTGCATCTTCAATATAGGGATAATTATCTTTGTTCATTTTAAGACACATTGAGACACAGTCTTTCACACAAAGTCCGCATTGTGCACATTTTTCTTTGTCAATTGATATCGTATTCATAAAAGCTCCTTTTTATAATAAATCTAACATAAAAAAAGAATAAGTTTTATAATTTTGTAATATTTTTAACTTAAAAAGGCAATTCCTCACAAAACAAATACTTTATATATGTATAGTTCTGCGGGGAAAAAAGAGGAGCGGATATTGGGCATAGAACATATACAACATGGTGTTTTTAATACCAATTTTGTGCATAAAAAACTTGATAATGAAACCTATAACAGCAGAGTAGCTCTGTGGCAAATTCCTTATGACAAAAGATTTTCAAGTTATGATACCGATAAAAGCAGCTGGTTTGAATCCGTAAATAAAAATTTTGACAATGAAATTGAACGTGTAGAAAAAAATCTTAATATCAGCCTGACCAGATATAAAGTATATTCAAAAATTCAGGAATATGATGACGGCCAAACAACAGAAACCTCTGTTTATCCAAACGGAAACAGAGTTAAAGTAATTAGAAATAATAATTATGTTTTTACAAAAATAACCGACAAGGAAGGGAATGTTGTCGCAGAAAAATATTATAATTATGAATCGAATGACGGAAGAAAAATTATTCATAAACATATAAAACAAGACAATAATACGTTTACAATCGTAAGGGTATTCAGTTATGACACAACCAAAAACAGAAGCACTGATGTCATAAACTACGGATATACATCCCTTGAATCTACTCTTACAAACGGTTGTAAACTGGAAAAAGAATACTATTTGTTAAACGGGAAAGAAGTTAAAACAGAAAAAACCGATGAGTTTGAATTCTGCATAAAAGATGAAAAAGGCAATAAAATAATATTTACTGAAGATTAATGAACAACCTTTCTTATTTTTAAATTTCATGGTAAATTTTTCTTATGTTAGTTTCCGTTATAAACAAAATCAACGAATTCAACGAATGGCTGTTTGCCCCGGTTGACGGCTTAATAGAAAAACTTCCGTTTGCGGAGTGGGTTATTGATGCAATATGTGACAGCGTTCACCTTTTGCCGTTTCTGTTTATTGTATTTTTGATTATAGAGGTGCTGGAATTTTTCTATGCTGATAAATTAAACTCTATTTTAAAGAAAACTGGAAAAAGCGGAATTTTAGTGGGCAGTCTGGCTTCAATAATTCCTCAATGCGGTTTTTCCGTCATTGCAAGCAGCCTGTATTCTAAAAGGATAATTACCAGAGGCTGCCTTATCGCTGTTTTTCTTGCAACCTCAGATGAAACAATTCCGATTTTGCTTGCAACACCTGCTAAAGCATATCTTATCATCCCAATCGTTGCTGTCAAACTCGTTATCGGTATTACTGCCGGATATCTGATTGATATTATAAGACCCCAGGCTATTGTTAAAAACGAAGACTATTCGGTTGATTTTATTGAGGAAGAAGGGTGTTGTAAACACGATATTGAACACGGACACAAAAGAGAAATTATCATTCACCCGATAATACATACTGCTAACGTTTTCGGTTTCATTCTCGTTATAACTCTCATTTTAAACTATTGTCTTGAAAGTGTTTCAGTAACAAATATGCTGGAAAGCGGAAAATATATTCAGCCCGTAATTGCGGCTTTTATAGGTTTAATCCCGAATTGCGCAATCTCAATCGGTGTAACAATGATGCTTATAAAAGGCTCTATAACTTTTGGTGCCGCTATGAGTGCACTTCTTTCAAATGCAGGTTTGGGACTGCTGGTTCTTTTGAAGAATAATGATTTCAAAGATACTTTGAAAATTATTAGCTTTTTACTTGTAATAAGCATTCTTTCAGGTCTTGCGCTGACTCTTATTGTTTAATTTTATTGAAATATTCGTAAAAATAAGTTAAAATCTGAATTGTTAAAGGTACAACCCCAAAAGGATTTTATGAGAAGATTTTTTATATTATGTACTGTTTTTCTGCTCACAATAGGTGTTTCTTTCGGACTTACAAAACCCAGATGGGATGCAAGACCTATTAAGGTATATATCCCGGAACACTCAACAATGAGTCATCATATGAAAAATGCCTTTCTTCAATGGCAAACAAGAACTTCTTCTGCCGTATGGTTTACATTTTTAAGCTATGACAGAAGAGATGAAGCTGATATCACTGTTCACTTTGTGGAAAAAAATACCTACTGCGGCAGTACAAGTGCTATCGGCTGTGCACATTACAGAGTAAACTCAGACGGATTTTATACCCACAATGACATTTATATAGCATCAAAATCAGTCGCCCGTCTTGTCGGAGATGATGGTACGGTTGCAACAAAAACATCTCTTATTCCGCATGAACAGGTTTACAGAGTAATGCTTCACGAAATTGGACACGCAATCGGCATTGCAGGGCATTCAAAAAATCCTAACAGCGTTATGTATGCTTATTCCATAAACGATGAGAACATTCCTCAAAGACTCACTGACGAAGATTTAAAATTTGTGTACAACGTTTATAGATAGTTGACTAATTGAGTATCACTAATATTCCGTTAATAATTTTTTTATGAAAATTATTATAATCGGAGGCGTTGCAGCCGGTGCAAAAACAGCTGCAAAAACAAAACGCTCACTTCCGGATAGTGAAATACATATTTATACAAAAGATCATTACGTTTCTTATTCAGCCTGCGGAATGCCGTATTATATTGCAGGTGATTTTCAGGACTGGAAACAGCTTATTGTCCGTTCCCGAAGCGAGTTTGAAAAAAACGGTATAAATATTCATACCCGTAAAAAAGTAACAAAAATTATACCGTCAGAAAAGAAGATTCTGATTGAAGACATTGATACGAAAGAAACCGAATATCAGGAATACGATAAACTTGTTATCGCAACAGGAGCCGAACCTGTTATCCCTGAATACGTAAACGAATTAAAAACCGGTAAAAATTACCCCGAGAAGATTTACCCCAATAAGATTTACCCCCTCAGAACCCTTGATGACGGTATAAGGCTGAAACAGGGAATGATGAACTCAAAACATATTACAATAATCGGGGGCGGATATATTGCGATTGAACTCGTTGAAGGTTTTGTAAAAAACAACAAAAAAATAACTTTAATAGAACGTTCGCAATTTGTTCTGTCAATGCTTGATGAAGACATCTCCGCACTTGTTCAGGACTACATGGCGGAACATTCGGACAACCTTCTCAAAATCATAAACAACGATACGGTTAAAACAATAGATGAAGATGATAAAGCGTTAAAAATTACAACAGAAAAAGGAGAGGTTTTCTCAACTGATATGGTTGTAGTTGCCTTAGGTGTAAAACCTGTTGTTGATATTGCTTCAGAAGCAGGCATTGAACTCGGAAAAACAGGTGCCATTAAGGTTAACAGCCGCATGGAAACAAACATTAAAGATATTTATGCATGCGGAGACTGTGTTGAAAAAATAAATATGATATCAAATAATCCTGTTTGGGTACCGCTCGGCTCAACTGCGAACAAAGAAGGAAGAGTCTGTGCAATTAATATTTCCGGCGGAGTTGAGGATTTTGAAGGAGTTATGGGTTCAGCTGTTTTAAGGTACAGGGATTTGAATATTTCAAGAACGGGCTTAACGGAAAAAGATGCCATAAAACTGGGATACGACACGGCTTCTGTCATTATAACAAAACGGGATAAGGCAGGATATATGCCCGAAGTTAAAAACATTACACTAAAACTTATTGCAGATAAACGTTCTCACAGGCTTCTGGGTGCTCAGGCAATAGGCTGCGGAGACGCTGACAAAAGGGTAAATACTGTTTCGATAGGACTGCTCAGAGGAATAACAGTTGAAGAACTTATTGATGTTGACCTCACTTATTCACCACCGTTTTCAACGAGTATTGATATTTTAATCTCTGCGGCACAAATTCTGAAAACAAAGATTAATCAGAGTTTTTAAGTTCCTCTATAACTTCAAGCCTGCGTTCTCTGTATATCTTTTTAAACTCAGGATGTTGTTTCCAGAAATCAGAGTAATATTTTGAAGAAATCCGCTTTTCTTTTTCATCCAAAACCCGTCCTGATACTTTCTTTGACAGAACCGTTTTTGTATAGGAATCCAGATTATTTGTATATTTACTTAAAGCCTCTTTTATCTCAGGGCATCTGTCCCAAGTCATTTTACTAATAAAACCGGTTTTTTGTGCTGCTTCAGGATGACGAAGATAATAATCCTTCATCTCCCGGCTTTTTTTATTCCTGTATTCGGTTGTTCTGTGGGCTTCTGCCGCTCTTTGCAGGCGGTATTTTTGTGCCTCTGTATTCGCATATATCGCCTGCCTTGAAAGCTCTGCTATTCTTTCATTCTCATTCTTGTCGCTCATTTTAAGCAGCTTAATATAACTCCCGCTTAATTTTTTGATATTTAATTTTGTATTTAACCATGCAAGTAAACTTCTGTTCGTAAAACCGTATTCGTTTACAAGTTTATCCTGCGACATCGGTCTGTATAATTTTTTTATGTAATCAAGAGTAAATTTTTCAAGAGGCATAATTTTCAGAAGGAATCTTATAGCTTTTGAACGGTTTTTAGACAGTTCCACAACATCTTTGACACCTGCAAATTCAGGAAATTTTTCTGCTGCTTCATCAAGAGTTTTTGCCTCAAAGAGTTCTTTATAAACCTCTTCATGGACTTCTTTCAGGGGTTTATCCCTGTGTCCTGTATTAATTAACTCCCGAATCCTCTTAATTATGCTCTGAGGTAAATACTTTGAATGCTTTTTTATCGCATATTCTATAGTAATATCTGATGCCGCACCAAAACTCACAGTCCGTTTTTGACTTATGTTTATCGTATTAGAATATGAACGAACACCTTCAATTTTCATATTCTGATTAAAAACGATAAAAATTTTATTTGCTAGTTACTTTATCCCAGAACATCCTTCATGCATTCTAATGCAACATCAGTTACAAGATTCATGTCCTCTTTTTCGATAATTAAAGGCGGATTAAAATATATTACATCCCCCAGCGGTCTCAATATAACTCCTTTTCCCAGAGCTTTTTTATAAATCTGATATCCCGTTCTTTTTCTGTAATCAAGAGGTTCTTTTGTTTCCCTGTTTTTAACAAGCTCTATTGCATTAATTAGCCCGATAGAGCGGACTTCACCTACGTTTTCCAGCGGTAAAAATTTTTCCTTTATTATTTGATTAAAATATTTAGCTTTTTCAACAGCTTTCGGAATAATCTGTTCATCCTCAAGAATATTTAAGACTTCAATTGCAGCCGAGCAGGCAAGAGGATTACCTGCGTATGTATGAGAGTGCATAAAAGCTTTGCCTTTTAAGTAATCATCATAAAAAGCGTCATAAATCTTCTGTGTTGTAACGCAAACCGACATAGGCATATATCCGCCCGTTAAACCTTTTGACAAACACATTATATCGGGGCTTACTCCTGCATGGTCAAAAGCAAACATCTTACCTGTTCTGCCGTATCCTGTCGCAATCTCATCAGCAATAAGGAGAACATTGTATTTGTCGCATAGTTCTCTGAGTTTCTTCAGATACAAAGGCGGATAAATTTTCATACCTGCCGAGCCTTGCAAAAGCGGTTCAACGATAACGGCAGCTGTCTCATCAGCATATTTTTTGAACGCTTCCTCAGCTTTTTCAAAACATTCGCAGTTACAGCAATCACGACATTTACCCCACTGACATCTGTAACAATCCAGCCCTTCAAGTCTTATAACATCAAGAAGAAGCGGTTTATAAAGTTCCGAATACAAATCAACTCCGCCGACTGCCAAAGCTCCGAGTGTTTCTCCATGATACGCATCCGCTAACGCCATAAATCGTTTTTTCTGCGGATTTCCTGTCTGATAATGATACTGAAAACTCATTTTTAAAGCCATCTCGATAGCAGCAGAGCCGTTATCGGCAAAATTAAATTTGCAAAGCCCTTGGGGTAAATATTTTATAAGTTTTTTGCATAGAGTAATTGCCGGTTTATGTGTGAAATTAGCAAAAATTACGTGTTCAAGCGTATCCACCTGTTTTTTTATTGCACCGTTAATTCTCGGATGAGAGTGCCCGAGAAGGTTGCACCACCATGAGCTTATTACGTCTTTATAACACTTCCCGTTCACATCATAAAGGTTAATCCCTTTACCGCTTTCAACAACAATCGGCGGAAGTATTTCATAATCCTTCATTTGAGAACAAGGGTGCCATATATATTTCAAATCTTCTTTCTGCCAGTCCATAAAAACCTCACTTCTTACATTATTGTAACTCTGTGAATTTTTTTTGTTAAGATTTGAATCTTTACCATGCACAAAAAAGCTTGTCATATTAACAAGAAAATAGCAAGCTTAATCTCTTTTTTAAAACTATCTGTTTTTCTTCTGCCTGAACCAATTTACGAAATCATTAACGATATTATCACGGGGTATTTCTTCTTCCGGCAACTCAGAAAAATTAATATCGTTTTCTGTTTCATCAGCTTTGTGCTCAAATAAATCTTCATCCGGCTGGTCTTTGCGTTTCTTTCCCTGCTGAAAATACATTCCGCCGCCGCCCATACCGCTTCCGTCTTTGTATGCTGCACCTGCTTTCATTGGTGGGTTGATATTTGATGAAAAATCAAAAGACATGACTGCGTCACCTTCGCTTCTGATTTGTACATTGCATGTATATTATAACGCATGTTTAAATTTTTTTCACTATTTCTGTGATAAAATAGGGGGTAAAGGGGTAAATATAATAAATCATCCCCCTCGCCCCTTGTGGGAGAGGGCTGGGGTGAGGGGTAAATATAAGGGGTAAATATAAGGGGTATAATTGTGATAAATATAAAAAAATTATTGAGTTTATTGTTTGTTTATTTTCTTTTTTGCACAACTGTTTTTGCAAAAGACCTGAGATTTGTTCAGATTTCGGATGTAAGGTATTCTAAAGAACATAACTCGGAAACTTTGGAAAAAGTTATTGCAGACGTGAATAAACATAAAGATGTCGATTTCGTAGTGTTTACCGGTGACAACATAGAAAAACCCGATATTCAGAATTTAAAAGATTTTATTATAACTGCAAAAAAGCTCCGCAAACCGTTCTATGTTCTTATCGGCGACAAAGATGTTAACAAGCATAAAGATTTGAGCAAAAAAGATTATCAGAAATTTTTGAAGAAAAAAGTTACTGCCTGCAAAACAAAAGATGTCAATTATACTTTTGAAAAAGAAGGTGTAGTTTTCTTTGTTGTTGACGGTGCAAAAGATGTAATACCAAGTACAAACGGATATTTTAAAGATGATGTTGTAGAATGGGTTGATGCTAATCTGGATTTATATTCAAATAAAAATGTCGTTATTCTTCAGCATTTTCCGCTGATTCCTCCGGAAGAAAATGAAAATTACGCTACATTTAAACCGCAGAAATACCTTGATTCAATACAAAGACACAAAAACGTTAAAGCAATTATTTCCGGTCACTTTGGGGTAAACAAAGAACAAACGGTTAACGGAGTTGTTCACATATCAACCGCACCTGCTCCATATTACAGAATAATTGATATTTTGGACTGTACTTCTGATACACCCTCCTTCTGGGCAGAAGTTGTCGAAGTTAAATAGAATTTAAAAAGGCAGGCACTCAACAAAACCTGCCTTTTTACCGCAACCACAGAGAAAACAATTCCTCCCCGGGAGCAAGAGTTCAAACAAACTGCGCTCCCTTGCCGATAAACCCGGCTGGCATCTGCGGATTAATTTATATTATTAATATAATATTTTTGTCCATCTTTTTCATTAGACAAAAGACTACGGTAAATGTGATAATTTTTGCTATATTGTAGTATCGATATTAGAGCCGATTTTTATAAAGTTTGAGTAATAATAATTACACAAGAGTACACCAACAAAAGTTATATAGTAAAAATTCAGAAGTGTAAACACAAAATGGAATATTATATTTTTACCCAAAAGTACCGTGCACATTGATATAAAAATATAAACAATAAATATCATTGCAAACATACCGGCATTCTTAAAAAATCTGTGTCCGAACGTA
>ONVC01000101.1 GCA_900321205.1 uncultured Acinetobacter sp. | reverse complement strand
ACACTCTTGCCGATATTGCAACAGATGATACTGTTTTTATGAAGGTTATGCCGACAAATGATGATATTTGGGCTTGGGGTATGGCTGTTCTTAACGGTACTAAAATTATGGTAAATAAAAACGGATATAAATTAAAATTGTTAGAAGACCGAACTGTTCAGCAATTTGCTCTGAAAGATATGAACAGAAACGATACCACTGTCGGTATGTCAGGGCGTGACGGTGTTAATAAGATGTGTGAACTTTATCCGAAAATTAAAGAAAATCTGGAAAAATAATCTGATTTGAATATCTAAAAAAATTTTTTGAGGTGTGTCTTTGTGACACACCTCAGTTTATAGTGCAAGTTTTTATGAAAAATGAAAGGAATTTTTATGGAAGAAAATCAATTATCACAAGAAACTGCTGTTGTTGAAAAAGAGCCGGAATCCGAGAACTCCGAAAATACAGCAGAATGTCAGCCGCAGAGTGAAGAGAAATCAGTTTCTGATCCTTCTGCTCTTATTTTGGGTAAATTTAAATCAACTGAAGATTTGACGCAGGCATACAAACAGCTTGAAAAACTCCAGGGAAATCAGTCTTCGGAACTCGGTATGCTCAGAGAAAAAGTCGCTTCTATGAATCAAAATGACGAACTCTTAAAAGTACTGAAAAGCGTTTATGAAAATAAGGATTTGATACAGGAATCAGTGAAAAAGTATCCTGAATACTTTTCCGACCCTTCGTTTAAACAGTTGTACACCGAAGCTTACCGTGCTTTCGGAGCTGAACTGGATGTGGACAAACTTGTTAATCTGGTAGAAGGATATGCTTCCGCAAGAATCTTTGCCTATGAAAAATCAAAACAGGCAGAGGCTGAAACAAAGAAAACGATAAGCGGTATGAAGTTTGATAAAAATGACAAAACTGTCAGCACGCCCGTTAGAAAAAGTATTCAGCAGATGAGCCCGAAGGAGCTTGACGAGATGCTTGAGAAATTGATTTAGCGGGGAGTTTAATTAACCCCACCCCTTACTCCCCTCCCTCAATGGAGAGGGGACTTTTATTTTATAAAAAGAAAGGAAAAAACAAAATGACAACAACAAAACAAATGATTGTTGATGCTTTTTCAAAAGCATTTGACAAACACTTTTACAATGAGCTTGTTATAGGGCAGCTTGCGCACAGTGAACAAAAAGATAATGTTCAAAAAGGTGACGAAGTTAATATCACAATGCCCGGCATGGTAACATTGTTTGACTATGACGGAGGTGATTTGCCGACCGCTGAAACAGCAACAGTTTCAACCTGCAAAGTTAAATTAGACAGAGGAAAAGCTTTCCATTTTGAACTTTCGGAAATGGAAGAAAAAATGCTGGAAAATTCAGGTGCTGATTCAAAAGACCAAATAGAAGTCGCTAAAGAATACACAGGTGACGCTATCAAACAATTTGCTGCATCAGTAGATTCAGCTTATGCAAATCTTTACACAAGAGCAGGGCACTATCTTGATAACAGTGGTTCTGCAATATCACTGACTTCAACTGTCGCAAAAGACATTTTTGCTTACATGCAGGCAAAATTTCAGCGTGGTGACGGAAAAGGTCATACGAACTGGATTGACGGAAATATGATTGCCGTTATTCCTCCTGAATATCAATTCTATCTTGGTAAATTGGATGACCTTAAATTTACGGAAAAAGGTGCGGAAGAAATCAGAAAAGGTTACATAGGACACCTGTGCGGCTGGGAAATACTTGTTTCAAATAATATAGCTTCTCCCGAAGCCAACGTGTTTTATCCTCTCTTTGGCGTAAGAGGAAAAACTCTTGCAGGCGGTATATCATCTAATCTTAATACAACATACTATACACCTGAAAAGAACTTTAATACCTGCTATAAAGGTTACGGTCTCTACGGTGTAGGTGCTCCTCGCGCCGACTTCTTAGGCTCTGTAAAAGTTTCAGCACCGCTGGCATTAAGTTAAATTTGTCGGCTTAGTAAAACCGAACTGCTTACCAGGGTTTATAAGTAATGGAAAGCGTGAATCGTGAATCGAAATTTAAAACTACAACTCACGACTCACAAATTAACAAAGAAAGGATTTAAAATGACAAGAGATGCTATTGATGTTCAATACCCCGTATTAGACCACACTGAATCAGTTGCAAATATTGCAATTACAAAAACAGACGTTACCGTTGCTAACGGGATTAAAATAAAAGATGCTTTTTCCAACAAAAATAACTCGTTATTTATTGTTATTGATAATACTGCAAATGCGTCTTCCCTTTTAACCGTAAAAGCAGGTGACGCTTATCCTAACTCTATGCTCGGTGATATTGTAATTGAGCTTGCAAAAGGTGTTTCAGCAATTCAGTTACAGGATTTATCCAGATTCCAAAAAGCAGATGAGTCCATTGAACTTGACTTCGCAACAGGATTTACCGGAACAATTTATGCAGTCGCTAAATGGGCAGGTGTTCGTCCTGTAACAGAATAATTTTCTTTTGCAGAGGTTTGGCTTTGCCAAACCTCTGCAAATTCTGATTTGTACTTAATTTTAGGCTAATGAAAGGAATATTATGTACAAAATAAAATACATACCAACGGGACATGAGTTTCTTTTACCTGATGAAACGGCAAAAGAACTCAAAGACAAGTTCCCGAATGATTACAAAATATTGGAAAAGAACGGGAAAAAGTTCAGTGATAAAAGAACGGTTATAAAATTTAAAGACGGTTCCATCAGAGAGCTTGTGCTGGATAAGGAGCGAAAATGAAAACCCTTG
>ONVC01000061.1 GCA_900321205.1 uncultured Acinetobacter sp. | reverse complement strand
TGCCATAGTTGTTTTAATTTCTCCATAAGTGATAAGTTCGGTACATAATGAACGCAACAAAGCCTTTCTTTGGTCTTGTGCTTTACCAAGCGTATGTTTTTTTGTTTGGTGTCTCATTGTTTTGTCCCTTTATTTTACTATTTATATTCGTCTAATTATGCTTCTGTTTCTATGACAACTCCGTTTTCATCTACTTCTGGGCTTGGAGCTAAGTCTAAACCAAAGTGGTGAAGTCTTTCGATTACTTCGTCAGAAGATTTTTTACCGAAGTTTTTAATGTTCAGTAAATCGTGTTCTGATTTTTTCAGGAGCTCTGCCATAGAGTTAATGCTTGCTCTTTTTAAGCAGTTATATGCTCTTACGGATAAATCAAGTTCATCTATTGAGATTGAAGGTTCGTCACCTGTTGTTTCACTTACGGTTTCTTCAACGTTGCTGATAACTTTTTCTTCAATTTCTCTGTGAGGAGTTGTACCTGCTATTGAAGATATCTGAACAAAGTGCTCAATTAATAAATCAGCAGCCTGTGTTAATGCTGTTGTTACATCAATTGTACCGTTTGACCAGATTTCAAGAGTTAATTTATCAAAGTCGATGTTGTCTCCTACACGAGCGCTTTCAACATCGTATCTTACTCTTTTAACAGGCATAAATGTTGCATCAATCGGTAACATATCGATAGGAACACCTGATTTAGCGTTTCTCGGAATGTCATTTGCAACATAGCCTTTACCTGTTTCAACAACAATTTCTGCGTGGAAAGAACCGCCGTCAGCAATTGTACAAATCAACCAGTCAGGGTTAACTACTTTAACGCCGGCAGGAAGCTGAATGTCGCTTGCTAAAACAGCGCCCGGTTTGTCAACGTCTATTCTTAATGTTTGCGGTTCTTTTGAATCAGTCTTGATAGCTAATCCTTTAAGGTTCAACATAACATCAATAACGTCTTCCAAAACGCCAGGAATTGCAGTATATTCGTGAGTGATACCTTCGATTCTGCAAGAAGTAACAGCTGTTCCTTCAAGACTTGAAAGTAAAACTCTTCTTAATGCATTACCGATAGTTGTTCCGAAGCCTCTTTCTAACGGTTCAATAGTAAACTTACCATATTGTGATCCGTCTGAGCCGGTCATTGTACTAACGGTTTTAATTTTTAATTCCATATTATTCTCTCCTATCAGCTTATTTTGAATAGTATTCTATAACAAGTTGTTCTTTGAAATCAGGGTCTAATTCTTCTCTTTGAGGTATTCTTTCAAATGTAATCTTCAAAGCATCTTTGTCTAATGTTAACCAAGCCGGAACACCAGAAAGGTCAATAGCACTCATAACTGTCTTGATGAAGTCATTGCTTCTTGCCTTAATAGTGATAACGTCACCAGCTTTAACCAGGTAAGACGGAATATCAACCTTTTTACCGTTAACTAATGCATGACCGTGGTTAACGATTTGTCTTGTTTGTTTTCTTGTAACACCAAGTCCTGCTCTGAATAAAACGTTATCTAATCTTGATTCAAGAATCTGAAGTAAGATTGTACCTGTAACGCCTTTTCTTCTTGCAGCTTCATGGTAATATTTTGCAAATTGTTTTTCACTTACTAAATATGTAAATCTGATTTTTTGTTTTTCACTTAAGTGAATAGCGTATTCAGAAGGTTTTTTTCTGTCAGCACCGTGTTGTCCTGATGCTGTTTGTCTCATAGAAGATGTTAATTTTCTGTTTGATAAATCTTTAACACCTTTGTTTCTGAATAACTTATTAGTTGGTCCTGTGTATCTTGCCATTTTATTTCTCCTTTTCTTTTGCCGGGCATCTATGGTTTGTGTCCTTGGCGAGGACTCAAGCCCCGGCGGTAATCTTATGTTTTAAATGATTTCCTCTTAAAATAATGCAAAGTTTAATTAAACTCTACGTTTCTTTGGAGGTCTGCAACCGTTGTGAGGAATAGGTGTTACATCTTTAATTAATGTAATTTCCAAACCTGCCTGTTGAATAGCACGGATTGCTGTTTCACGACCTGAACCAGGTCCTTTGATGTGAACTTCAACTTTCTTCATGCCTTGGTCAATTGACTTCTTAGCAACTGATTCAGCAGCAGATTGAGCTGCAAACGGAGTACCTTTTCTTGCGCCCTTAAAACCGGAAGCACCTGCTGTTGCCCAAGCAATAGCATTACCCTGCATATCAGTAGAAGTTACTATTGTATTGTTGAATGTTGACTGAATGTGTACAACACCCTGTAATACGTTCTTCTTTTCTTTTTTCTTTGTAGTTTTTGGTCTTGCCATTTTCTTTTTCCTTTATGTTTTTACTATTTAATTTCTAGTGATGTTTTTGATTAAACCTAGGATTATTCCTTCACACTTCGCTGTCACTCACTCCATTTTTACTATCGTAAAAAGTTCCGTTCGTTCGCTTCGTGCTACTTCGAGTTAGGCTCACTATCGTTCGCCGTCACTCTACGGAAAATCCTATTTCTTCTTACCTGCGATAGGTCCTGTCTTTTTACCGCGGCGAGTTCTTGCGTTAGTCTTAGTTCTCTGACCTCTGCAAGGAAGTCCTCTTTTGTGTCTCATGCCTCTGTATGAGTTGATTTCCTGAAGACGTTTGATATTCATTGTAACTTCACGTCTGAGGTCACCTTCGATATTGTATTCAGATAAAGCATTTCTGAGTTCTTTAATATCTGATTCTGTTAAATCATCTGTTCTCAAGTCAGGAGATATTCCTGTTACTTCAAGAATTTTCTTAGCTCTTGCAGGTCCTATTCCGTAGATATAGGTAAGAGCGATTTCTAATCTTTTGTTACGAGGTAAGTCTACCCCTACTAATCTTGCCATGTTTTCTTTCCTTTATTTTTCTACTATTTATACTTTCACTTATTTAAGTCATACCTTAAATTATTGCTTCACACTTCGCTGTCATTCACTACTTTTTACTTTGGTAAAAATCCGTTCATTCGCTCCGTGTTACTTCGAGTTTCGCTTGCGCTCACTCTACGCAAAATTTAACCCTGTCTTTGTTTGTGCTTCGGGTTTTCACAAATTACGGCTACTCTGCCTTTTCTTTTAATAACCTTGCACTTGTCGCACATAGGTTTTACTGAAGTTCTTGTTTTCATAATTCATTCCTTTTTGTTATTTATAATCGTACCAGTTATTATTTAAGTCTGAAAGTTATTCTGCCTTTGGTCAAATCGTAAGGTGTCATTTCAACTTTTACTCTGTCACCCGGAAGAATTCTGATAAAATTCTTTCTGATTTTTCCTGATATATGAGCCAAAATCTCATGCCCGTTTTCCAGTTCAACCCTGAACATTGCATTTGGCATGGATTCCAATATCTTTCCTTCAATTTCTATTACGTCTTTTGCCATTTTAACCTCTGTTTTCGGCTTTCAAAATGATGACATTATTTGTCATCTTAATTAATCATATTTGCTAAAAATCTTAATGCAAGCATTATTATTGAGATTTGCCCATTTATGTTAAGAATTATAAATGAATGTTTTTATAAAAATAAGTTATATATATGTGGTTGTTATTTTTTATTTTTTAATGCTTTCTATCCATAATCTATCAGTATTTAAGAACGTACTTCTTTATTTTTTTTGTGTTATAAAATTATAAAAACAATCAATAGTTTTTGCTGATAATTTTGCCTGTTCGGAAATCAACATTTACAACTTTCATTTCTTTATTTTTACTTTTAAGTTCATTAAGAAACTCTTTTTTCATCTTGGCAACTTGCTTTTCTTCAGTGGTTTTGCGTGAAAATATTTTATAAAATCTGTATTTTATAATGTTTTTAACCACCATTTTCTGAACGTCCATCGGTACATTCACAAAGTTAATTTTTGGGAGGGTTTTTATGGCATCATAATCTTTGATTACTAAACCTGCATTTTTCTTTTCATAATCTCTTGCTGCTTTAAAATTACCAAAAACTACATTTAAAAATGCCTGGTGTGAATTTTGCAGCACCTCATTAATGCGCACCATTTTCTGATATATCTCGGATTTTTTCTTGGCGTCTTCTATTGTATATCCCGCTGCTTCTACAAAGTTCTGTTCATTTTTTCTTACAATATATGCATTTGCTCCTTCAACATTAGTTGAAAGTGTTATTGTTTTTTTAGATTTACTTTGCTCAACAAACAAGTCAAAAGGTAAATCTTTTATCATGCCTTCCAGTGTAGGTTTATGCCTGTTAAAAAGATAATTCTGGGCTGTGCTGATTTTATTTTTTACTATAACTTTGCCCTTAAAATTGTTATTTGTTGAGATTGGTTCTGTTTTCATACACTTACTCCTGTTTTTTGATAATACTTGAAAAGAATAAATATTTCAATTTGTATGCAGTTAATATAATTATTTACATGTGTTTCTTTTTATACTAAAATTTTCTTATTACTGTCACTTTTCGAGGGGGAGATAATATGAAGCTTCATAATACATATAACAATCGTGTGGAAGAGTTTGTACCGATTGAAGGAAATAAAGTTAAAATGTATGTTTGCGGTCCTACGGTTTATGATAATGCGCATCTCGGGCACGCAAGATGCTATATAACCTGGGATGTTTTGTACAGATATCTTAAATTTAAAGGGTATGAGGTTACATATTGCAGAAACGTAACCGATGTTGATGATAAAATCCTTAAAAAAGCTGAAAAAGAAGGCAAAACTCCGGAAGAGGTTTCAAGATTCTGGTACAATAAGTTTTCAGAATCAATGAAAGCATTAAACAACCTGAAACCTGACATAGAACCTTTCGCTACAAAAACGCTGGGCGAGATGATATCAAT
This sequence comes from uncultured Acinetobacter sp., assembly GCA_900321205.1. Taxonomy (GTDB): domain Bacteria; phylum Cyanobacteriota; class Vampirovibrionia; order Gastranaerophilales; family Gastranaerophilaceae; genus CAG-196. The sequence goes on along the minus strand of ONVC01000061.1, from coordinate 5,927 downwards.
GAACAAAGATTTGATATCAAAAGGTTATGCTTATGAAGCTGACGGTGACGTGTATTTCAGGGTTAAAAAATTCGGTAAATACGGTTCTTTGAGCGGTCAGCCCATTGACCAGTTAGAGAGCGGTGCAAGAATCGAAGTTGGTGAGCAAAAAGAAGATCCGCTTGACTTTGCACTCTGGAAAAAAGATCCAAAGTTCGGTTACAACTCGCCCTGGGGTGTAGGACGTCCCGGTTGGCATATCGAGTGTTCTGCAATGAGCAGAAAATATCTGGGTAAGACTATTGATATTCACGCCGGCGGAGCTGATTTAATATTTCCGCACCATGAAAATGAAATTGCACAGTCAGAATGTGCAAACGGCTGCAAGTTCGTAAACTACTGGCTTCATAACGGTTTTGTAACAATTAATAAAGAAAAAATGTCAAAATCTTTGGGTAATTTTTTAACAATAGATGACCTGCTTAAAAACTATGACTCAAACACGATAAGATTCTTTATTCTGACAAACCATTACAGAATGCCTGTTGAGTTTTCCGACGAAGCACTTTCATCAGCTCAGACAGGTGCAAAGAGAATGTTAAATGCCAAGAGAACAGAAATAAACGAAAATCTTGATATTACGCAATATGACGAGTATAAGGCTTTTGTTGAAGCTATGGATGACGACTTGAATACGTCTAAAGCTCTCGCAGTTTTGTTTGATTTAACAAATAAAGCGAACAAAAATTCGGATTATGCGTTTACATTATTGTATAAGCTTGCAACAACTCTCGGTTTTACTTTTGAAAAAGCATCGTTAAGTGAAGATGAACTCAGGGGTAAATTAAGTAATATCAGTGCAGAGCTTGGAGAAAACTTTAACTCAATGGAAGAAATAATAGAAAAAAGAAAAACTGCAAGAGCGGAAAAGAACTGGGAAACCGCTGATAAAATCAGAGTCGCACTTGATAAAGAGGGTATTCTCTTAAAAGATTCCAAAGAAGGAACAGTTTGGGAAATTAAAAATTAGAAATGAAAAATAAAAAATATAAAATATTAAGCGGAAGATGGAAAGTTTTTTTATGTGCAATTTTTTTTGTTTTTGCACTAACGTTCAATTCCGTATATGCATTGAATAATTTTGACGTTGTAAGAGTAGGAATTACGGATAACAAATTTCAAAATGTTTTAAGGCAGGACATAACACTGTACGGAACGGCGGAGTGTAATCTTTGTGACAAGGCAACAAAAAGAATTATTACGAAGATTACGCCTGATACCGATATAATTATCAGACAGAGTGAAAGAGGACTGATAATAACAATAGGTGAAACCTCACGTCTGTTTCAGGATGTTGTGCTTATTTGTCCGCAGGGTTTGCTGGGAGTAAGAGGTTTAACCAGAAAAGGTCTCCCTGCACTTTACCATGGAGCATTTGAAATTGTACAAAAAGATGAAACAGGTTTTTATCTTGTGAATATTGTTGAGATTCAGGAATATTTAAAGGGTGTTGTGCCAAACGAGATGCCTGTCAGATTCGGGCTGGAAGCCCTTAAGGCTCAGGCTGTTGCCGCAAGGAATTATGTTTTGACTCCGAGAACTCAGGCATATAAAGAGTTTAATGTTGTAGATAGTGTCGCAAGCCAGGTGTATTTTGGTGCAAATACGGAAGATGAACTGGCAACAAGGGCGGTTATGGAAACAGACGGAATCGTTGCTTTATATAATAACGAACTTATACTTGCCCTGTACAGTTCTACGGCCGGCGGTTATACAGAGAGTTATGCAAATGCTTTTTCCGATACAAATACAAAGATTTTTCCGGCACCAAATAAACCATATTTAGTGGCAGTTCCTGATAAATCAGATTTTAAACCTGTTGATAATGATGAAAAAGCCAAAGAGTTTTATGAATCAAAAGTGCCTTCTTTTGATATTGAATCACCGTATTACAGATGGTCAAAAGAATGGGGAGCAGCCGAACTGAAAGAAGTTCTTGAAAAAACTCTCCCGGTTCAGTCAAAAACAGGGTTTGTTCATCCTGCCGTACGTCAGGGTGAAGATATAGGTAAGATTAAGGATGTCGTCGTTAAGAGACGCGGTAACTCCGGAAAAATTATGGAGCTTGAAATTCAGACTTCAAAAGGGTGTTATCTTGTATCAAAAGAACTTGTAATAAGACGTGTTTTTCAAAAAGACGGAGTGTCTTTACCGAGTGCGAATGCTGTCTTTGAAAAACAGCTTGATAATTACGGAAACGTAAAATTAATCACCGTTTTTGGAGGCGGATTCGGTCACGGTGTCGGAATGAGCCAGTTTGGTGCCGGATATATGGCTAAAAAATTAAATCAGCCTTATTACAATATATTGAGACATTATTATACGGATATTAATTTAGGGACTGTTCCTGTCAGTGTTAGCGGTACTGATGTCAAACAAACTTTCTGGGCTCCAATCGGCAGAGCACAGATTGTTGTAACTGATACATCTGCACCAAAGATTGCGGTAATGATTAACGGCAGAGAACATGAATTTCCGGTAATAAAGCCGGTTTTTCATAAAGAATATAAAATTGATATTTCAAGATACATAGATGACGGTTTTAATACAATTACGTTTCATGCTCCGTCATTGGGGCGTTCTTTCAATGCTTATATAGAGCTTGTTGAAAAATATAAAAAGCTTCAATTCTGTACGAGTGAGGAATAAAAACGGGATAAACAAAAGTGGAAACAAATGAAGTTGCAACAAAAAACAAAAATCTTGAAGGCGGAGTGTTAAAGGCTGCCTGGCTTATTGCTGTAGTAACGATTGCGAGTAAGTTGACAGGTTTTGTAAGAGATATGGTTGTTGCAAACTTCTACGGAGCAACTCTTGTTTCTGATGCTTATTTTTATGCTCTTCAGATACCTTCGCTTGCTATAATTATCTTAGGCGGAGTCGGAGGACCTTTTCACAGTGCGGCAGTTGCGGTTTTTTCCAAACTTGTTGGTGCGGATGATAAGCCTGATGAAGAAGTAAATAAGCTATATAATACTTTCTTAACCTGTGCGTTTTTATTTTTTGCCCTTCTTGCTATTGCGGGGTTCTTTTTTGCAGACAAAATAATGGGACTGATAATCTCAGCCGGAACTCCGGAACTTATCAGCCTTGCATCACTGCATTTTAAAATAATGTCACCGATTATTTTAATCGGAGGTATTATAGGTATTTATTACGGACTTTTAATTGTACATAAGCAATTTATTCTTCCTAATTTGTCACCTATGGTTTTGAGCCTTGTTGTAATTATTTCAATCTCGCTTGCGCATAATGACAACTCAGGGCTGGTGCTTGCCGGTGCAACACTGCTTGGGGCAATTTGCCAGATACTTATTCAGTTTCCAAAGCTCAGACAAATAGGATACAGGATAAAACCAAACCTTGATATCAAAAATAATCCGCAGTTTAAGAATATCTGCGAGCTTTTGTTCCCTGCAATTTTAAGCTCAACCATCGGACAAATCGGGATTTATATAGATATGTTCTTTGCCTCAAATCTTGTACTCGGGGCGTGGACTGCGGTTGTATTTGCAAACAGAATATTCCAGTTCCCTGTCGGGATTTTAGTAACGGCATTTTTGGTTCCTCTGTTCCCGATATTCTCACGGCTGGCTGGTGAAGGTGACGAAGATTCAATAAGAAGATATTTTAATAAAGGAGTCGGTGTTCTTTTATTTGCGGCTGTTCCGATGATAATTTTTATACTTCTCCTTGCTCAGGATGGTATATCTCTGGTTTTTGAAAGAGGTGCGTTTAACTCAAATGCGGTATTAATGGTAACAGAAGCTCTTTGTTTCCTCTCTTTTTCTATACTCCCTTATGTATTCAGAGATTCTATCACAAGGGTTTATTATGCATATAATAACTCTAGAACGCCGTTTATAATTGCAACTTCAACTATTGTTTTAAAAGCATTTTTGAACTGGCTGCTGATATTAAAGCTGAATATGGGTATTGCCGGCATCACGCTTTCGACATCACTCATAACTCTGTATAACGCAACAATGCTCGGTTTATTTATGCATAAAATAATTAAACTTGATTACAGAAACCTGTTTATAAACTTTGGAAAAATGCTCATTGCAGGCTTTTTAACCTTAGTGTTCGGCTGGTACATTTGTCAGATATTTAACGGTATCTATCTTCCCAAATACGTATTTGAACTTGTAAAAATCGGAGTTGTAATTCTCTCTTGCAGCATAGTTTATGCACTCCTGAACATAATCTTTAAGATGGATTATGCAAAAGAGCTTCTTGCAAGATTAAAGAGATAAAAAACTTAAACATTATCTTCTACAGATAATTTAACAACTCCTGCTTCGGGGTTAAGCGCTTCGATAACAATTTTATTAACTCCGTCAGTTACACTGCAAGCTCCGCTCATAACGAGAGTTCCCACCTGCCCCAGTCTGAAAGCTATCGGATTTGCTTCCGAAACATCAGCGCTTGTATATTCCTGACCGTTCATAATAAATTTAACATCTTTAGCTTCATAAGTTACATCATTGATTTTAACGTAATTAAATCCGCTTATAAATCCGGGACCAAGTACATTTTTAAGGTTAATGCTTGCACCGTTTTCAAGTTTCTTCAAAGAACCTTTTTGATAAATCCTTTTGATTAAAAAATCGGGGACTACGACCATTTTCACACCTCTTATTTAAACAGCTGACAAATTTTAAATGTTCCTAATAATATTTTAACATTTTTTAAGTCTGATTTAAAGCCCCAAGCAGATTTCACGTTCCTGTCTTTTTCCCAGACTATTATATCAATTGTGTTATGCGGTTTTAAAAACTCGTTTATAAGATAGAACTTGTCCTGAACGTGTCTGCGTTTTATGTATCTTCCTATTTTTACACCGTTTAGGAATATTGTTGCGCGTCTGCATCTGAAATCTTCAAACGATATGTATTTTGCAAAAAATACATTCTCTTTCATATCAATATCAAAATTTACAGTGATTTTAGATAAGTACGGGTTATCGCTTTCAAATCTTGTGCTGTATTCGGGCGCAAGTTTTTCGCATACATAGAATTCAACAGGTATTTTTGGTGTTGTTTCAAAAAGTACAAGACCTCTCGGGTTATTTGTATCACCTGAAAAACCTTTGTCAAAACCTAAATTTTGTACCAAAATTGTCAGTTCATTAGTTTCTTTGTAGAGGATGGTTTCGTTCAGGGGAACAGATATTGTTTCCGGAACTTCCTGTAATTTTTCCAGCTTGTAACTGTTTCTGTTTATAATTTCTCTGCCGTTAATATATACTGCAAATAGATGTCTTGCGCTCAGTGTAAGCTCTGTTAAGTTATTTGGTATTTTTGCCTTGTACCATATAAACTCATCATATACATCGCAGGAAAAAGCATCTGTTTTTCCGCCTGAAGGAATCTTTTTCCAGTCTGAATAATCGTAATCCAAATCAATTTCAGGGGAACAGAAGGTTACTTTTGATATTTCCAGCTGTTCCTGAGCAGGACCGTTTGAGTATGCATCAATAATACAATTTTTCTTTCCGAATTTGTATTTCAAATCGTAGTATGCAATTTCGGTGTTTTTTTCAACAGCAACAGCACCGTTCGGAAGAACGTAATCGGCATTGAATATCATTCTGTCACCAAGGAACCAGCTTCTGTCTGCAAGATGTTTGGTCAGGAATATAAAGTGAGTTGTTTTTCCGTCTCTTTCAAACGAGTAGTTTTCATAATCTGTTTTGTCGCCTGAGATTACCGTACCATCTGTCATATAAATATTTGCATTCTTGTCTGAGATAAAGAAAACAGCTTCTTCTTTTTCATTTTTAAGTCTTGCAAAAATCTCTACATCGGAAAATTCTATGTCACAACCGTATAGCTTCAAATCAGACGGACAAATTTTCATGTCACAGGATTTTAAAATAACAGTTT
>ONVC01000111.1 GCA_900321205.1 uncultured Acinetobacter sp. | reverse complement strand
TGGTTGGTTAATTTGTATCTTTGGTAGTTCGAAGTTCCCGTTTACATCTGTGTATGCTCTGAAGTTTCTTTGCGGAATTGTTATTCTTGCAAATTCTACCCCTTGCTTTGTTTGAGAGTCAATTATACGGTTACTCTCTTTCTGATCAACTTTGGTTATCCCGCCTGTGAAAGTTGTTGCGTAGACGCTGTTTGACAGAATTAGTATGCTTGTTACTATATAAATGAATTTTTTCATATAAACTTTATAACTGATGATACTGAAATATTTATTGCCAAAATATACATACCGAAAAGGTATTATTAAAAAAATAAGTTCTTGAAAAATAATTTTTTTTTTCTAATATATAGAAGTGACAACTAAATAGGCCGGTGTGATGGAATTGGTAGACGTGCCAGACTCAAAATCTGGTGAGGCTCACACCTCGTGTCGGTTCGACCCCGACCACCGGCAGATTTTTAAAAGACCGTATAAGGTCTTTTTTTATTTTATAAATATTGTATGGCTTAGTAGCCGATTTGGGGTATGTATTATAAATTTTGACAAACAATCATATTGTATGAAAAAATTGTTGCTTATAATTTGGTTTATTATGCTTTTTGTAGGCTACCTTGATCTTGTAGATTGCATTCACAAAATTGATATGTCAGTTGAAAAGTTTGTAAAATTTAACGATATCAGAAAGTAAACATCAAATCTTCGGGCTCTGCTGTCTGAAAGTCAATAGAAGGTGCTCCTTCCTCAATTTCCATTTTGGTTTGCGGAGTAATGAGGTGATCAAGAGCGTTAGGCACAAAATGTGGCTTTTCTTCACCTTCTTTTTTAGGTACTGCAAATGTCCTTACATCTCTTGGGAAAAATCTCAAATAAATGTGCTGGCTGATGTTTTGGGCAACATTTGATTTATAGTACATTTTAATTTTTTCAAGTTGAGATGCAGCTTGTGTTTGATTCACCGCACTGAAAAACCCATCCGAATCGGAAAGCTTTTTTGTATATTTCCCGCTCCACATTATGACATCATTTACGGTATCAGTCAGAACAACATTTGTAACAAGGCTAAACGGGTAGTTAATTTTAAAGGCGCTCGAAATTTCCAATGTTTCCCAAAGGTTGCGCTTCTGTTTATTCCGCTCGTTTGTTGAATATGCGGAAATAAGAATTATAGATTTAACATTAAAGGCTTTTGAAAGCGTATTTTGTGTTTCAAAATCAATTTTTTCACTTTGTTTAAAACTGTCAAGCATGCTCTTTGTTGCCGCTTTTAATTCGGGGTTTGCTTCAAGTTTTGCTCGGACTTCCGGCAAATAAGGTATATTCATTGTGTTGTTGTGTGCCCTCAGGTCCTGAATAACATAATTTGTTACTATCTCTGAAGCCTCTGGATAGCAAAAATAGTTGTCACACACACTGAATAAATCTGCAGGAAGCGCAAGCACATCAAACTGAATTGCTTCATTAGCGTCTTCATTCTCGCCGAGCTGACTTACCTGATTTAAGAAATGGCAGTTTTCAATCGTAATTCCGTCAATAGCGGCAAGCTCTAAAAGATGAGCGTCGGTAATATTCCGAATAGTGGTATTTCTGAAAGTAATATTGGCGCCGTGAGCCATTTTAATAGCCGGATTGCCCATATAATTTTCATTCCATACGCCGCCTTCAACGGTAACATTTTTATAGTAGTATCCCGATGCAGGATCATCGCCGGGAGCGCCCAGCTTAAGCATATTATCGCCCGCATTAAGCTTTTCTTTCTTATTTTTGATTATCGTTGCGCCGTCAGACATTTTAAAATATGTATTGGAATAAATGTTGAGAGCGCCGTCAATATGATATTCGCCGTCACCAAGGCTTATCATATATGGTCTTGCGTCAGTTGCATTATCCCTTGCTTCATCAAGCGCTTCCTGAATATCTGCTTGAGAAGCTCCGGCTGAAAAATTACGGTGAACATACGCATCAGCCGCATAGCTTAAAGGAATGCAGCTTAAAACCATCATCACCGAAATAATAACGGATAAGATTTTTAATGATTTTTTCATAACAAAATCCTCCTTCATTAGATTTTTCCAGTATCATTATACCACACTATTAATAAAAAATAAACACCATAGATTAAATTGATTGCTGCCAATAAATTGCTTGATTTAAAATTGATAATTTTATATAATTATATTGGATAAATTTAAAATTTTCTGCGAGGATTGATGATATATGAAGAAGATTAAAAGCGCATTTTGTATTTTTATGGCTTTAATTATGGTTTTAAGCGCCGTTCCGTTATTTTCGGTTACGGCTTTTGCCGATACCTACGGGGATTATACATATTCCGTCAGCGGCGGCAAAGTAACCCTGAATAAATATAATAACACCACCAATTCCGGCGCAGTTACCATTCCTTCAAGAATTGCAGGTTATCCGG
>ONVC01000060.1 GCA_900321205.1 uncultured Acinetobacter sp. | reverse complement strand
AACCAAACTGAGGTAAGTTTATACCTGATTTGAATAATTGATTGACAAAACCGTTATCCCCGCCATTTGCGTATCTTACATCCGCAACTGCATATGGTTTTTGCGGAGGAATAAATTTTTTGTCATAAAGCTGTGTATCCCAACCCATAACAAGTTCACCCTGCTTATCAACAAAGTTATTTACCACAAGAACTACATCTGCATCTTCTTCACTACCAACAACATTAAATCCGCCAAGCTCGAGCTGTCCGAGAACGGATTTTTCTATTGAAACATCTTCATAATTTGAAATACAATCTTTATACTCCGGTTCAGTATAAACGGGAAAAACATTTATGTTCTTTTTAATTGCACGTGCAAGAAGAGTCAGAGGAATCTCATCCGCTCCCGTTTTTGTTTTACCGCCGAGTTTTTCGAGTTCCTTTGCTTCTTCAACGTTAAAACCGAACTCTGCGCAGTCATCTTTTGAGAAAATAAGAGTTTCAAACAATCCCTCTTTTTGCCAGTCAAGATACATTTTGTTAATCTCGAAATTTCGTTTTCTTGTCTGCAGATAATCATGTATTATATAAGGGGGAACATCCGTTTTTGGTGCGTGCCAAAACTTAGATGAGTTATAAGAATATTCAAAAATTTTCTTACCCCAGTCCTTCCAGTATTCTTTTTCTTCTTCATTGTAATTGTTATTTGAAATCCGCATAATGCTTGAAAAAGCGTAAACTTTTTTTCCTGCAAGAATGGGTTTAAGCTGTTCTATTCTTGTTTTAACTTCATCAAAACTGTCAGTAATCCTTCTTGACGGAATCAAACCGCCATAAGCAAGAGTATCAAGAGATATTATCATAGCGTCCATGGCAGGAAGATGATAAAGCCAGTCAAAAATAATATCAGTATCAGCATACTTTGTAAGAGAACCCAAATAATCCCTTGGCGGAATAAAAAGTTCAATATCGTCATCAATAGCACAAATATCTTTTGCGAGATTATAACACACAGGACGATTATCAATAGGAATAAAACAAATCTTCATCATAAGTATATTAGCACATTTGTAAAGATTTGTAAAATTTATTCGTATTTAATTAAAGTTTTTTAAAAGTTTGCCGATAACTAAGTTGTAAGTAAAGATTTGGGATTTTTCAACAGTCGATTTATAAAATCAGTATAAGTAGCAATTATTATGAAGACGTAATTTGATGCATATTCGGACTGATCAACCGTAATATGGAGATTTACGCAAACTCGCCAGATGAAAGGAGCAAAAAAAGATGACAAAACCATTTGAACCGTTTAAACCGGATTTGAGCAAAGTTTCAAAGGCTGTTAAGCAATTTGTTGCAGACATAGCAAAAACAGAAGGAAACAAAAAGAAAATTGACTCAGACAACGAGTACAACAAACTTAGTCAATACCTTGCAGGAACAGGTTTCAGTATGAGCAAAGATGAAATAGGCTATGTGCAGGGACTGATGATTGAGTATCAAAACAAGAAGTTTGACGAAAGCGTTACAGAGAATACAAAAAAAGAGGTTTCAAAAATTGCCAAACGTATGGGTAACAAGAAAAACATAGATACTGACGAAGAAGCACAGGCTTTGTTACTTATGTTAAGGAACTCTCACCGAGATTTGAATGCGGCAGATATGGCATATATTAAAAATTTGCTGATAACGAGCGGATACGGGCACTATTTAAATGAAATCCCACAGCAGGTAAATATCGTTAACGTAATCATTAATGATAATGAAAACTCCAAAGATGATTCGACCAAAAATTGTGAACCGGAAAAAAAACTTCCTAAAGGTGAAAAAAAAGAACTGCCAAATGACAAAACACCTGTCAAAAAATACAGACCAAAACCAAAACATAAAATTGAAGAAAAAACACCTCAAAAAGAACCTGAAAAAACAAAGCCTGAGATTGCCGTAGAAGACAGGATTGAAGGACTGGGACTGGCGGACAGAGTTGTTCATGAGCTAAACAGTCACGTTGCGGATAATAATGTTATTCGTGATTCACTATCAAAAGTTAACTCAAAAAATGCGTACAGTTTTGTCGGAAAATTTATTAGTGCCGCAAACAGAGGTATAAATGACGGAGTCTTTAGCGTAAGAGATTTGTTCAACAAACTTACTTACAAAGATACTGTACACGTAATGACACAATTGCTCAGACAGGCAGCAGACATAGGGCTTAGTGATACTCCCGAATATAAAGAACTGGAATTCTGTATTAAATCTGCTGAGAGAAAAATTCATGCTGAGTTTAATGCCGACCCTGATGATTATGAGATAAAAGCTGATGACAAAGCAATAAAAGCTCTTTATGTCAGAATGAGCAAAGAGTTCAAATAAAATGCAAAAAAGCGGCGGTCAAAATCTGACCGCCGCTTCTCTCTCTTCTCTCTTTTCTTCTTATTAAGATTTAATATTGTTTTTCTGTAAATTAGTTTTTAAACCCTGAGCTAAATCGTGACGTCCGCTTTTTTCATAAATAGCAGCCATTGATTCCAAAAATTTAACATTACCTATATTTGGACTTCCCTGATTTACAGGAGCTGTATTTACAGGAGTTGTAAGTTTTTTTACCGGCTGAGCAACTGACTCAGGTGTAGTCATAGTTGCAACACTGCTTTGTCTTTGCTGCTGAAGTTTTTGTTGAAGAGCAGTCTGAGCCATCTGATTTCTTAAAAGCGGGCTGATATACTGCTGCATTCTCGGATTATGGAACTGAACAGGCTGTTGTTCGTATGGATTTTGATTCTCTTTTTTGTATGCATTCAAACCATAATTTACAGTCGTAAACGGTTTTTCAGGTGCTATATCATCAAGCGGACTGTTGTTTTTATACATATCAATTTCACGTTCGTTCAAACCCTGACTTAAACCGATTTTAATATCCGCATCTTTACGTCTGAATAATCTAAATACTGCAAAAACAAGTAAAACAACAAGACCGTATGATAAAACTTTATTAAGTGTATCAGATGCTTCAAGTCCTGCATCTTCAATATCAGTATCTAATGAAGAAGCTTTTTGTGTAAGTTTATTGAACAAAGAAGAAGTTTTAGCCTTAGCCAAGTCTTCTCTGTATATAGGCGCATAACTGTCTATGGGACTGCTTAAAGTAACTTTTTGTTTTGAGTCATTAGCGGAAGCAGAAACAGAAGGAAGTGCAGTATCAAATGTAATACTTGAAGCTTCTGCGTTTTCTGCCTGGAAGAAAATGCTTACACCGTTAGGCGTATTTTCTACCATAACAGTATCAACATTTGCGGCATTATTATAAACCGTATTAAGAGTTTTAGAAGCACGAATACCCTTCATATTAAGAGTTATTCTGTTAGAATCCTTGACACTCTTCTTAACGTCAACCGACTGGTCAGCAGTAAGTACAATATTATATGTATCCTTAACAGGAACAATTTCTATCGTCTGCAGTACATTTTCAGATGCACAAACAGTAAGCATGGACAATACAAAACCAATAATGAGCAATGTTTTCTTAATCATAAAATACTCTCTCTCCCTTAATTACAGTGTACATGATCGGCATGCTCAATACTATAAATCAGATGATGTAAATTTTTGGTTTTACATAGACCATATGGTCTATGTACATCCACGTTCAACTAAATAAAGTATGTATTTTTTTGTAAAAACATTTATAATTATATTATGCGCATCGTAGAAAGTAGTGAACTTAGCAACTATAAGGTCTTGCCTTTTGATTTGTTTACAGAAAACAAATCAAAAATACTTGAAGCAGGAGAAGTTTTAACTCCGGGCAAACTTATAATGCTAAAAAACTACGTCAGGATATATGCAGAAGATTTTCTTGACGGGGAAGAAGAGCAAAAAAAAGAAAACGAAACCAAGAAACATTCATCACAACGTTTAAGAAATTTTTCTTACGAATCACTTGACCCTGAGGATTTCAGCACCGTAATCAATAAAACCTCTGCTATGCGCCAGGAAACACAAATTAAAATCAAGTACTTTTATAAACGTATTTTTGATTTATTTATACAGGGATTTTATGATGACGGCATCTTAAAAATGCAGTCACTTGTAAACATCATACGTAATGAAGTTTACAAGAATTTATACAAATCCGGCAAAGGTTCACGCGTAAGATTAATGGGCGAATACGAGCTCTGTCATCCGCTTAATGTTGCTATCGTTTCCGGCTTGATAGCAAAAAAACTTGAATATCAGCCGAGAGCTTTTGAAGAACTAATTCTTGCTGCACTGCTGCACGACATAGGGAAACTCAAAATAGAACTTGACGGAGAATCAGCTATTTTATCGACAAATGAGGAAGAGCTTAAAGAACATACGGTAATCGGATACAAAATGATAAAAGAAAAATTCGGATTATCCGAATCTATCGCAAGAGTAGCTCTTGAACACCACGAAAACAATGACGGTTCAGGATACCCAAGAGGATTATCAAATGACTTTATTTTTGAACCGGCACAAATCGTTAACGTGGCAAACTGTTACGACAATATAGCGTGTAACAGAACACATTCAATTGTTGCAAACAACAGAGAAGTTCTGAGAGAAATGCTTGACATAGGAACAAAGAAATTTTCTGCCAAAATTTTATATACGTTCATACATATGTTTAATTATGATGATTTGGGCGACTTCAACGATATGATGGTATAACACCGTACAAAAATCCGACTCATTTTACAATTCATAACATTTACTTTTAAATTAAAAATGTTTGAAATATAATTATTGCTATGAGTATAAAAATGTACGAGGGAGTATAATTATGCCAAATAACGAAAGTGTTGGAAAGAAAATAGTAGAAGCATTGAAAAAACAAGCAGAAAATATAGAATTACCTGAAAATTCAGTTTTTGAAGCAAACACAGCAGATATTCAGGAACAACAGGATGACATCTTTGCAGAATCACAAAGTGATATTTTTGCAGAGCCGGAAGCACCTGTTCGTCAGCAAAAACAGTCAAAAAACTTTTTTGATGATGAAGAAGAAGTTCAGGAACCGTTCTTTGCAGAACCCAGACAAACAGCTTCACCGATGACAGAAACATCTGATACGTTTGAGATGCCGGCAAACATTGCTGTATTGAAAAAATTAATCTCACAACTTCCGAGTGGTGTATCAAGACACACAGGAGCACAGATTATCAAACAAACAATGGAAGCACTCGGGATATCAATGAAAAGCGTATTACAGGACGCGCAGCAGGTACAGGAAGGTCTTAAAATATCCGCAAGAGAATGTCAGGCTTCTATTCAGGAATACAAAAAACAGATTCTTGCTTTGGAAAAACAATCACAGAATTACCAAAAACAATATTCTGCGTTGAATGATTTAATCAGCTTATTCATTCAGACTACAAAATAATTATAAAATTATAATAAAAATGGCGGCTGCGATGCAGCCGCCATTTTTTAATCATGTATATTTATACTCCTTCATCTTCTTCAGATTCTTCCGATTCGGTTTTAGGAGCGGCAACTTCAACACCCATTTGTTCTAATGCGGCACGTGCTTTTGGAGCCAGTGCTGTTTCAGAGAAGTTTTCGAGAACAGTCTGATAGCATTCTATAGCTTCGGGTTTCATACCACGTAACTTGTAGATATTTCCTGCTTTATAATACAAGGGAGCAAGCGATGGGTTTGATGCCATTAACATCTGATTATCAAGTCTTATTTTTATACCGATAAGTTCTTCATTGTCAGCCGGAGAAAGGAGAGCTCTTCCGTAAATTTTCTGCGTTAACCTGTCTATTGTATCAGACATTTCAGCAATATCTTCTTTTGATAATTTTGCTGATTTTTTAGCAGCAGATACATCTAAGCTGATAGCAGTAAGCAATAAGAATATTGTCAGTATCGATAAAATTATTTTTTTCATAATTATACTCCGTATAAAAATTATACCCTAAGTTTATTATAATGAAAAGTTGGATTTTTCACTCAATTAAATGTATGATTATTTTATGGAAAAATTAATTTACCAAATGTTTATTTGCGGTACCGGAGAATATTTAGATGAAGCCCTTAGTATAGGTTTGGGCGGCGTAATATTCTTTACGCGTGATATTCAGTCCAATAAACAATTCCAAAATTTAATAAAACAAATTAATGGCAAATCAATTATTCCCCCATTTCTTTCAATAGATCAGGAAGGCGGAAGGGTCGAGAGAACGGAAAACATCCACAAAAGGTACCTTTCTCCGAGGTTTGCTTTTAAAAAAGGGGAAAAGTTTTTAGAAGAACAAACAGAAAAAATTGCGAATGAACTCAGAGAATACGGAATAAACCTGAATTTTGCTCCCTGCGCAGATGTTAATACCAATCCCGACAATCCTATAATCGGAGAAAGAGCATTTTCGGATAATACCGAAGAAGTGATAAAGGGCATGAGTATCGTATCCGATGTTTACCGCAGGAACGGAATAATCCCCTGTGTAAAACATTATCCGGGTCACGGAGATGCAAACAGCGACAGTCATCTTACCCTGCCCCAAATAGATTTACCGATGGAGATAATGGAAGAAATACATATCGCACCATTTAAGAATGCTGTTGAAAATAATATAGAAATGATTATGGCAGCACATTTGCACTGCACATGTTTTGATAAAGATTCTGTTCCGTCATCACTGAGCAAAAATGCAGTAGGATATTTACGCAACACATTAAAGTATGACGGAATTATTATCTCTGATGATATGGTAATGAAAGGAGTTCAGGCATACGGAAGTACGGAAGCTGTCATTATGGGAATAAACGCAGGTCTTGATATGTTTATCTTCAGAGACGGTGACAAGAAGACAATAGATATTATTAATAATGTAGTAAAAATTGTTGAAAAGGATAACCGCCTGAAAGAAAAAGTCAAAAAATCAAATGAAAGAATAAAAAAATTAAAAGAAACATATCAAATTATATAAATAAATCCAAAAGAAGCGGCAAGACCTTTGGTCTTGCCGCTTCTAAAAACAATAATTTATATTTAGCCTTCTGCAGTTGCTGCTTTTTCTGCATCAAAACACTCTTTGCAGAGAACGTCTCTGCCTTGCGTCGGGTTAAAAGGAACTTGTGTTTGCTTACCGCATTTTGCACACACCGCATCAAACATTTTCTTTTTACCTCTGCGTAATTGTTTTTTTGCCTTTCTGCAATCAGGGCATCTTTTTGGCTTATTTGTCAAACCTTTTTCTGCATAAAATTCCTGTTCGCCAGCCGTGAAAACAAATTCGGCTCCGCAATCTTCACAAATAAGCTTCTCATCTTCGTACATGACCGTGTCTCCTAAATAATTAAATAACCACAGGTTCACCTGTGAACCATGCCCTTTATTCTATACTTTTTTTCAAGAAAGGTCAAGAGTTTGGAACAAATGTTACAGGGTTTTTAACTACTTACCGGTAGAACCGAAACCGCCTTCGCCTCTCTCAGTATCGGAAAGTTCTGTCACGACTTCAATTTTAGCCTGTTCGTATTTTGCGATTACCATTTGTGCAATACGTTCTTCCGGTTGAATTGTGTATGCTTCGTTTGAGATGTTAACAATAGGAACACAAACTTCACCGCGGTAATCTTCATCAATTGTACCTACGCAATTAATAAGACTTATACCATGCTTTATTGACATACCGGAACGCGGCCTGATTTGAGCTTCGTAACCGTGTTCAAGTTCAATCTTTAACCCTGTCGGAATAAGTTTTCTTTCAAGCGGCTGTATAGTTATTGGTTCTGAAATTGCGGCACACAAATCCATGCCGGCTGCACCTTCGGTTTTATATTCCGGCACAGAGTTATTGTGCGGTAATCTTTGTATTTTTAGAATCATAAGCTCTCCTTGGATAAACTATGCAGTAAAAACAGTTTTTCCGTCAATAACCTGTTTCGGGAATATAGTAAGAGTTTCGATTCCCATAGATTTGTTTAATTTTTTATCAGGTTCAATTTCAGGCTTAGTTGTTGTATCTTCGCCATTTTCGTTAGCTTTGAAAGTCATAAAACTGTTAGCATACTGAATAAATAAATTTCTTCTAGATTGAGATGCTGATATATTAGATACTTGCATTATTAATCCCTTTATTTAATGATAGTTATAACAAATATATTTTCATTCAGATAAGTTTCAAAGTCAATAAGATATAAAAGTTTGTAACGAAAAAATGTTTGTGTTAGAATAAAATTGTTGACAATTTAATATATGTCGATGTGGCAAGGACTCCGCAAGAACGATTGAGTATCGTTCGCAGTGGAGGGGAGCGAGAGCTCCGTTCCGCTAGTTGAGTCTAACCCTAATCGTAAAATATGACAACTGAATATGTCGATGTGGCGGAATCGGTATACGCGCACGTTTGAGGGGCGTGTGGAGAAATCCTTGGGGGTTCAAGTCCCCCCATCGACATTTTTAATAGAATACACACTAAAAACCCTATTCGTCAAAGTTACTCAGAGACTTTACGAGTTCATCAAGAGCATAATTTGTTGACTGCTTATTAAGAAGAACAGACTGAATTGTTGAGTTAACAGCAGTATTAATTTCTTTTTGACCTCTGCGTTGTTTCATCTGGGGATAAATATGATTTAATTGTTTTGCACTAATTGAACGTGCTTTTGACATCATATCCGTTTCATCATTATAAAATCTGTCTTTCAGGGTTTCAGAGTTAGTCGCAATAATATTTGTCATTTTTGCAAGTTCAAGCTGATTTTTTGCATTTGTAAGATACAGACAAAAATCAAGAGCTTCTTTTTTCATTTTTGCACGCTTTGGAATAACAAAATTCATAACGGATAAATCGTATTGTCCGACAGGACCTCTGAACTGCTCCATAACATCGGTTTGTTCATAAACAGAAGGGGCGTTTTCTCTAATCATATTCAGAAAGTTTGAACCGCCCTGATAGAAAATAATTTTTCCTGCCATATATTGTTCAAGAGCTTCTCTGTGCGTCATTGTAATTGTCTCCGGCGGAATTAAATCCTTTTCATACAAAGTTTTAAACATATTAAACACGTCAGCAGACTCTTTTGAGTTAAGCTGAGCAAGTTCGGTTATGCCGTACTTATTAAGGATTTTCATCATTGTATCGTTTTCGGTAATAGTCGGAAGATATGCATAAGCTCCCGAGTTTGCTTTAATCTTCTCAGCAACGGATGCCAGCTCTTTATAAGTTTTTGGCAATCTTATTACACCTGATTTTGAGAACAAATCTTTGTTATAGATAGTGACTGCACTTGTTGCATACCAAGGGATTGAATAGAGTTTATCGTTATACATAAGAGCCTTCACGATTTCCGGATTAAAATCAGCAACCGATTCGGGATTAATTTCCTCGAGCGTTCCTTTTTGCGCAAGTAATGCGGAGAAATCAGGATTAAGGTTAATTAAGTCCGGCGGATTATCGGTCATAACTGCCGCAAGAGTTCTTTTTTCACCTTCGGAAAACGGTACGTCAACCCATTTTATATGAAGATTCGGATGCTCTTTTTCATATTCACGTATAATTTTATACATATAATCCGAAAAATCACCCATCTGCAAAGTCCAGACTGTAACTTCTTTCTGGATTGCATTATTTCTGACGGAACACGCTGTCAGACCTACAATTAATACCGTTATGATAAATAAGGTTAAAAATCTTTTCATTTTTCTTACCTCTCTCCCTAATCACGCATTATCAACAGCCGTTTAAATGGGCTGAGTAAGGTTCAGGTCGATATATTTA
Source organism: uncultured Acinetobacter sp. (assembly GCA_900321205.1). Taxonomy (GTDB): domain Bacteria; phylum Cyanobacteriota; class Vampirovibrionia; order Gastranaerophilales; family Gastranaerophilaceae; genus CAG-196. The sequence goes on along the minus strand of ONVC01000060.1, from coordinate 1,241 downwards.
AAAGTATTTGTTATGATTCCCGGAGGGAAATTATATACGTTATTGCACGGTGTAATTTTTAAGATAGCATTTGCCTTGTCAATTTTTGAAATAGTTGCAAGGTATTTATTTCTGTTAGCGGAAAAAATTATGTATCCGTGTGAGCTTTGAATTTCTTCTACGTTAAATCTGTTTGCAGATATAGAAGCAAGTGTCAGGTAAAACAATTTTTCCTGATTTATACCAAAAATTTTTGTACAATTATCAAACATTATATTTTGAGAAACCGTAAGCGGATTTGGTGCCGGTTTTTGTACAGCCGGCTGTTGGACTACAGGTTTTGACTGAACAGTATCAGCAGCAATTATAGTTTCTTCTGCAAAAACATTCGGCATAATAGCCAAGCATAGTATTATAAATATTTTTTTCATCATTATTCCCTCACTATATAAAATAACACATTAATAAGATTAATAACTCATATATAAGAACGAATTTAAAAGGTGTAAATATTTACGGGGTACAAATAATATGGTAATATAGTCATATTATATAAGTACAAAAGGGAAGAGAAAATGTTACAGGAAGCCACAAGAGCGATTAATTCCGCATTCAACAACAGTTTTATAAAAAAATTAAGCCAATATTTGCATGACTGCGTAAGAGAAGAAGTTAAGAGTTCTACTTTCAGAAACCTGAAAGCAGATAAGGATAACAAATGGATTTTTCTTAACGAAAACGATACATTGTTTACGGAAGGTCTTGAATATCTGAAACTTGAAGGTTCAGACCCTAAAATCACTGAACTTATGATTCAGGCTGATACAAGTCAAAAAGATAAGTATCTTATATACGGTTATTTATTTTTAACAGGCAAAAGCAAGTCCGGCAGAAAAAATGAATTCCTGACGCCGCTTTTGTACGCTCCATGCCATCTTGAAAGAAACGGCGTAAATATTAACTGTATGCTTACTGATGAGTTTATCTCACTTAATACAGGTGCACTTACGGCTCTTATGAAAAAATCTGATGATGAAGACGAAACAGAATCTCTTCTTGAAGGTTTGCTGGATGTTGTTCCTTCGGTTCCTATCACACAGGAAAAACTTGATATATTTCTTACAACATTAAAATCAATTGTTCCTGACATTGATATCTCGCTTGACGCAGGCGGAAGAGTTGACGAAGATAATATTACAAAAGATTTTTACAACGAAAAAATAGATTCTGAAAATATTGATGAAATAATAGAAGCGGAAGAA
>ONVC01000083.1 GCA_900321205.1 uncultured Acinetobacter sp. | reverse complement strand
AACTTTTTGATATTTATTAAGCTGAGATATAAAATATGTATTGTCCTGCCTTTTACTTTCAGCTATCCTGGTCTGAAACTTGCGAAAATCGATATTTAGGTTATGTAGTTCAGCGTTTGTAATTCTTATCATACCTTGATAAAACTTCTGAAAAAAATTTTTGATAGTTTGATTAATTATAAGAAATGTAACATTTAAAAAAAAATAGCTAAAGTTTCAGAAAAATATGACGATATTAAATATATAAATAGAAATGCGGAGAATATAAAATGAAAATAGACCAACAGCAAATCAGAACTTGCAGCGATTTAAAAGCTTTATTTTTAAACAAAGAAAATATTCAAGATGACGAAGAACAAATTATTCCAGCTGATACAAATGAACAACCCAAGGTAAGAAAAGAAAAAATCACTAAATCATTATCAGAGGCTCTGGAATTTTTTACATCATACGAGAATAAGAATGGTAAAAAATCAGAAAAGTTTGAAGATGTATGGAATGAGTTTACTACTAATGTTCCTGACAGTACTACAACAGTTGAAGAAAAAGAAAAAGCTATTTCATATATAGACAGACTAATTGCATGTGACGATATTACACCCGAGCTGAAAAACTACTGGTCTAACAAAAAAGACATAATTGAGATGGAAATACAAAATATTAAAAACGGAGAAAATGCAAAAGATTCAAATTATCAAGATGTAGTTGACGAGTACAATAATTTTATACAACAACACTGGTGTGACGCTTATCCTCTGGAAAGAAACAACAGTTTAGAATTTTTAGAAAGTGAAGAATACAATTTGACATTCTACAATACCTGTATTTCATATATACAAAGAATACTTGCTTGCAATGATTTACCGGAGAATGCAAAAGCAAATTTTGAGCAGGAAATAAACCACTGGAACGGAGAAAAACAATCAAGATTAGGTGAAATAAATTGGCATAACCAGCAAAATAATATAAAAACTGAATCATTTAAAGATGTAATTGAAGAAATGAAAAACGCAGTTCCAGACAGTACAACTACGTTGGAAGAAAAGAAACTCGCAGCCGGATATATCAAACGAATGTTGCATTGTGATGACATTCCTGATGATTTGAAAAATTATTGGAGCAAAAAAGAAGATGTTTTAAGAATGGAAATGCAAAACATTATAAATAATCAGCAAATTGGCAATGATGAAAACATTAATGATGTTGCAAATGAATGGAAAGAATTTACTGACATGTACTGGAATAAAACTCCTGACTTTGATAGCACAGCAGATAGAGTTGAATATTATAGAAGCTATTATAATATGTACATCTCGTTCTGTGACAGAGCCCTTGCATGCAGCGACATCTCAGACGAAGAGCGTATTGAATGGACAAGAATGAAAATGTACGGAATGCATGATTTAAATTATCATAACAGAGATTTAAACAGATATAATAAAGAAAATAATTTAAAAACAGAATCTTTCAACGATGTATTTAAAGAATTCAACGCCAATATTCCCGACAATACAACAACCGCAGACGAAAAAAATCTTGCGATTTCATACATAGAAAGAATGCTTGCCTGCGATGATATTCCAAGAAATATGAAAATATATTGGCACCATAAAAAAGCAATTATTCAAAAAGAACTTGAACTGCTAAAATAAAAAAAAGCGGCAACAAAGCCGCTTTTTTTTATAATAAACTTCGAATATCCTGAACAATCAGTTCATTAGTTAAATGATACCTGTTATAAAGTTCTTCCATTGATGTTCTGTCAGTAAACTCTTTATATGAGCCGAAGTTCAGAACCTTCATTGAAGAATCGCCGTAGAAACGTGTTATTTTTTCACCGAATCCGCCGTCAAGTTCGCCGTTTTCAAGAGTAATCACTACGGAATGATTTGACTTCAAACCTTCAAGCATATCTTTATCAATACCTGTTATAAATCTCGGATTAATAAGAGTTGCATTGATACCTGTTTTTTCTTTTAATAAAGCCTTTACATCCCTTCCTTTTCCAAGAAAATCGCCCAGAGCAACAATCGCAACTTTTTCGCCTTTTTCTTCTGTTTTATACTTATTGAGAATTGAATAATCAGTTGTGTCATTTTCTCCTGAATATGTAATCTCATACGGAACTCTTATTGCAACAGGATGTTCTGTCTGATTAACTGACCAGTCAAGCATTCTTACATATTCTTCTTTGCAGGTTGGAGCAAGGTAAACAATATTAGGAATATTGCTGATTAAAGGAATGTCAAACGTACAAAGATGTGTTGCATCGGCATTTGATATTCCGCCCCAGAAGATTAACATTGTAACGGGAGCATTATTGAGTGCCATATCCTGAGATAACTGGTCATAAGTTCTCTGAACAAAAGAGCTCATAAATGCGAGAACAGGTTTTCCGCCTCGTTTTGCTATACCGGATGCCATACCTACTGCATGCTGTTCTGCAATACCTACATCGATATAATGCAAACCAAGTTTGTCCCTGAACTCTTTATTCCAGCCAAATACCCCGGGTGTTGCAGCACTCATTGCTATAATCGGTTCGCCTGCTTCAGCTTTATTTAATATATAATCTTTCGTAATTGATTCATAGCTTTCTTTTTGCGGAGCAGGTGCGTCATTAAGTCTGTCGAGAGTTCCCGGTAAAATCCAGTGGAACGGTTCTTTATTAACAACTGCCGGTTCAAAGCCTTTTCCTTTAATTGTATGCATATGAATCAAAACAGGGTGATCTGTATCCTTAACCTTAGAGAATGTTTCTATAAGATTTTCTATATTATGACCATCAGCAATATAATGATATTCAAAGCCTAGAGCCTTAAAGAAATTGTCTTTAACCACTCCGTTATTTTCTCTGAGTTCTGTTAACAAATTACAAATACCGCCCTGGTTTTCTGCGATAGACATGTCATTATCATTTACAATAATAATAATATTACTGTTTAGAGTTGCTGCATTATTGAGACCTTCAAGAGCTTCTCCGCCTGTTAATGAACCATCACCGATAACAGCAACAACATTTTCTTTACCGCCAAGCAAATCCCTGCCCTTTGCAAGACCGGTTGCAAGGCTGACGGAAGTTGAAGTATGACCAATTTTAAATAAATCGTGTCGAGTTTCTTCAGGAGCTGTGTAACCTGTATATTTAAAATAATTATCCGGGTTTGTATAGCCGTCTTTCCTGCCTGTTAAAATTTTATGCGGATAACACTGATGTGATACGTCAAATACAAACTTATCCACGGGAGAATTAAATACATAATGAAGCGCTATTGTTGCTTCTACAATACCCAAATTCGGTCCGAAATGACCGCCTATTGTATTGACCTTTTTTATTATGAGTTCTCTCATCTCATTTGACAATTTGTATAAATCACCCATCTCTAATTTTTTCAAATCTTCAGGTGAGTTTACTTTGTCCAAAACATTTGTAATTGTTTCAGGCATATTTTACTCCTTTACATATTAACGACTGACGCATAACTTTTATTACTGTATTATATCCGGTAATAACTAATGATTACGTTTAATATATTACCATAAAAGAATTCTATTGATAAAAATATTCGCTATTTCCTAATGACATGTCGGTAGTAAAATCCCTTACCAAATCAGATGAAACAAGCCAGTTAATTTTCCCTTCCGGGTACTTTACATAGTGTTTTGCGGAACACAAAGTCGAAACAAAACAGGCATCAATAACATTCATAAAAGATATGTCAACCGAAAATTCTTCACACCTTGATTTATCAATGTATGAGTTAATATACTCGACAGCCTGATTAGGATTAGTTGTATTTGGGATTAGAATATCACCAGCCGGAAGCGCGGTGGTCGGGGTACTATATTGATGTGACATGTATATTTCCTTAACAATTTTCTTATCGGCATTTTTTTTAAATTCTTAGATAAAAAGTACGATTATCCCCCAAATGATGTAGAAAACAATTTGTGATAAAATCAGGTTATGAAAGATTTCGTTTTAAAAGAAGTTGTAAATAATAATATTGAGCAGGAGCTTTCTGAAATCGGATTTGATGAAAGTTACAGAACTTCTGCCGCAGATAAATTCAGATACAAAAATATTAAAATATTTAATCTAACGCACACGCAGGCAAATATTATCAAACAAACAGCGTTATCAGTTGGAGCAGACTGCGGAACACACAAAGGGGTTATTACGGCAAATGCAGAACTATCAAATGTGCTACTGGGAGGAAGTATCAGTCAGCTTAATAAAATATCAGAAAAACTCAGAAACCAGCCTTTCAGTCTGAGCAGCCTTTCGGAACAGATACAGACATTTTTAAAACAAAAGCCTCAGAGAAAAACAAAACTTGCCGGAATACTTAACATAACACCGGATTCTTTTTCAGACGGAGGAAAGTATCTTAAACCGAAAGATGCTGAAAAACACCTGATACAACTTATTGATGATGGCGCCGATATTATTGATATCGGTGCGGAAAGCACAAAACCAGGAGCAATTGACACAGAACCTGACGAGCAAATAAACAGGCTTAAACCGATATTAACTTTCATCCATCGGGAAAATATAAAAATTCCCATCAGCATTGATACCCGTTCTTCTGTTGTGGCAGACTTTGCATTAAATAATGGTGCGAGCATTATTAACGATGTCTCAGGCTTTGATTATGACAAAAAGATAGCAGAAGTTACCGCAAAATACGGTGCAACAGTTATAATACAACATTCAAAAGGAACTCCTCAGAATATGCAGAAAAATCCTGAATATAAAAATGTAATTGAGGAAGTTTTCTTCTCACTAAAAAATAAAACCGAGTACGCAAAAAGTATAGGTATAAAAAATATAATTGTTGACCCGGGTATCGGTTTTGGGAAATCCAGGGAAAACAATTTTGAAATCTTAAACAGAACAGAAGAGTTTTATGCTCTTGGTTATCCTGTTATGATTGGAGTTTCAAGAAAAAGTCTGCTTGGAATAAAAGATGACAACAACGATTTAAAAGACAGTTTATCACTTGCAATATCCTGCCCGTTAATACAAAAAGGCGTAGATTACCTGAGAGTTCACAATGTTAAACTGCATAAAGCACTTTTAGACAGTCTTAGTATTTAATATCATTTATCAGCGTTTGGAAAACTCACAACCGCAATAATTTTGTCTGTATATTCCGAGTTCGCGTGACAACCGATTGGTTTTTAGAAATCCGTCTTTTTTCCTGAAATTAACTGATAAATATACACTTCCGTCTGAAACAGATTCACCCAGTTTTGATATTTTTTCAAAATTTTTGTGAGGACTGATTACAAGAGAAGTAGTAAACTGATTAATACAAAGCTCTTTTGCCTTTTGTGCCGTTTTTCTGAGACGGAGTTCTATACATTTATCACAACGTCTGCCTTTTTCAGGTTCATCTTCCAGTCCTTTTGAAATATCAAGAAACTCTCCGTGATTATATTCTTCTGATATTAACTCAACTCCATGATACAAGCACACTGTTTTTTGAGCCTCTAAGCGTCTGTAATACTCTTCTTTTGAATCTAGGTTAGGATTATAAAAATACACTACTGGCAAATATCCCATCTCTTTAAGCATAGAAATAGGATATCCTGAACATATACCACAACAGGCATGGATTAAAATTTTATTCTTTGCGTTTTGCTCCATGATCCTCTAATAACTTTTCCATATCGGTAAGAGACATTATACCAAGCCTTTTTTCGCCGTTAACAAAGGTTGTAGGTGTTGCATCAAGTCCAAGTTCGTAAGACTTTTTCAAATCCTCCTGAATCTTTTTGTCTGTTTCATTTGAGTCCATATCTCTCAAAAGTTTATCTTTGTCTAAGCCGAGTT
>ONVC01000059.1 GCA_900321205.1 uncultured Acinetobacter sp. | reverse complement strand
GAAGATATTGCCGGCATGAGCGATGAAGCAATAATGAATATCATTTTCTGGCCGGGATTTACTACGGGAGATTCTATTACAAGTATTTCAGGACGCGGTATCGGTCTTGATGTTGTAAAAACAAAAATTTCACAGCTAAACGGGAAGGTAAAAGTTATATCCGAGTTCGGTAAAGGAAGTTGTGTTCATATTGAAATCCCGGTAACACTAACAACTCTCAGAGTATTCCTTGTAACAATTTCAAAACAAACATTTGCCATTCCGATACAATTTATTACTACGTTCATTGTTAAAAAACAAACTGAAATAAAAACAAACAACGGAGTTCGTTCAATTGTTTATAACGGTAATATTATACCGCTCTATTACATGTCGGATATTCTCGGAATGGAATCCGAACCCAGAGGTGAAAAAGAAACCATTCTTATCATTGAATCTGATGAAAAGACTGTGGGGCTTGTTGTGGATAAGCTTTTGGGAGACCAGGATATATTGCAGAAAAAACTTTCCGCACCTCTTTATAAGGTTAAAAATATATCGGGTATAACAAATCTTGCATCAGGTGAGTTGTGCTTAATTCTCAATATGCAGGATATTCTGCATTTTGACTTTAATAAAGCCGTTAACTCAGCGGCTGCTCCTCTGCTTTTGCCGGCAGATGTTTTATCCTACAAAAAAATTCTTATACTGGACGACTCTATTACAACGCGTACTATGATAAAGAATATTCTGCTGAACTCCGGATATCTGGTGGATGTTGTGGCAGAAGCGGAAGAGGCTGTTATTAAATTAAAAATGAATCACTACGATTTGATTATTACTGATTTAACAATGCCTCAGGTTGACGGTTATCAGTTTATTAACATGCTTAAAACAGATGAAATGTACGCTGATATTCCGATTGTTATTATGAGTTCAATATCCAAAAATGTTGCAATGGAAAAACTCTCAAATCTGAGTGTTGATTATTATATCTGCAAAGAAAACTTTAATCAGGAAGAATTTGTTGAGCAGGTGAGATTACTGCTTACTAAGTATCATCAGTAACCAAATTTTTTATACAAATAATTTTTTGCTGGTTCAGGAACAAAATCAGATAAATTGCATTTGTGCGAAATAAGTTCACGAACACTCGTTGAAGAAATAAAACAGTGTTCGGGTTTAGATGATAAAAATACCGTTTGGATATTTTTATTTAGTGAAAGATTTATTTGTGCAAGCTGATTTTCATATTCAAAATCGGCTGAGTTTCGTAGTCCTCTTATTAGTACGGATGCGTTATGTTTTTTTGCAAAGTCAACAGTTAAGCCCTCATAAGAAAATACTTCAATGTCTGTAAAATCCATAGTGCAGAGCTTGATTATATCCGCCCTTTCTTCCGGACGCAGAAGAGATGTTTTCTCAGGATTGTAAGCAACCCCAACCAGAACCTTGTCAAAAATTTCACAGCTTCTTTTTAAAATATCAAGATGTCCGAGTGTAAACGGGTCAAAACTTCCCGCATAAACAGCAACTGCCATAATTATTTTCCTTTTTTCTTATATTATAACATGATGAACATTGTATATTGAGTTTTCGTTATTTAGAATGTAAAATGTTTTTACGAGGGTTGAGAAGATGAAAAAGTTTTTAATTATAATTGCTATGCTTTTTATGTTACCTGTGTTTGCGGATACAATGCCTTTTTATACGAATGCTGTTCCGAAAACAGCTTTGGGTGTTTTTCAGATAGGTGAAAATCTGAAAATTTATTCTCAGCCTGATTCAAACTCAAAAGTCATAAGAGAGTTTAAGTTTACTTATGAACCGGAGACAATGCCTGACGGGGTGTTTGCTCTTCTTTTAAACGAGCGGAAACTCGGATTTATCTATGTGTCGGATATTGGCGATGATAATTGGGTTGAGCTGATTTATGACAAGAAAACAGGTGCAAAAGGATGGGTTATGACAGAGGACAGATTTCAGTTTTTGCCCTGGAAAAACTTTTATAATATGTACGGAAGAAAGTATGGTCTGAGATTATTCAAAGATGCACCTGATTCCGTTGATATTCTTCACTCAAAAGCAGATGACACTGCTCAGAGTGTTGCAAAAATAAATTATGTTAAAACAATAAAATTAACAAGAATATCCGGAAATTGGGCTCTTGTTTCAGTTATTGATCTGGACAAAACTCCAAAAATGGGATTTATGAGATGGAGAAGTGACGAAGGTGCCATATATGCTTTTCCGGATATAAAGTAAATAGCAGTATGTAGTCAGGATAGTCAGGAAGAAAAATGATAAAATTTTGGAAAGAACTTTCTTATGAAAGAAAATGGTTTATAGCTTTTTTAATTATACATTTACTTGTTTGGTCAGGTATAGGTTTAATAAGGACTGTTTTACCGACAGATTCTTTGGAAGGGATATACTGGGGCTCGCTTCATGATTTCGGAACACCAAAACATCCGCCGTTGGCAGGCTGGCTGACATATATTACTTATGCAATTTTTAAAACAGATTTTTCAATATACTTTTTAAGTCAGGCATTTATTATTTTTGGGTTTATTTATGTCTATAAATTATCGAGATTTTTCCTTGATGAGACCAAATCTTACCTGTCAGTAATTCTGCTTGAAGGATGCTGGTGTTATACATATGTAACCGGATATTACGGTTTTAATCCGGATGTAATACTTTTGGGATTGCTTCCGTTGTTGTCATATTATTTTTACAAGTGTATGCACGAAGACGGATGGCGGAACTGGACTTTGCTGGGTGTGATTACGGGCGTTTGTTTCCTAAACAAATACCAAACGGTTTTGACGCTTGCAGCAATGGCTCTTTGGGCACTTATATTCAGGAGAGAAGTTTATAAAAGCCTGAAATTTTACTGGTCGGTATTGATTGCATTTGTGATATTTTTGCCTCACCTTTTATGGCTGATAAAATATGACTTTTTCCCTTTAATGTATTTTGACGGAGAACTAAGCGCCCAAAATTGGCTTAATCATATAACGGAACCGTTAATGTTTCTTGTAATGCAGATTGCGGTGATATGTGGCACCTTGTTTTTGTATTTCTTTTTTATGCTTGTGAGAAAACAGCGGATAACATTCCATAAACCTGAATCCAAACAGGATTTGTGGTTTATTTTGCTTTTAGGTTTTGCGCCTCTCTTAATACATTTGGTTATGGGTATTTTTGAAGGCGGAACAATGCGCCCGAGATGGGGTTTTGAGTTCTGGTATATGACCGGTATAATGCTGTTCTATTTCTTCCCCTGCAAAATTGAGAAAAAAGATTTTAACTTTTTCCTGTATATGGCATTGTTTGCAATGACTGTAACTTTTATTGCACTTGGAACGCTGCTTTCCGTGGAAAAAAATTACAGGAGCAGATATCCTGTTCCTTTGATTTATAATGACATAAAGGAAATTTGGGAAGAACAGACAGGATCTCCGGTAAAGTATTTGGGCGGATATATTGAATGGACACTTCCGCTTGTAATCTATAATAGTAATGATAAACTTGTTTGCCTGCTGGATACATTTGGCTATCCTTCACCATGGGTGGACAGGGAAGATTTTATAAAATCAGGTGCATTCTTTATAGACAGAACACAAGAGGAGTTGGACGCTCATATCAGAAAAGCGTACGATAATCTTCCCGAGGATTTTGCTTATACGCCTGTAGAGTACAAATTTACTTTGAGCAATGCTTTCGGTCAGGAAAGAGAATACACGGTGTACTACTATATAATGCCGCCTAAAAAAGACTAGTCCTTATTTTTTCAAAGGTTTCAGCTCGGAAACAATTGCAAAGGACCTTTACCCGTTTATGTATCAGTCCTTTGGACTACCCCCTAAAAATTACCAACCACTTGATATTTTCGGGTATTTTTAGTAAAATTAACACAGATAAATACGTATTTTATAGAAGAGGAATTTTTAATGTTCGAACGTTTTACAGAAAAGGCGATTAAAGTCATTATGCTTGCGCAGGAAGAAGCAAGAAGGCTTGGTCATAACTTTGTCGGAACAGAGCAGGTATTGCTCGGGCTCATAGGCGAAGGTACGGGTATTGCAGCAAAAACTCTTAAATCAATGGGTGTGAATCTTAAAGATGCCCGTATAGAAGTCGAAAAAATTATCGGCAGGGGTTCAGGTTTTGTTGCGGTAGAAATTCCGTTTACTCCGAGAGCAAAAAGAGTTTTGGAATTATCATGGGACGAAGCAAGACAGCTTGGACACAACTACATAGGAACAGAACATTTGCTTCTGGGTCTTATTCGTGAAGGTGAAGGCGTTGCTGCTCGTGTTCTTGACCACTTGGGAGTTGATTTAAACAAAGTAAGAAGCAACGTTGTTAAAATGCTAGGTGATTCAAAACCCACAGCAGGCTCCGGTGTAGGAAGCGGCTCCGGTTCTTCATCATCTTCTTCATCTTCTTCAATGAGCAAAGTTAAAACACCGAGTCTTGATGAATACGGAACGGACTTAACGCTTGCTGCTTCTGAACAAAGACTTGACCCTGTTGTAGGAAGAGAAAAAGAAATTGAACGTGTTATTCAGATTCTTGCAAGAAGAACCAAAAACAACCCCGTTCTTTTGGGGGAACCCGGTGTCGGTAAAACTGCGGTTGCTGAGGGTCTTGCTATAAGAATTGTAAACAACGAAGTTCCTGATATATTAGAAGACAAAAAAATCATTCAGCTTGATATGGGCTTGCTTATTGCAGGTACAAAATACAGAGGTGAATTTGAAGAACGTCTGAAAAAGATTATGGATGAAATTCGTCAGGCAGGTAATATTATTCTTGTAATAGATGAAATGCATACTCTTATCGGAGCAGGTGCGGCAGAAGGTGCAATTGATGCTGCAAATATTCTGAAACCTGCACTTTCAAGAGGCGAACTTCAGGTTATAGGTGCTACAACAAGCGATGAATACAGAAAATATGTTGAAAAAGATTCAGCTCTTGAAAGAAGATTTCAACCTGTTGTAATTGAAGAACCTTCCATAGAAGAGACTATTGAAATTATAAGAGGTCTAAAATCCAAATATGAAGAACACCATAATTTGAATATATCTGATGATGCAATTATTGCGGCTGCAAAATTATCAAGCAAGTATATTAATGACAGATTTTTGCCTGATAAAGCTATTGACGTAATTGATGAAGCGTCTTCAAAAGTCAGATTAAAAGTTTGCACACTTTCCCCGGAGGGAAAAGAACTTGATAAAGAACTTAAAGCTATTATGAAGGAAAAAGCTGATGCTATAAGCAATCAGGAGTTTGAAAGAGCAAATGCTCTGCGTGCGGATGAAGCTGATATGAAAGACAGAATAAGAGAAGTTTCTGAAGAATGGCGCAGAAAAAATGACGCTAATAAACCAACCGTAACCGAAGAGGATGTTGCACAGGTTATTGCGACAATGACGGGTGTTCCTGTTACAAAACTTACGGAAGGCGAATCTGAAAGACTTATGAGACTAGAAGAGACTCTTCATAACAGAGTTATCGGTCAATCTGATGCGGTAGTTGCAATATCAAAAGCTATCAGACGTGCGAGAGTCGGCTTGAAATCGCCGAACAGACCTATCGGAAGTTTTATTTTCTCAGGTCCTACCGGTGTCGGTAAAACCGAACTTGCGAAAGCTTTGGCAGAAGCTGTATTCGGAAGTGAAGACAACATGATTCGTGTAGATATGTCAGAGTTTATGGAAAAACATTCTACCGCAAAACTTATCGGTTCACCTCCGGGATATGTAGGTTATGATGATGGCGGTCACATGTCAGAGCTTGTCAGAAAGAAACCTTATTCGGTTATACTTTTTGATGAAATCGAAAAAGCTCACCCGGATGTATTTAACATCCTTCTTCAAATCCTTGATGACGGACGTTTGACTGATGCTAAGGGTAAACATATTAACTTCAAAAATACAATTATTATTATGACATCAAACGTTGGTGCAAGTATGATTACAACCCAGGGTAAACTCGGGTTCTCAGCTTCATCAGACGATGCCAAGAAAGATAAATACGAAAAACTCAAAGATACGGTTAATGAAGAACTCAAAAAAGCATTCAGACCGGAATTCCTGAACCGTATTGATGATATTATCGTATTCTCTCACCTGAGCAAGGAAGAAATCAGACAAATCGTTGATTTGATGATGAAAGACTTATTCAAGAGATTATCTGAAAGAGAACTTTCAATTGAAGTTACGGATGAAGTAAAGGATTATCTTGCAAAAGACGGATATAATGAAGCGTACGGTGCAAGACCTCTCCGCAGACTTATTCAGAGAAAAATTGAAGACCAGCTTGCAGAAGAGATTTTGGGCAATGCGTACCAGCCGGGTGATACAATCTTGCTGAAACTTGACAACTCCGAAGGCGAAGGTAAAGAAAAACTTGTTTTTGAAAGAAAAGAAGGTCACGCAAAAGAAGAGCCGGTTGAGATTACATAGGTATAATCAATAAAAGAGGCGGTTTGCAGAATGCAAACCGCCTCTTTTTACTTATATTCTTTCTAGAAAAACATTCCCATCGCATTTGGCAGAGTTTTGTGATATCCGCTTATGGCAGGTTGTAAACGACAGTTGAATGTTACGTGGTCATTATCTACTGAAATCCACTCGTTTTTATTTAAAGCTTCCTTAAAGCCTTCCATTTTGTCATAAGTGTCAATGGAACGTTCGTCCAGCTTGAAGTAATTTTTATAACCTACCGTGTCGTTATAATCCAGACCTAATGCTTTAAAATCCGGAAGATGTTCTCTTATAACTTTCAAATCATTAGTTTGTCTGTCAACGTGTTCGTGCTCTATGTATTTGTATATTGAAAAGTTATTTTCATGGTCATAATAGCATAATGGAGCACTATTTCTGCTTCTGTTAAGCGTTAAGTAGCTGTCAATTTTTGCCAGAGTTCCAAGTGCAAACGGTTCATCAAGGCTTCTTTTATCAGGAAGGTCTGTTTTTATAACGTATGTTTTTCCGGCAGAAGGTATAGTTACTTTGAATACGTTTTTGCTTGATTTTCCTTCTGTGTAATATAAAAATTGATATGTTTTTCCGTCTATAACCAAATCATCAATTTTTTTTCTTTGTTTAACTCCGAAGTCTGCCTTTGATTTAATATATGGCATAATTTGTTCCAGGTGTTCTTTGGGGATATGTTTCGGTATGTTGCCAATCTTAAAATTAGTATCACCGAATTTGCTTTGGTATTTTTTCAGCAATACCTGTTCACTCCAGTCAGGTCTAATTTTCAATAAGTCGATTATGCAGCTGTTTTCATATTTTTCTTTAATAAAGTTTGTGTAAGCTTTGTTGTATGGATTATCCGGCAGGAATGGCATCATTATCTTAGAGTTTCTGCCGACCTTTTCGCCCAACTCTTCTGTTATCTTGTTAATTTCTCTGGGTTTAGCAACAATACTTTCTATGAGTTCATACCCCCTGTCCTTTGTTTCAAGAATGTGAGTTAAAAATTCTTCCATAATTTCTTTTGGGTATGTCATTCTCAGATATGATTTTATAGCCGGTACATTGTCATGACGTATATACCAGTTGTATTCTTCGTACATTTTATTAAGGTTAATGCCCTTAAAAGACGGAACGAAGCAGTCCCTCGGACATGTTACCGTATCGGAAGATTGTACTATACCTTGCGGTCTGCTTTTATTAACGGCAGTAATACCGGTTTTTATTACTTTTTGAGTAATAGCATCTATTCTCATATGTATTCCCCTTTATGTATTATTAAACGTTAGAACAAAGAAAATTTTGCCCTCCTGTAAACTTATATGTAACAAAAGTTTACTAAATGCTAAATTTAAAATATAATTGAAATAGGGTTTCAGAGAAATTATTATGTGGAGGAAATGGGAGTGAATACTTTAATGGAAGATTGTTTAAATAAAGTGCGTGAAATTGATTCTGATGTTGCACAATATATTGATGAAGAACTTGAAAGACAACAGAATACTATAGAACTTATAGCAAGCGAAAACTTTACTTCGAGAGCTGTTATGCAGGCTTGCGGCAGTGTTTTAACAAACAAATATGCCGAAGGAAAACCGCATAAACGTTATTATAACGGTTGTGAAGTTATTGATAAAATTGAAGAACTTGCACAAAAAAGAGCGTGTGAACTTTTTCATATGGATCACGCAAATGTGCAGCCTCATTCGGGCGCTCAGGCGAATATGGCTGTATTCTTTGCACTTCTTAAACCGGGCGACAGTGTTTTGAGTATGGATTTAAGTAACGGCGGACACCTTAGCCATGGTTCACCGGTAAATTTTTCAGGCATGTATTTTAATGTAACTCAGTATGGTATAGATGCTAACGGTTGTATTGATTACGATAATGTAAGGAAGCTGGCTCTTGAATGTAAACCGAAATTGATTATCTGCGGTGCAAGTAACTATTCTAAGATTATTGATTTTAAACGTTTCAGAGAGATTGCAGATGAGGTCGGTGCGATTTTGATGGCTGATATTGCTCATATTGCAGGTCTTATTGCAGGAGGAGCTCACCCAAGTCCTGCAGGATATGCTCAAATTGTCACAACAACCACTCATAAGACTTTGAGAGGTCCGAGAGGCGGTATTATTATGTGTGATGAAGAATACGCAGCAGCAATTGATAAAGCTGTATTTCCGGGTATTCAGGGCGGGCCTTTGGAACATATTATCGCAGGTAAGGCGGTTGCCTTGAAAGAAGCACTTCAGCCTTCATTTAAAGAATACGCCCACCAGGTTATAGCTAATGCTAAAGCTATGGCTCAAGGACTTCTTGATAACGGTTTGGATATCGTAGGCGGTATGACAGAAAACCACCTTATGACTTTAGACCTCAGAAAAACAGGCAAAACAGGTAAAGATATGGCAAATGTTCTTGAAAGAGTCGGTATCACTGCAAACAAAAACACAGTTCCGAATGACCCTCAAAGTCCGTTTGTAACATCAGGTATCAGACTTGGTGCAGCAGCTATGACTACAAGAGGATTTAAAGAAGACGATATGAAGGAAGTTGCAAGAATCATTGCTGAAGCTATCAAGAATTCTGACGATGATGCAAAACTTGATGCTTTAAGACAAGATTCTCTAAAACTTTGTAAAAAATATCCTCTGTACTAGTGAACGCATAAAAGGATAAATATACAGAGAAAAAGGTGTATCAAGTGATACACCTTTTCTGTTTTTGTTGGTTTTTAACCTGCAAAACTTTTTATCTATATGCTTGCGGATCTTGTGGTCCAAATTGATCTAAGAATGATAATTTATTTTCTTTTACCTTCTCGCCTGTTGAAGTTACTCGCTGTCCGTTGGCATCATAAGTTTCCATTGTTCCATTCGGGTACGTAATCGTCAGAGAACCTTTATGTTTGCTTGAAAAAGCGTTATCAAGGAAAATGTGTACGGTACCTTCTTCTGTTTTAAAGGAATATTCCTTTGAACCGCCATCTTTGATGGAATTGCCCAATCGTGATACCAGTGACAGAGCTTCTCTATAACTGAGACGACCGGATTTTACGGGCTTTTTATCCGGTATAATTGAATTTAATCCGAAATTCATTTTTTCAATAGCTTCATCTATTACATTATTTAAGCCTTCATCTTTTGCTCTGGCTTCAAATTGTTCGATACTTTCACCGTCCTGAATTTCTGTCTTTACACCGTATTTAAGCTGAATGTATTTGACATGAATATTTCTTTCCTGTTGTTCAAAAGCTTTTTCTTCTTGTTCATTATTGAACTTTACGGAGCCGTATTCAGCTATAAATTCTCCTTCTGTCATATTATCTTTTAATTCAAACAAATTGCCAAAACCCAAAGCATTTGCCTGTGCAACTTCTTTTGCATCAAGCTTTTCGTTTTGTCCTTTTTCTGCTTTTGCAGTATTAATTCTGGCAAATAATTGTCTGCCTGCGTTTTCTATTTCAGCGCCCATTATACTCCTTTCTTTAGTTAATACATAATACTTACAGTTTTTGTAATCGGCATTTTCTTGTAAATCTTTAGAAAAAATTTCTGTTTTGTAACAAAAATTTACAAAGGTTTTGTTCCCCTATGTATTTACCCTGCTTTTTGTCATAGAATAAACATATTATGATAATCAAATTAACGCATGCACATATAATAGGAGCTTTTATTTCATATCTTATAGGTGTTTTTGTTGTGCCTATGGTGATAGAGTTTTCTCAAAAAGAAGGACTTGTGGACCTTCCGAACGAAAGAAAAATCCATAAAACTCCTGTTTCCAGATTAGGTGGTGTTGCTATTTGGTCAAGCGCAATGCTTACATTCTTTGTGTTGGTTCTGTTAAGCTATTATCCATACGGAAGCCTGCTTTCAGGAATCCTTCTCGGTGGTTCGCTGATGTTTTTGCTGGGGCTGGTAGATGATGTTTATAATCTTAATGCAAAATTTAAGTTATTTATACAGCTTACAATTGCAACAATAGTTTATCTTTTGGGTGTGCAGATTGATACGATTTTCAATCCTTTTGGCGGCGAACCGCTAAAACTTGGACTTCTTTCATACCCGATAACTGTTTTGTGGATAGCTGGAATCTCGAACGCTGTTAATTTTATTGACGGAGTTGACGGACTTGCCGGTTCTGTTATTACGGTAAGCTCAATAACGCTTGCGCTTATTGCTGCCGCAGTGAGCCCAAACCCATCAGTAACGGCACTTATTGCATTCATTCTTGCAGGTTCTATGCTTGCATTTTTAACATATAATTTTAACCCTGCAAAAATATTCATGGGTGATTCAGGTGCTCTGTTTTCGGGATTTTTGCTTGCGACTTTATCAATAGCAGGAGTTATGAAGGGTGCTGCTTTGGCTGTATTGCTTCCGTTCCTTGTTCTTGCCGTACCGATTATTGATATAACTTTTTCAAGCATAAGAAGAATTCTTAAAGGAAAATCACCGTTTGTTGCAGATGCGGAACATATTCACCACAAACTTCTTAATGCAGGCTTATCACAGAAGAAAACGGTTGCGGTTTTAACTCTTTGTGCGATAGGCGGCGGAGCTATTGCAACATATTTTACCGGAACGTTAAGGAATTATTTCCTATATATTGCAGTTCTTATAATAATCATGCTTGTTCTTAGTTTTATTAGTATAAAAACAAAACCCCAGGCTATTGAACCGCATAATGAAGATGAAAATGTTTAAAATTTTTAGTGTATAATCTTCTTATGGGGATGAGAAAGTTTTTAATCATAGTTTTGATACAAATCTTTTTTATAATGCCTTGTTTTGCGATTAAAATAGGGCTTCAAACCCATGTCGGCAAAACTTTCATCGGTGCATCAACCCCTGCCGAAATAATTGATGTAAAAACGAATAAACTTCTGTATGTGATGGATAAGATGAAGGGGTATGAGTTTAAGCCGTACAGAAACGATATGATTGCAATAAAAATCGACGGCCAGTACAGAAAAATTAAGACTAACCAGATTGTCATAAAACCCGAAGAAGATGGATTTGTCCAAGCTGATGGATGTGTTCTTTGCCGTGGTGAATCCCTATCT
>ONVC01000015.1 GCA_900321205.1 uncultured Acinetobacter sp. | reverse complement strand
TCAACAGGCTCTAAATTTTCTGCGTTATCTTCAAAAATCTCATCAGCTTCATAAGTCTGTTCAGTTTCAAAAGTCTCGAGTTCCTCAACAGGCTCTAAATTTTCCGTGTTATCTTCAAAAATCTCGTCAGCTTCATAAGTTTGTTCAGTTTCAAAAGATTCAAGCTCATCAACAGGCTCTAAATTTTCTGCGTTATCTTCAAAAATCTCATCAGCTTCATAAGTCTGTTCAGTTTCAAAAGTATCGAGTTCTTCAACAGGTTCTAAATTTTCTGCGTTATCTTCAGAATGCTCATCTAAATCCCGTTTTATATCTTCTTCTGTTTGATCGGAGTTGTCTGTCAGAATTTCTAAAACATCTGCTTCAACAATCGGTTCAATGTCTGCGCCAGAGTCTAATATCTCAGTTTCATCTTCCGTAAATACAGTCGTATCTGAATTACTTGCTGTTTCTGATATGTTTCCCGTAACAGATGCCGAAGCAATAGAGTTTATCATTTTATCAACAAGTTCTACATTTGCTTTATCTGTAACAGTTGGGGTCTTAATATCTTCTGTTGGCTTATTGAAATCTTTATTAACCTGATTAACAACAGGTCTTTCTTCATGTTTTTCCGGTAGAATTTCGTTTGTAATAGAACGGTGTTTAATTTCAGTATGCAGACCCAAACGTTTCGGTACTGTAATAACCGAAACCGAAACAATTTTTTGAAGGTATGATATAACCACGTTTTCATCATTAACTGTATTTATTACAGATTCGGAATGTTTGTAGACATCATCAATAATTTCATCCAAAATCGCATCATAACCGTTAAATTTTTTATGGCTTCTGATAAGGTTTTCTATTATACCGTAATATTTGTTATCTTTTTCCATCTGTACTCTCTTTATTGTTTTATAAACGAATTATCAACACAGGATTGCCCTGAAGTTTATCAATTGCCTCCGCAGAACTTGTGCTCTGATTTAAAACCATCCTTATTGTATTTAGAATTACTTCATCTACAGACTTTTCTCCGCTTGAGTTAGTAATACCCACAATTTCAAACTTGCCTCTGTCTTTGTTAAAAGTCAGTTCAACTGTTATTCTGTTTGAAATCGGAGGTTTAGTAAGCAGTAGTAATTCCGATTTTAGGTTCAACTGAATAATTTTTCCGAGTTTTACCAGATATCGTTTTGCAGAAGTATTTGAAGCGTATCCTGACGGAACTTCCCAGTCAACTTTTAAGTTAGAAACAAGCACGGAAGCATCTAAGTGCTGTTCGATTGCCGGTATAGCAACCGCTGCGGCTTCTTCTGTTGTCGCAGGTGTGTTGTTTACTCCGCTAACCGTTTCGTCCGGCATTGCCTCTGCTTTTGTAACATCTTTATCCACTGGTGAAGCAGAACCTTCTATATCAGCTTGTTCCTCTGTTACTGCCGGTGCCGGATAATCAGGCAGAGAGTTGCTGTCGCTTCTGTAAAAAAACTTTGTAAAACAGTAAAATCCGCAGGCTAAAAATAATGCAACTAATAAGAATGCTATTCTGCCTTTAGAACTGCTTTTTTTGTTAACAGGGACTCCTTCCTGTTCACCGGTAAACAAAGAATCTATTTGCTCCTCATTTTCTGTTTCAACATTTTCTTGTTCTGTTGTCGGATTTGGAGTTACTTCTGTTGAGTATTCCAGTGCATTGTATAAATCTTCACTGTCTAAAACATCTTCTTCACTTTTTGTTTCATTTGAAATACTTTCTTGCACTGTATCGTATGACTCAGCAGATTCTGTTTGTTCATTAGATTTGTTAACTGTATCTGATTCTGTCGGAACGGATGATACAAACCTGAATAAACTGTTTGCCTTAAATGCTTTTATAAGAGTTTTTCGTGCATTAGCAGAAGATACCAAAACTCTCAGAAGTTCTGCAATTTTGTTTTCATCAATAGAACCGTCAACAAAACTGTATAAAATTTCTTTTGAACCGTCAAAAGTATCCGGAACTTCTTTTATGAATGATTCAATATCATAAAAAGAAATCAGCTCGTTTTCGTTAATGTAATAGTAATTGTCTTTTAAATTATTTTTATTAATGTGTTCCGGACGAATAAACCCTGCAACTTTATATCCTGATAAATCCGAGTTAAGCTGAATAAACATATAAGCAGCAGGATTTACACCAATGTCCGAATGAAACTTCGGAACGCTGATTTCATCATTTGAAAAATACACTCTGACGTCAATGTATGCTCCATTCAAATATATATCAGCAATATCAAGATTTTCAACGATATTTGGAATATTATGCAACCCCGTCGATAAATCAACCTGATAATTAATAGAGTTAAAAAATCTTTCAGCCAGCATTACTGCCAGCACATTTGCAACTGCTCTGTTGCGAGTATCACTGTCCGATATTGAACTGCACCTAATTCAATATCATCAGCGTATATTGTTAAAACGTTATTATCCACAAACACTCTCCCATGCTCGTACTTATCATATCACATTAACTAAAAAAAATCCATATTTGGCATGCCTGTAACATTATATTGACAAACAATTCTCGATAATTAAATCATATAGTGGATATTTATTTTCAAGTTTAAAGTTTTAATATTTCTTGCCGACTGTACTAATGAAAGGATTAAATTTATGTTTTCATCTATGTTACAAAGTTTGTTAGCCGCATCAGGTCACACAAGTGCTATGCAGAGGGCTGTTCAGATGAACAGTTATGTAAATAAATATAATGATGTATGGGCTCCTGTGGAAAAAGCAACTGTACAAAACTCTCAGGTAAACAGTATGCCGGTTCAGTCCTTTGATAAAGTGTTGCAAAACTCTGCAAGTGTGAAGTTCGGTGATTTACTGACAAGACCTGTAACAAAGGTTAATGCATCAATTTATACGGCTCAGGCTCAGGGTACTGAAAAGTTTTCACCCAGACAAAAGATTCAGGATATTGTTTCCAGAATGTCAAAGAAACATGGCGTTGATGAAAAGCTTGTAAATGCTCTTATTAAACAGGAATCAGGTTTTAATCCGAATGCAAAATCAAAAGTAGGTGCGATGGGGCTTATGCAATTGATGCCTTCAACAGCAAAAGGACTGGGGGTTACAAATCCTATGGACCCCGAACAAAATGTCGAAGGCGGTGTTAAATACTTAAAGTCAATGCTTAATAAATATAACGGTAATATAATACTTGCACTTGCTGCTTATAATGCAGGTCCCGGTGCGGTTGATAAGTATGACGGGGTTCCTCCTTACAAAGAAACACAAAACTACGTAAAATCAATACTTGCAAATTATCTGTAATCTATGCTTTTAAATTTTGCATTTTTTCCATTGCTTCGCGTTCACGGTCTTCTTTTGCGTGGATTCTTCTTGTATTTCTGTAAGTCAGTCTCGGTATAAACCAGCCTAATATATACGGAGAAATGAATATAGTAGTTAAGAGTCCGGGTACTGAGTTCAAACCTCTTGCGATTGCCGTAATTTTACTGTTACCGCCTTTTGAAGCTCCCTTCATAAGTTTTGTTATCATTTCGTTAATCGATTTTTTGTCAGTCGATACTCCAAGTTTTTCTGCCTGTTTCTCAATATTTTCCATAAACGAAATGATTTTTTTGTTGGCTTCTTCTTTTGTCAGTTTTGCAGCTTCTTCAAGTTTAAGTGTCTTTTCGTTAAATACTTCATTTAACCCTTCTGATTTTGACAAAATTTTCTGCAAATCGCCGCCGTTTTTGTCTATATATTTACAGAAGTTAACCATCTTTTCTTTTGTATTTACGTTATCGTAAAGCGCAGTAATTTCTGAATTTGAAAGTACGTGAGCTTTGCTGTACGGATTTAACAGGTCAAGAGTTGTTTTTAATCCGCTCTTTGTTCTGTCTTTTTGCATCAGTACATAACCTGAGTTCTTTTCATATGAAGTTACAAGAGCTCTTGTCATCATCGGAACTGCAAATACAACTGCCAGAGATGAGGTTATATCTCTTATGATGATTTCCCAAAGTTCGGTTAAATCTTTTTTGCCTGTTTTTTCATCGACCTGTGCGCGACTGTATGCTCTCATACATCTCGGAGTGATTAAACCAAACAAAGATAAGCCTGCCATAAGTGAGTTTGTAAAGTTATGTCCGTTATATTCAAGTTCGGAAGAAATAAATTCGTTTTTATTCTTTTCAACTGCTTTTCCGATTCTTTCAATAATTTTTGAGTTTTTGCCCTTGAATGCAATATTCTCTGTTGAAGCATTTTCTTCCTGTTGAATTCTCTTTCTTGCACCGGGGGCGGTGTTGCTTCTCAGATAAAGTTTGGGCAGTACGGATAACATTCCGAGTGTTGCAGCAACCATGCTGATATTCATTAGCATACGTTTGCCCAAAGTGCTGTGTTTGAAACTTTCTGCAACGGCTCCGTCAAGTTTGTCAAGATTTTTGTTAAATTTAATAGCGTCGTTTGTATATTTTAACAATCCGTCAAACGCTTTTTTAGTGTCAAAAATTTTCGCATCCTTTTCTCCGTACACTCCGAATTTCACCTTTTGGAGCATATTAAGGTTTTCGCCGGAATTGTATTTCAAGTTATTGATATGAGCAGTTATATTTTCCAGACACTCTGTTCTGTATCTGCTCTTACCCATAAACTTTTCAAGCTTTGCATCAGCAGGAATATTTTCATAATTTTTCAGCTGTTTCATTATGTATTCTGTCGAAGCTTCAAGCTCTTCTTTTGATTTTTCTCCGATAGTTTCTTTTAGAATAATATTTATGTTCTTTTTGAGAAATTCTTCTTTAAATTGAGTGCTGTCCTTTAAGAGTTCTCTGTTAAAATCAGGAGAAGACACCATTTCTTTAAGGCTGTTGCCGTAACGCTTAATCAGTTCGGTATTTACACTTGTAGACTGACCTAACGGTTTAGAAGCTAAATGCAGACAAAGCGGTGCCATTGCCATCATGCAAGGGCCTGTAAGTCCTTCTCTGCCGAGTACTTCAAATCCTTCCTGAATATTATATTCGCCTGTAACTTCTTTGTCACGTAAAAAACCGGCACAAGTTCTGGGAAGTGTCATCCCGAGAAAATCCTGTATAAGGAACAAAACCAAAAATCCGCCGCTTTCAATTTTGTTCATAAGCCAGCCTGATTTATTCAGAAAACTGTCAACTCCGCCTTTAAACGCAGGTGTATAGCCGGTATTATTATTTGTACTGTTGTTGGAGTAAATGCCGGATTTATTGTTTAAAATTATATTCTGATTATTAATTTCCAAAGTCATAGAACCTTCCACTGTACATCTATATATTAAATAAAGTCCACGGCTCTAAAAAATTTGACATAAAAACCATGCCTGTTTAATAATTCGTTACAAAACAAAATCATGTAACGGCATTTCTTAAAAAAATCCCCCATGGTATAATTAAGTAAAGAAAAAAGCGAGGGAAAATTATGTTAAGAGCCGGAATTGTAGGACTTCCGAATGTCGGAAAATCAACTTTGTTTAATGCGCTTACTGCAACAAAGAATGCGCAGAGTGCAAATTATCCGTTTTGTACAATAGAACCGAATGTCGGAGTTGTTACCGTTCCGGATGAAAGGCTTAAAATACTTGCTGATATGTGCAAGTCAAAAGAAATTATCCCGACAGTAATAGAATTTGTTGATATTGCCGGACTCGTAAAAGGCGCAAGTCAGGGCGAAGGGCTTGGTAACCAGTTTCTGCATAATATCAGAGAAGTCGATGCAATTATACAGGTTGTGAGATGCTTTGATGACGAAAACACTATTCACGTTGAAGGTAAAGTTGATCCGATATCCGATATAGAAACAATTAATACGGAACTTGCGTTAGCTGATATTGCGTCAATAGAAAGACGTCTTGCCAGAATATCAAAGCAGGCAAAAGGCGGTGACAAGGAAGCTGTGCTTGAAAATAATGCCCTTACTAAACTTAATGAATTGCTTCAGGAAGGTCATTTTATAAACCTTAAAGATTATTTTAACGAAGATGAGATTGCGGTTATTAAACCTCTTAATCTAATGTCCGTTAAACCTGTTATATACTGTGCAAATGTTTCTGAGTTTGATTTAAAAGACGGAAATGAATATACAAAAAGAGTGGAAGAGTATGCAAAAAAACAGGGTGCTGAAACAGTAATAATCTGTGCAAGAATAGAAGAAGAACTTGTCGAACTCGGCGAAGATGGTGCAAAAGAATATCTTGCTGAACTTGGTATCTCGGATAGCGGTATTGATAAGATGATTAAATCAGTTTATTCTCTTCTAAATCTTATAACATTCATTACCGCAGGCGAAAAAGAAACACGTGCCTGGACTTGCTCTGCCGGAACAAAAGCTCCTCAGGCAGCAGGTGTTATTCATACGGATTTTGAAAAAGGTTTTATACGTGCAGAAGTTACAAGCTATAAAGATTTTGTAGAAAACGGCTCTTATACTGCATGCAAAGATAAAGGTGTAACCCGTCTTGAAGGAAAAGATTATATTGTACAAGACGGTGATATTGTTCACTTCAGGTTTGCTGTATAGAAAGCCTTGCCTCATTAATAATCCAGCCGTCAGAACGAAAGTGTGCATAATTGTTATGCCCTCTGTGCTTGTACCCTTTCGGACTGTTGTTTAGCCATTCTTCCAAAATTCTGAGTGCATATTGTATCAGTTCTTTTCCGTACCGTTTAACAAGTTTTTTGTATTGAGTTTCCGTAAGAATGACCGTATCTGCCTCGGGTAAATTAAATACTGATTTATAAGTATTTCCTTTCGGTCTCCCGCCTTTTTCCCCGTTTTTCTTAAAATTACTCTTCTTTGTCAATATTCGGTTTCCCCAGTTTTCTTACAAGTTCAATGACAGTTTCTTTCATTCGGCATTTAAAATAGTTTTCCGAAAAATAAATTTTGTAAATATTGCATTTTGAACAGTTGCAGCCGATTTGGTAACATTCTTCCGCAGCAGGTGTCCAGTTTTTTGAATTTGTTTCACTACATGATACATTGTATTTATATATCATAAAACTCCAGCCCCTTTTTCTTCATAATTTGTGATAATTTATTTGACAAAATGTCTTATATATGATTAAATATCAACTGAAAGCTGACATTTATATATTGATTGTAAGATAATATCATACAAATGTCAAGTAATATTTTACAGAGACGATGAAAATTGATGAGTTAATACAAATAATATCCGAAAAAACAGGTGCTCCTGTCAGTCAGTCTTTGCTTGCAGAGTGCCTCGGAATAACGAGACAGACTGTCTGTAACAGAATAAAAAATCTGAGTGAAGTTACGGTTAGTGAATTGCAAAAAGCTGAAGAGTTTTTCAAGGTTAAAATTTTTGATTCTTCAAACTCTGAGATTGCTTATGTAGATTATTATACAGATGTTTTTGCAAGCTGCGGAAACGGAAGTATTGTTTTTTCCAGTTCCAAAACAAAACTTCCTATCTCGGCTTCCATCATACGAGGATATTCAAAAAACAAACTGTATTCTATGATTAATGCCACAGGAAATAGTATGTCGCCTACAATTGAGGATGGTGATAAACTTATTGTTGAACACTGGAACGGTGAACAGATTCAGGATGATAAAATTTATGTTTTCTGTTATAACAACGAGTTTTTTGTAAAACGTTTGTCAAAGAATATTGATGAGATTATTATAAAATCCGATAATCCTGAATACAGAGCACGCACTATTCCTTCAAAGGCACTATCAGAGCTTGTTTTAATCGGTAAAATTGTTGCTGCGGTTAAATCTTTAGACTGATTAAGATAAATTATAAACAAGCTCTTCAAACTCCGGGAATGATATTTTAGTCCACTCAAAGCCGTTAATTGCAATCTCTTTTTCTGCTATAAGTCCTGCAATATAAAAACTCATAGCAAGTCTGTGGTCGTGATAACTTTCAAGTTCGGCTCCGCCTTTAATATTTTTTTTGCCGTTTATTATAAAACCGTCATAAGTTTCTGCTATATCTATTCCGATTTTGGTAAGTTCAGATACAAGACACTTTATTCTGTCTGATTCTTTATTTCTCAAATCTTCCGCATTTTTAACAATGGTTTGTCCTTCCGCCTGTGATGCGAGAACTGCTATAACAGGAAGTTCATCAATCAGTCGCGGTATATCATCACCTTCAATAACACAGCCTTTCAGATTATCTGAGTACTGAATTCTCACATCACCGACATCTTCACCGGATTCAAATCGTTTATCAAGTATATTTATCCTTCCGTTCATTCGTTCTGCAACGTCAATAATACCTGTTCTTGTCGGGTTAAGACCAACATTTTTGATTATAAAATCAGAACCCTGTACAATCAGTCCTGCAACTATAAAGAATGCGGCAGAAGAGATGTCACCGACTATCGAAATATCTTTTGTTGTAAGCTCTGATGGATAAATGGTAACCGAACTGTCTTCTGTTTTTATATCTGCTTCAAGATATTTAAGCATAAGCTCTGTGTGGTTTCTTGAAACATAAGGTTCTGTATAAGTTGTACTGCCTTCTGCTTTAAGACCTGCAAGCAGAATACAGGATTTTACCTGAGCGCTTGCCAGTTTAGAAGAATAATTAATTCCCCGAAGTTTTCCTCCGTGAATAGTGAGTGGTGCGTGTCCGTCGACGGATTCAATGTTTGCGCCCATTAAAGTCAGCGGTTCTATTATTCTTTTCATAGGGCGCTTTGAAAGACTTTCATCCCCGATTATAACGGAATCAAAATTTTGTCCTGCAAGGATTCCTGAAATAAGCCTTGTTGTAGTCCCTGAGTTTCCTGCATCAAGTGGGGATAATGATTTTCTCAGATTACCGTCTGATTTTACAGTTAAAGTTTTTTCATCAATAAATTCTATATTCGTTCCAAGTTGTTTAAATATATTCAGCGTTGAATGGCAATCGACTCCGCTTGAAAAGTTTTTAATAACACATTCCCCTTTTGCTATTGATGAAAACATAACTGCACGGTGCGATACTGATTTATCAGCAGGAATTGTTATTTCACCTCTTAAACCTTTTTTTAATTTTTGGACAGTTTTTAGCATAGTCTTATTCTATCATATATGTAACAATTTTGTAATATTTATCCCTTATTCTCTAAAGTTTTTGTGACTTTTGCCGATAAAAACAGTATAAAGAAAAGACTTAGGGGTGTGATATATGGTTCTCAGTATCGGTTCATATTTCGGATTCAGACCAAAACCGGATGCCGAATGGCAGCGGATTATAGACAAATTATGGAAACAGTATGGCATCCGCTCTTCCGGTAGTAAAGCGCTTGATAAACAAATTTTAAGAGAACATGAACTTAAAGAAGCTCAAAAAGAAACACATGCAACTGCAAAATATTTAACAATATCAAAATCTGAGTTAGAAAAAATTATTGAGAAAAAGAAAACAAAAAAATCGGAAAATGAACCTAAAACTGATTTAGATCCTAATAAGGGTGCAGAAATTTTGGGTAAACAAATATTTCTTGCAATACAAATGAAATCAGATTTAGACGATATCGAAAATAAAAAGAAACGTAATAATAAATATCAGACGTAAACTATCGTACTATTTTAAAAATTTCTTTGCATTTTGAGAACACTTGTCCAGCATCTTTCAGGAAAAGCATGTTTGGACCGTCACAAAGAGCTTTGTCAGGATTCGGATGAACTTCAAAGAATAGAACGTCAGCCCCTGCTGCCATAGCACATTTTGCAAGTACGGGAACAAATCTTCTGTCTCCGCCCGTTGAATCGCCGTTTGAGCCTGGCATCTGAACGCTGTGTGTTGCATCAAATACCACAGGATAACCAAACTCTTTCATTATGGGTATTGCCCTAAAATCTGATACAAGGTTGTTATACCCAAAAGTAACCCCTCTGTCTGTTACCATAATGTTTTTGTTACCGCTGTCTTCAACTTTCTTAACCAGACTTTTCATCTGTTCGGGTGCAAGAAATTGTCCTTTTTTTATATTAACAATTTTTCCTGTTTTAGCGGCTGCAACAAGCAGGTCTGTCTGACGGCAAAGAAAGGCGGGAATTTGTATAATGTCTGCGACTTCTGCCGCAATAGAAGCCTGGTCCGGAGTGTGAATATCGGTTACTATCGGAACATTAAATTCTTCTTTGATTTTTGCCAAATATTCCAGCCCTTTTTCCATACCCAAACCCCGGTATGATTTAATAGAAGAACGGTTTGCTTTATCGTATGAGCATTTGAAAACGTAATTAATATCAAGTTTTTCGCAAACTTTTTTCAGCCCTTCCGCTGTTTCCCTCATAATATCCAAAGATTCAACAGCACATGGACCTGCAAGAATTGTAAGTTTGTTACTTCCTATCTCAAAATCTCTTAATTTTATGCTCATATAATTCCTTATTGTTATTTTTGTTGGGTTTCACCCAACCTGCAAGCTAATAAAAATCCTTTTTTATTTATTCCTAACCGATATCCCATCTTCCGCAGGTTCCGCCCCAGCGAGCGATAATGTTACCTTTTATATCACCTATTTTTTGAACATGTCCTATCGGTTCAGAGCCTTCAAGAATTGTGATAACTTCGCAGTTATTAGAGCAGCCTGTGCATTGACATGTTACTGACTGGAAGTTCATATTACCAACTTCCCAGCCTTTGAATTTTGTAGGTGTTTCTGTGTATTGATGATTTTCCATAGCTAACAGAGCTGCACCTATTGCACCCATTGTTTGATGGTGGTCAGGAACAACAACTTTTGCATTAAGAGCTTCTTCAAAAGCTTTAACCATGCCTGTATTAGATGCAACACCACCCTGGAATGAAAATATCGGCAAAAGTTCTTTCCCTAATGCAAGGTTGCTTAAATAGTTTCTTACAAGTGCCTGACAAAGACCGTATAACAAGTCTTCTACAGGATAACCTAATTGCTGTTTATGGATTAAGTCTGATTCTGCGAATACACCGCATCTTCCTGCTATACGAGCAGGATTTTCTGAACGGAGAGCTGTTTCACCAAACTTTTCGATAGGTACGTTTAATCTTTGTGCCTGGTGATCAAGGAAACTTCCGGTACCTGCGGCGCAAACCGTATTCATTGCAAAATCTGTAACAATACCGTCACGCAGAATAATGATTTTACTGTCCTGTCCGCCGATTTCTAAAATTGTTTGAACCCCCGGGATGTTTGTACTTGCGGCAACTGCGTGTGCAGTAATTTCATTTTTAACAACATCTGCACCAACAAGTGCACCTGCAAGGTTTCTTCCCGAACCTGTTGTACCAACTCCGCAAACTTTGTATTCACAAAGTGCCTGGTTAATTATATGTCTCATGCCGTCTTGTACTGCATCAACAGGGCGGCCTGCTGTTTTTAGCATATATGAATCAACATATTTACCTTTTTCATCAACCAAAGCTAATTTCGTAGTAACAGAACCTACGTCTATACCTAAATATACATCTAAACTCATATCCTTTTACCTTCCTCTTTCTGATATGTTAATTATAGCATAAAAAATGACGGTATTGAAAATATAATACCGTCATTTTTATTTTTGTTAAGGTTAAATTACCCTTTATCCTTAGAACATCAAGCCAGCTTCTCTTGCTGCGTCAGCTAATGCTGCGATTCTGCCGTGATATAAGAAGCCGCCTCTGTCGAATACAACACATTCAATACCTGCTGCTTTAGCTTTCTTTGCGATAGCTTCACCAACAACTTTAGCTGCTTCGATGTTGCCGCCGTGAGCTAATTTTTCTTTAAGCTCTTTGTCAACTGATGATGCTGATGCGATTGTTACGTGTTTTTCATCATCAATAAGCTGAGCATAAATGTGTTTTGTGCTTCTGTAAACTGCTAAACGAGGGAACTCAGTAGTTCCTGAAAGTTTAACTCTTATAGACTGATGTCTTTTTTGTACTTTTGGTTTTCTAATTTCTTGTTTAATCATTTTTTCCTTCTTTCTTACTGCTTTAACGGGCTAAAGCCCTTCACATGTAAATTTCAAACCGCCTGTGCAATCAAAGATTGCTTCGTTCCTTCACTTACGTTTCGTCACAACGGCGGTTTCGTAGTGTTTCGTCCCTGCTCGCATTGCTTACGCAACGCGACACCGGACTTCACACCGGCATACGCCATTATTTCTTACCGGCTTTACCGGCTTTACGTCTGATGTATTCACCTTCGTATTTAACACCTTTTCCTTTGTAAACTTCAGGAGGTCTCTTTCCTCTGATGAATGCTGCGATATCGCCGACAGCTTGTTTATTTGTACCGCTTACGGTAATTTTTGTGTTAGCTTCAACCGCGAAAGTGATTCCTTCCGGAGCTTCAACTAAAACCGGGTGAGAGTAACCGAGTGCCATATTAAGGTTTTTGCCTTCCATAGCTGCACGATAACCTACACCAACAATTTCAAGTTTCTTTTCAAAACCTTTTGAAACACCTGTTACAGCGTTTGCAATAA
Organism: uncultured Acinetobacter sp.; assembly: GCA_900321205.1. GTDB lineage: Bacteria > Cyanobacteriota > Vampirovibrionia > Gastranaerophilales > Gastranaerophilaceae > CAG-196. The sequence continues at coordinate 15,019 of ONVC01000015.1, read as the reverse complement.
GAGTTCTGAATAAACCGTGAAGAGCACCTGCTTTTCTGTCATCAGAGTTCTGTTCAACTATGATTTGATTATCTTTTTGAGAAACTTTTACTTCATCTCTGAAAGAAACTGATTCAGTACCCTTAGGTCCTTTAACGGTAATTAAATTACCTTCTATTTTTACTTCTACCCCTGATGGGATATCAATAGGTTTTTTACCAATACGTGACATATTATTTTCTCCTTTAAATTTGTATATCGGCTTTTCTGTCAATTGAACCGATTTAATAGTGATAACGTAGTGTTTCGCCCTGCTTGCATTTGCTTCAGCAAACGCAACTCCGGCTCACACCGGCTTACGCTTAATATATATAGCAAAGAACTTCACCGCCGAGGTTTTCTTTTCTTGCCTTGCGGTCAGTTAATAAACCTTTGCTTGTTGAAACAATTGCTATACCCATACCGCCCATAACCTGAGGTAAGTTTTTAGCTTTGCAGTAGCTTCTTAAACCGGGTTTAGAAACTCTTTTTAAGCTTGTGATAACGGGTTTGTTAGCTTCATCATATTTAAGTTCAATTGATAAAGTTTTGAAGTGTCCGTCAACTTTTTCAGAGTAATCAACGATATAGCCTTCTTCTTTTAAAAGTTTAGCTAATGCAACTTTTAATTTTGAAGACGGTAATTCTACTGATGGGTGAGAAACGATGTTAGCGTTTCTGATTCTTGTTAGCATGTCTGCTATAGGATCTGTATTCATACTGTTTTCCTTTACTGTTAGGGGTAAATATAATAAGACAATGGTCTGATTTGTTTACCCTATGCTACTCGTCACTTGCTGAACTAATTTGTGCTTCATTAAAAAGCGTCTTTCAGTAGTCTGACATAAAAATGTTAGCATGAACATTTTTTTATTTCAACTTTTTTAGCCGTTTTGTTAAAAAAAATTAGCCAATTAGAGAATATTAAATAAGAAGTATTTTGGATTAAATATAATTATTAAATCTTTTTCATACTTCCAGCTATTCTTAATTCCGGGGGTAGGGGTAAATGTAATTCATTTCCTTTATCCCATTTTTTTGATACAGCCAGCAATTTACCCCTCTTCTCTGAGCAGTAAAATTGCAGAGTTAATTTCTTCTTTTAAATAATCCAATTGCTGTTCTATGTTGGCGGGGTTGTATATTGAGCCGCTTTCCGTGTATGCCATGTATCTCTGGTATTTTGCGGCTTCTTTTCTTAATGTCATAACTGTTTTAACGTATCTGTTTACTTCAATTAATTTTCGGAATGACTCGTAATAACTTTCAGGCTTTCCGTCATATTTTTTAGCCAGATAATCAATGTTTATAGTAAGCAGATTTGCTTTTGATACGAACAGCTGAACGCTTTCATTGTCATCAATACTGTCATACAATTTTTCGAGCATAGGTATAATATTGTTGGCATCTGTTACGTACTGAGATGCTTTGTCTTTTTTCTGGATTATATCAATAAACGCAGGATTGTCTTTGGGTACAGGTTTTAGTTCACTTGGATTATCAAATTGCTGAGGCTCATAAAGTGGTTCTGAGGTCTTTGTTTTTGATTTTTCATGTGCATTCTCAATTTTTGGCAGGCTTCCTGCATATCCTTTACCCTGAAGTTCTTTCTCCAGTGTTTTATCTTTTTTATTCCAAAAGAATGCCTGTGATGGCAGTGCAAAACTTAAAACTATAAATAAAGCTACCAGTTTCTTCATAATATAATTATATTTATTTTAAATCAAAAGGCAACATTTGTGCGTAGGATTTTATAATTCTCTTCTGCCTTCTATTGCACGTGCAAGGGTAACTTCGTCAGCGTATTCCAAATCAGCACCGACAGGCAGACCGAATGCTATTCTTGATATTTTTATTCCAAACGGTTTTATAAGTTTTGTAAGATAAAGGCTTGTTGCTTCACCTTCAACTGAAGGCGATAATGCCAAAATAACTTCCTGAACAGTTTCATCAGTAAGTCTTGTTAATAACTCTTTTATCCTTATATCTTCTGCACCTATTCCGTCAATCGGAGATATTAAGCCTTGTAAAACGTGATATAAACCTTTGTATTCGTTTGTTTTTTCAATAGCTATTAAATCTTTGGTTTCTGCAACAACACATATCACAGATTTATTTCTATTATGAGATGAACAAATCTCACATGGACTTTGTGTTGATATGTTGTAACATATCTCGCAGGTTCTTGCACTTCGTTTAGCCATAATTATTGCATTAGCAAATTTTTCAACTTCACTGAGCGGCATTTTTAACACTTGAAAAGCCATCCGTTGAGCTGATTTTGGCCCGACGGATGGAAATTTCTGAAACTGTTCTATTAATGTTGCAATGGATTTTGGATAAATCATACTTTTATAACGTTTACCCCTTTGTCTCTAAAAAAGTCCGGGAATAGAAACACCGCCGGTTACGGCTTTCATTTTTTCTTCCATTACTTTATGTGCTTTTTCTGTTGTTTGGTTAATAGCAGCTGTTATTAAATCTTCAAGCATTTCAATTGTGTCTTCCGAAACAGAAGCCGGATTATCAGGATTAATTGCTTCAGCAGTAAGTTTAATAGATTTAAAAATGCCCTTTCCGTCACAAATTATTTTTACGGAACCGTTGCCTGATTCGCCTGTTATCTCCATAGCATTAAGCTCATCTTGTGTATCTTTTAGTCTTTTCTGAATGTTTTGAGCCTGTTTCATCATATTCATCATGTTCATCATAATATAATCTCCTTAAATTTTACCCCTGTACTTACTATAATTGTTCTTCTATTTTAGTCATCAGGTCGTCATCGATGTCAAAATTTGCATACACATTTTGAACGTCATCGTGTTCTTCAAGTCTGCCTAATAATCTCATTATGTTGATTGCTGTTTTTTCATCTGTAACTTCAATTGTATTTTGCGGAACTCTTGTAAATTCTGCTGTTACTGATTTAAAACCTTCTTTTTCAAGACCTTCTGCAATAGGCTGCAAATTAGGAATAGATGTATAAACTTTATATTCATCTTCTTCTTCAACTATATCTTCTGCATCAAGATTAATAGCTGCTTCAAATAATGCGTCAAAATCAATATCTTCTTTCTCAAAAGTTATGCAGCCTTTTTTATCGAACATAAAACTAACACAGCCTGTTTCGCCGAGATTCCCGTTAAACTTTGTGAAATAACTTCTGATATCACCAGCGGTTCTGTTTTTGTTATCTGTCATAGCTTCAATAACGACTGCAACTCCGCCTGCTGCATATCCTTCATAAGTCATTTCATCATAGTTTTCGTTATTACCTGCGCCTGAACCCTTTTCAATCGCACGTTTAATATTATCGTTAGGAAGTCCCGCAGCCTTTGCTTTTTCAATAGCCGTTCTTAAGCGGAAGTTTCCGGCAGGGTCAGGTCCGCCAAGTTTTGATGCGACAATCAGTTCTCTTGAATACTTTTGAAACTCTGCTGCACGGAGAGAGTCAGTTTTTGCTTTTTTGTGTTTAATAGTAGACCATTTTGAGTGTCCGCTCATTTATAATATCCCCCTTTTGACGAGTGTAAAACTTGTTTTTATCCCTGCCTTACGGCTTTTAAATTGTACTCTAAAAGTAATTAAAAGGCAATACATAAGAAAAAGACACGAATGCAAAATCGTGTCTTTTCTATGTAAAATTTATTATAACCATCTCATAAATGCCTTTGTAAGATCTGTATTTTTTGCTTCATCTTTTATCTGGTCTTTTAAATGTGTTTCGTTTACTAATTTATTAATACCGTTGCGAACGGATTTCGCTATCATTTTCCCTGAGGAACTGATAGGTCCCAGCAATTTTATACATCCGTCAAGCCTTAGGTATGGATGGAATCTGACAGATTCCGTATCTATAAAAAAGATTTCTGACTTTGTGTCATTTTCTATTGCTCTTAAATTGTTATATAGTTCAGAAGCTCTCTGAAGTCCTTCTTTTGTTCCTGATAATGCATCATGCTGAGCGTACTCTAACGTTGTATCCAGTGCTCGGCAAGGAATTATTTTTGCATTAAAAGATAAATTAATTGATGGGCTGATATTCATATAAACTCCTTATAGGTTTTATTATTTATAAAACATCTAAAAAATATTTTTGCTGTTTATATGATAATATTTCCAAATGTTATGGTTTTATTAAAAATTTAATTGCATTACCTGCGATATGCTGTTCCATCGCCCACTCTACTTTTTCAAGCGGTAGTTCTGCCGTAATAAGTTTTTCAACTTCAACTTCACCTGAGGCAATATAGTCAAGCGCCTGTCTGAAATATTTTGGAGTGTGGTGGAATACGCTCATAAGTTTAATGTCGCCGTAGTGCATTTTAGTTGTATCAAAAGTTACTGTTGAACCTGATTTGCATCCTCCAAAGAAATGAACAGTACCGCCCGGACGTACACAGGAAAATACTCTTTCCCACATTTCGGGAAGTCCTACGCATTCAACCGCAACATCAAGTCCTCTGCCTTCTTCCGTAAAGCTTTTGAATATTTTTTCAGGATTCGGGTATTTCTTTAAATCCACTACTTCATCTGCGTGACTAAACTCTTCTGCCAGTTTGAGTTTTATAGGATTTCTCCCTGCTGCAATTACTCTTGCTCCTTTAAGTTTTGCAAGTCGTGCAAACATTAGTCCGATAGGTCCGATTCCGATAACACCTACCGTATCGCCAGGTTTAATGTCCGTTCTTTCAACTCCGTGAACAACATTAGCAAGCGGTTCCGCAAATGCTGCTTTGTGAAAGGGCAGACTGTCGGGTAAAATAATCGTATTCTTTTTTACTATTCTTTCCGGAACTACGATATATTCTGCGTAAGCACCGTTCAATAAATCAAGGTTTTCGCAAAGATTATATTCCCCTCTTTTGCAATAAAAACATTCTCCGCAGGGAGCAGAGTTTGCACATACTACTCTGTCACCTACTTTTACGTTCGTAACACCTTCTGATATTTTTTCAACCGTTCCTGCAAATTCGTGTCCAAATCCTGACGGGATATTTTTGATTAAAACAGGGTGACCTCTTCTGAATGTTTTTACGTCAGTTCCGCAGGTCAGGGCAGCACCTACTTTTACCAGAATTTCTCCCTTTTCTAATGGCTTTATCATAGTTTCTTCATATTTTATATTTTGCGGCCCGTAAAATAATACTGCTTTCATTATTTTGTCAAATCCTTGTTTCGGTTATTCAGTAACAAAAGTATTACAGATAAAATTATTATACCAACAGATACAACAATTGCAACAGATATTCCACATATATATCTTACGCAGTCAATACGAATATATTCAACAATTATTCTTGCGATTGAATATAAAATCAAATAAACAAGTGCGATATTTCCGTCTTTTTTTAATTTTTTAGAGTGTGCAAAATACAGTAATGTTCCGAATATTACTAAGTCCAGAATACTTTCATACAGAAAAGCCGGGTGATAAAAATCGACATCCTGGTACGGTATTTGTCTGTATTGCGGAGCTATGTATAATTTCCAGGGTAAATTTGTCGGCAAACCGTAAGCTTCAGAATTGAAGAAGTTTCCCCACCTTCCTATTGCCTGACCTATTGCAAGCCCAACAGCGGATACGTCACACAGTTTTTTTATTGAAGTCTTGTGTCTGTATGCATAAATAAATAAACCGAATAGTCCGCCTATAATTGCTCCGTGGATTGATATTCCACCATGTCTAATTGCCAATATTTCTGTCGGAAATCGCATATAAAAACCGATATCCATAAGGCAATAATATAATCTTGCTCCTATGATTCCAAAAATAATCAGATAAGGAGCTAAGTCTATAATTGTTTCTTTTTTTAGTTCAAAATACTTTACGCCGATTCTGTCAGCAACAAGAGTGCCAACTGCTATTGCAATAGCAAGAATTACACCGTAAAAATAAATATGAACACCTAATATGGTGCATAAGATTTGTGACGGAGAGGTGAACATTCTTACTTACTTCTTTCTTACTTTTTGCTGTTCTGTTCTATAAACTCTTCTGACTGTTTAATCATTTCTTCAACAGCTTCTCTGTCTTTTGTGTCAGGAACGTGTTCAAGATAAATTTTCAGATTTTTTATTGCTGACAATTTAAGGTCGATAATGCTTTCTTTATCAAGTTTTACAACGTCTCTTTTTATTTCGACAGAATCTTTTTCAGTGTCAGCAACAGCCGTTTCTTCAACTTCTGCTTTTTCATACATATCGTCAGCAAATCCGATTTGCGCAACACCCAGAGAATAATAAAAATCATAATAATCAGGATTAATTTTAATACCGTCTTCTAAAGCTCCGATAGCAATATCATACTTATTTGCGCCTATTGCTGCAACACCAAGGTTATAATATGTTTCATACATTGTGTTGTCCAAATCCAGACTGGCTTGTAATCTGTTCATTGCAGATTCATAATCACCTTTTTGCATAAACTCTGCAGCTTTATTATTAAGTTCCTGAACGGCTATATTATTAATGCACGCAGTAGAAATTACCGCAGCAAACAAAATCGATACTATTAATAAGGCTTTTTTCATCTCTCTTTTCCCATATTTATTCGTACTTAGCTATTTTAGTACACACAAATTAATTAATCAAGAATGTAAAGAATTTGTCATGAAAACTGTATAATAAAAAGCGCTAATCTTTTGATTAACGCTTTTTATAAATTTATATTTTTAATTTACCCTTAGTGGCATAATGCAAGAAGTACACCGGCAGCAACTGCTGAACCGATTACACCTGATACATTCGGTCCCATAGCGTGCATAAGTAAGAAGTTTTGAGGATTAGCCTCTAAGCCTACTTTATTAGATACACGAGCTGCCATCGGAACTGCAGAAACACCTGCTGAACCGATTAATGGATTAATTTTAGTTTTAGAACAAAGGTTCATAAGTTTTGCCATTAATACACCGGCTGCTGTTGCAAGTGCAAACGCTGTTACACCTAAAATCAATATAAACAGAGTTTGAACTGTCAAGAATTGGCTTGCTGAAAGTTTTGAACCTACTGACAAGCCTAAGAATATTGTAACAATATTGATTAAAGCGTTTTGCATTGTATCTGAAAGTCTTTCAACAACGCCGCATTCTTTACACAAGTTACCGAAACACAAAGCACCCAACAGAGGACAAGCACTCGGTAACAGTATTACGCAGAGAAGTAATATCATAAGCGGGAATACGATTTTTTCACGTTTAGAAACTTCTCTCAGTTGTTCCATCTGGATTTTTCTTTCGGCTTCTGTTGTTAAAAGCTTCATTATAGGAGGCTGAATAACAGGGACTAATGCCATATAAGAATATGCAGCAACTGCGATTGGTCCGAGTAAGTTTTCTGCAAGTTTTGTTGTTACATAAATTGAAGTAGGACCGTCAGCACCACCTATGATACCGATTGATGCTGCTTCCGGAAGTGAAAATCCAAATAAGCAGTATGCCATCAATAATGCACCAAAGATACCAAACTGAGCAGCACCGCCTAAAAGTGCCATCTTAGGGTTAGCAATCAAAGGACCGAAGTCTGTCATTGCGCCTACACCCATAAATATTATTAACGGGAATAATCCTTTATGAATACCTGCTTCAAAAATTATACCCAAGAATCCGTTAGGACCTGCTATTTCTTCTCCCAAAGGCATAGGAATATTTGATAACAAACCGCCGAATGCAATAGGGACAAGAAGTAACGGTTCAAATTGTTTTTTGATACCAAGCCACAAGAGGAATAAACAGATAATAATCATTATCCATTGTCCGTGTGCTTCTAATATTTGTTCAAACCCTGAAACTTCGGTACTTGCAAATGCGGTTTGTGCCGAATGTACAAAACCCATTATACCTGTTGTTTCCCAGAGGGTATGTAAACCATCTACTATGTTCATTTTTACCACCTTTATCTATATTTTCGCAAGGAGTTACCTCCTCACCCTAACCCTCTCCCGTTGGGCGAGGGAAATTTTTTATTATCCAATAACTACCATTGCCTGACCTGTTACAACTTTATCGCCTTGAGCAACTAAGATTGAGTTAACAGTACCGGCTTTTGGTGATTTAATTTCTGTTTCCATTTTCATAGCTTCAACCACAAGAAGAACATCGCCTTCCGCAACTTCCTGACCTTCGGAAACTTCTATTCTTAATACGTTACCCGGAAGACCTGCTTTAATTTCTTCGCCTTCACCAGAAGAAGCTGATGAACTTTTTGCTTCGATACCTGATTTGACGTCGATATCGTAAGACTTGCCGTTAACAGTTGCTTTGTTATCGCCTTCAAGTTTAACAGCATAGTTTTTGCCGTTAACTTTTACTGTGTATTCGCCAGATGCATTAGAAGCAGCTGCGGCAGCTTTAGGAGCATCTGCTTTAACTTTATTAACTGATATTTGACCTTTGCCAAGTAAGAAGTCGATACCTTTATCTACATTGCCATCCTTGCAAGCTGCTGCAATAAAGATATTTTCTTCTGTTGTAGGAAGTCCTGCTGCTTCAAGACGTTTTTTAGCAGCTTCAACACCTTTATCAGGGTCTTTTTCGTTTAAGTCAACAACTTTTTCTGTTGTAGGCATTAAACCTGTTTTTTCTTCTGCCCATTTTACAAGTTCAGGATCAGGTTCGCAAGGTGTTTTACCGAAGTAACCGAGCAACATTTTTGCATAACCGGGGTTTGCCTGTTCCCAAGGATGTTCAGTAATTGCATTTAAGAATGATTGTTGTGCGTAGAACTGTGAAACAGGTGTTACAGATGTTGCATAACCGCCTCTTTCAACAACTTCTTTCATATTTGCAATAAGTTTCGGGAACTTGTCTAACATACCCATATCTTTTAACTGGTTAACAGTTGTTGCTGTTGCACCGCCAGGCAGAGGTGCCTGAATAAGAATCGGGTTAACTGCAAGAGAAATCGGAGATATAGGATAATCTTTCATACATTCTTTGAAGATTTCTTCTGTTTCCATAATTTTCTTGATATCCAAACCTAAATCGTATTCAGTTCCTTTAAGAGCATGCCACATAGAAATGATGTCAGGTTGACCGGTTCCTCCTGAAACCGGTTTCATAGCAAGGTCGATTCCGTCAGCACCGCCTTCAAGAGCTGCCAGATATGCAGCCAAACCTGTACCTGCTGTTTCGTGAGAATGGAATCTGATGTGAGCATCCTGACCCAAAAGTTCACGAGCCATTTTTACTGTTGCATAAACTTTTCTCGGGTTAGAAGTACCTGATGCATCTTTGAATGCCAAAGAATCAAACGGAAGTCCGCTATCCAAAATATTTCTTAAAACTCTTTCATAGAAAGCAACGTCATGAGCGCCTTCACAACCGTAAGGAAGTTCCATCATTGTAATTGTAACTTCATGTTTAAGACCGTATTTTTTGATTGAGTTTGCTGAATCAATTAAGTTATTTACATCGTTTAAAGCATCAAAGTTTCTTATTACATTAACACCGTGTTTCGCAAACATTTTTGCGTGTAAATCAATTACGTCACGTGGTTGAGAGTTAAGACCAACTACGTTTACACCTCTTGCAAGAGATTGTAATGTAACATCCGGACCCGCAGCCTCTCTTATTTTATCCATAGTTTCAAAAGCATTTTCGTTACAGAAGAATATCGGAGCCTGAAAACGAGCACCGCCTGCTGTTTCAAAATGCTTAATTCCTGCGCTAACTGCTGATTGCAGTGCCGGAATGAAATCATCAACGAGAACTTTTGCCCCGAAGATTGATTGGAAACCGTCTCTGAAAGACGTATCCATAACTTTGATTAATTTTGTCATTTTTATATCTCCATTTTAATTGTATAATTTTAAAACCTTTGTCTTTTGTTAATCGTGAATAGTGATTCGTGAATCGTTGTTATAAAATCGAATCACGGTACATGGCTCACGAGTCACTATTTTCTAAACATTGCCGCAACTATTGCTGCTGCAACTTCTGAATCGTCAGAAACAACAGCTTTCTTTGCTGCTCCTGCCGTTTGCGGAACTGCTTCCGGAAAAATCTCATTAAGTTTTCTGACAATTTTTGACATAATGAACATTGCAATAATCATTAAGCATAAAAAAGAAAGAACTGTTCCCATGCCTATAAGCATTGCGGACAATCCTTCAATTAATAATTCGTTCATAAAATATCTCCTATTAAAAGTATTTGTTCTTTGTTATCTTTATCAATAAGTTTTAATGCTCCGTTATCCGCAATTTCAACAGCTTTCCCCTCTATTGTTTTGTCAAAAACTTTTACGGATACGTTTTTATTGAGGAACTCAGCTCTTCTTTTGTAGTCTTCTTTTATTAATATAAAACCATCCTCAATAAATCTATTATAATATAAACAAAACTTATTGATAACATTTTTCAGGAATATTTCTTTATCAATAAATTTTCCTGTTTCAATATTTAACGAAGTCGCAGGCTGGTCAATATTTTCCAGAATTTCTTTCGGTACATTAAGATTTACTCCGAATCCCAAAATAAGCCCTTTTAACATGTATTTCCCGTCAGAATCATTTGCTCCGACTGCTTCGGCAAGTATTCCCGATATCTTTTTCCCGTTAACTCTTATATCATTCGGCCACTTTATCTTTGGCTGAATATCATATTCTTCAAAAGTTTCAGCCAGAACAACACATAAAAGCTGGGTTAAATTAGAATAAACCTCTCTCATCTCATCTGAGGGTTTTAAAACAATACTTGCATAAATATTATCTTCCCCCGTATAGTTCCATTTTCTCTGAAGTCTTCCTCGTCCTGCTGTTTGTTTATAAGTATAAACAACAGTCTTGTCAGGAATATCATTTATCCCTTCTTTTGCAAATTTATTCGTTGAATCAATCTCTTCTAAGTATAAATAATTCATACTTCTGATTATATTACAAACAATGTTCCGACAAAAAACCGCCCTGTAGGGAGGGCGGTTTTCGTGTTTATTTAACAAACTTTAAGCTGTTTTTTTTACATCTTCTGCTTTTATTGATATTTCTTTTGCAGTTTCATTGTCAGAGTTTTGACTTAACTCTATTTCCCTTGCGTGTTTCTTTGCAAGACGTCTTTCGTTGTACCAGTCACCGATTTTGTTTGCGAATGGTGTGATAAGTACAGGTGAGACGTATCTGTAAACAGTTGTGAATATCAGTAAGCTTGCAAGAACACGGATACCTTTTATCTTATCTGTTAAAGTTTTAAGTTGTTCAGGAGTGTATGGTTTTCCTGTTTTTGCTTCTTCCAGTACACGTTTTTGTCTTTGTAATCCTGAATATCTGTATTCTTTGTTCTTAACAAAATTGTTTAATGTTGAGTCCGCTGTATAAGCAAGGAATGTCGGAACAAAGAAACATAATATCTGGTTAATTGCAAGTGTTGTACGTTTATCATTATCTAAATCTTTTTTGGATAATGTTTGCTGAACATAAACACTGCTTGTGATTAATGAACCGATTGTTGACATGTGAGCGGTCAGTTTACCCTGAAGCTGTGCAAGTTTACCGGAGTATTTGTGGATTGTCGGGTTTTTAATTACCCATGCCCCGAAGGTTTTTCCTATCCATTTAACAAATTCTGAAGGTTCTTTTGATTTACCTTTGAAGGCAAGTTGCTGAGAATTTTCTGCCGGTTTTACTTCGCTTTTTGCAATTTCAGGTTTGGTAATCTTAACTTCTGGTTTTACGTTATCTGTCTTTTTGTGTTTTTCCAGGTGGAATACTTTTTTGAGTACCCACGGAATCATTGCAATTGTAGTTGCTGCAATAGGTATTCTGAATGCCAGGTCAGGCAGCCATTCTATAACCTTCATCTGACCTTCGTTACACATATCTGCTTCTACCATCTTGTTATCAATAGGTGTACCGATTTTTCCGTCTGCTCCGTTGTCTAAGTATGATACAAATTTATATTCTTTGTCTTTTTTATCAAATCTTTTCTTACCGGTTCTTCTTGGTCTGTAATCAGCTGTTTCAAATTCAGATGCTACATACACTTCATCAAGGTCAAGCTTCCATTGTTTTCCGTCAACTGTACGCCATTCACGGAAGTCTTTGATGATTTTATGTTCGCCGTTTGTGTAAACGGAATTGATATCAAGTTTTCCCCAATAATTGTCTTTTGAATCCTTAATTAATTTTTCAAGATAGTTGTGGTCAAAATCTCTTAAAAGGAATTGTGTTTCTCCGAAGCCGCTTTCTTTGATTATGACACCGATATTTTTCATATCAATTGCATCATACAGACTTCTGCCGTCTTTTAACATTACCTCATTAAAAGATTTACCTTTGTATTTTGCCCAGTCAACATCAACTTTTAATGTATTTTTAAAAGTTTCTTCCGAAACATCGGCAAGTTGTTTAAATTGAGGAAGCATATCAACGATTTTTATATCATCAATAAACTTGTTGCCCATGTAGTCTTTCCAGTACTTCTTATCAAGTCTTTTTCCTGCCGCATCGGTAATTGATTCAATTTTTAAATGCGGATAAAGTCTTTTTAAAACATCTTCGCTCATTCTTTGAATAAGCTGAGACTGAGCATATTTTCCGCCTTGTTTGAAAGGATATGTAAGCGGTGTTGTTAAAACAAATCCTGCAATACCTGATGATATTGAGTGTGCTGCGGCATATTTGTTATTTGTTTTCCCTTCTTTGTCCGGCATAAACATAATTGTTGCAGGTCTTAATACGGTACAGACAATTGCCGCAAGTCCTGCCTGTGTAATCGGACCGAAGTTCGATATTTTTAACATGTTATCAAAAAGGGAGCCGGTTAAAAAACTGTCCCCCTTCTTTCTCTCAGGTTGGGGTTCTTTCTTAATCTCCCCTACCATCTTCTTTGTCTTTTTAATTATTTTAATTGCATCTTTCGCTGTCGTTTTGCTACTTCCAAATGAAATGGATGTACGCTCTAATCCCGCGCTCTCAACCGATAACTTCGGCAACAACATCTGCTCCGAATAATTTTTTAATCTAAAGTCTTTTGACGATACATAGTTGGTTGGTTGTTGAGTTGTTTGTACCATAGATTTTAGATTTTGCGTTGTATGAATCTTCATCATAGTTTCCAATCTAATTTATTAATTTGTCCCTACACATTTATAATAAAACAAATCAAAATATTTTTTGCTAGTTCGTTAAAATATTGTTACAATTTGAGAAAAAAAGGGCAGAAGGTATAATAATAAAAGGATTATAAACTTATGGAAATTGTAAAAAACACATTAAGAATTGTAACAATTACACTTTTTCTGCAAATATTATGCACAAGTCATGTTTTTTCTTTTGATTTGGACATGACTGTAGATGATGATATCAGAAAAAATTTTAACTCTTCGCAGCTGGTTAATGATACTAAAAAAAACGAGCAGGAAGAGTTACCTGAATTGCCTGAAAAATTGAAAAATCAAAAGAATCCTTCTGTAAAACCGATTACGACAAACACGAAACCTTCAGCCGTTTCAACAGCTTATAAACATACTACAAAAATCCCAAAAGGCACTGCTTTGAATGTGGTAAGTACGGTAAAAATTTCTGACTGGCAAAAAAAGGGAACAATTGTTAAATTTAAAACGACAACTCCTGTTTATAAAAGTAAATACACAATACCTGCTTCTACCATATTTACAGGTGAAGTTATTGAATCGCATCAGCCTCAGGTTTCGTGTAACGGAGGACTCGTAGTAATAAAAATCAGAAGCATGCAATATAAAAATACAACAGTTCCTTTGAATGCTTATATTACTCGGGCTGATGAGAAAATAATTTTTCTGAATAATATAAAAGGGGAGAGAACGTATCTCAAAACCGTATGGAAGAAAGGAAACTGGGGACGTTCTTTGTTTAGTCGTATGATGACCTTGACGATAAATCTCGGCAGCGAGGGTTCTACATTCCTTCTATCTCCATTCCCATTTATGTACGGAACTATATGTCTCGCTGCTAATACTTTAATTTCACCGGTAACAGCATTTTTCCAAAAAGGTAAACATGTTTCAATTCCGTCAGGAAGTTGTTTCAGAATAAAACTCCTTGAAGATGCTTATGCGGACTAAATCTGAAAAACGAAAAAGCCGTACTTTCGTATGGCTTTTGTTTTGGGGTATGTATATAAAGTATATTTTTGAGCCTATACTTCAATAAATAATCGTCTTCCGACAATATTCGGCTGGTTATTATAATAACCGGCAAAATATCCTCCTGAAACAGGTCTGTTCTGACCGTAGAACTCAAAAGGATTTCTTCCCTGTGAAGTAACAAAGGGATTCTCTGTACCTGATGCAAACGGATTTGAGCTTGTTCTTTTGATAACCGGAGCTTGTACCGAAGGTGCGGCTGTTAAAACATTTGCTAATAATTGTACTATTCCTGCCATATTTAGTTAAACCTTTCTTGGTTAACTTTTAATGATTTATTATCGAAAGTCAATTTTTTTGTCGGAATAAATATAAAAATCTTTAAAAAGAATTGATAAATTTCAACCAAACGTATTAGAGAATAAATATATTCTTATAAACCTCTTGACATGCAATAATGTTTACTATAAGATTAACTCTGTTGCCGGTATAGCTCAACGGTAGAGCAACGGTTTTGTAAACCGTAGGTTGTAGGTTCGATTCCTATTACCGGCTTTTTTTATAATTTGACTAGCTTGCCCTTGTGGCTCAGAGGTAGAGCACTCCCTTGGTAAGGGAGAGGTCACGAGTTCAAGTCTCGTCAAGGGCAAATTTTTAACTCGTCATATAATCGTGGCGAAGAAGCTAAAAAACTTAATATGGGTAGGTGGCCGAGTGGCTAAAGGCGACAGACTGTAAATCTGTTCTCGCGAGAGTACGGTGGTTCGAATCCACCCCTGCCCAATGTAAAAAGGATAATGACTTTTGTTACTATCCTTTTTATTTTTTTTCATGATGCATAAATGTAGTTGTAGGTTGCCTTTGCAAAGCCAACATTATAAATTTGTTGGGTTAGCAAATCCGACTTGCGGACTGTTACCGTCAGACAATCCCTGACCTGCAAA